>NZ_JBSGHG010000050.1:0-43823 GCF_053604275.1 Streptomyces sp. NPDC004051 | reverse complement strand
GCCGAAGGTGAAACGTGAACGACCGACCCGCAGCGAAAGGTGACCGATGGGCGACACGGACCCCGCCGGGCCGCTTCGGGATGCTTTACGGGGCGTTTCTCAGGCGTTCTTGACGTCCCGTCGGTCCACGGCGTACGTACCGGCGGCGACCAGCGCGACGGCGCCGGCCGCCAGCAGCGCGACCCCGCCCCAGGGGACACCGCCGAGCAGCGGGTCGTTGCCCAGCGCCCACTCCCAGGGCGAGACGCCCGCCAGTGGTTCCAGGGCGTCGGACATCGGCGCGATGGCGTGCAGCAGGTATCCGACGACGAGCACCCCCGCCGCCAGCCCCAGCGCGGGGCCGCGGCCGAGGCCGAACCCGACGGCGGCGTAGGCGACGCCCGCGTGCAGGACGGCCAGCAGGGCGGTGGTCAGCGTCACCGCCGCCACCCCGCCCGCGGAGACGTCCATGTCGAACGAGACGACCGAGCCGTACACCGACAGCCAGACCAGGACGCTGGTGACGGCCAGGCCGAACAGGACGCAGAGGAAGCGCGTCAGGAAGACCTGCCGGCGGGCGACCGGCAGCGCGAGCAGCAGCTCGAGCCGCCCCGCCTCCTCGTCCCCGCCGGTCAGGGCGGTCACGGTGGTCACGGCCATCAGTCCGAGCAGCAGCGGCAGCAGGACCGCGTAGAGGTTCCCCTTGAGGTAGCCGCTCGCACTGCTGATCCGGTCGATCCCGAACGCCGCGGCCACCTCGGGGGAGACGCCCGAGGAGAAGTCCTCCAGCGCGCCGGAGCTCTCCATCGAGGGCCAGGCGCCGACGACGGAGAGCGCGAGCAGGACCAGCGCGGCCGACCAGGCGAGCAGGGTGCGCTTCTGGATCTGTACTCCGCGCCGGAAGATCTCCGAGCTGGGCGATGACATGTGTGTTCCCTTCCGGCCGTCCCGGGGGCGGCCTTGATCACTGAGACCGTCGCGGGTCCGCCCGCGGTCACCGCCGCAGCGGACCGGCGGCCGGGGAGGTCTCCCCGGCGCCGCTCCCGCTGCCCGGGACGTCCTGCCGGTAGTACTCGAGGAACGCCTCCTCCAGGTCCGGTTCGGGCGCGGTGAGCGTCGCGATCCGGTGCCCGGCCAGGAACCGCAGCAGCTCGTCCGGCGAGCCGGTCCACGCCAGGGAGACCTCCCGGCCCTCCGGCCCGCGCGGCTCCACCGCCGACGCGCCCTCCAGGGCGGCCAGCGCGGTGAGCGGCACGTCCCCGCCGTCCGCGAAGGTGATGTGGAAGCGCTGCGCGGCCCCCCTGCGCAGCTCGCGCGTCGGGCCGGAGGCGACGAGCCTGCCGCCCTGCACCACCGCGACCAGGTCCGCGACCCGCTCGACCTCGGAGAGGATGTGCGAGGAGAGCAGCACGCTCTGCCCGTTGTCCCGGGCCTCCTCGACGAAGCCGAGGAACACCTGCTGCATCAACGGGTCGAGCCCGTTGGTCGGTTCGTCGAGGATCAGCAGTTCCGGCCGGGCCATGAAGGCGCCGATCAGGCCGACCTTGCGGCGGTTGCCGGTCGACAGCCCGCGCACCTTGCGGGCCGGGTCGACCCCGAACCGCCGGACCAGCTCGTCCCGGTAGGCGGTGTCGGCCGGCCCCCGCAGCCTGCCCCAGGAGGTCAGGGTCTGCCCGATGGTCAGCCGGTCGTCCAGCCGCAGCTCACCGGGGAGATAGCCGATCCGCCGCCGGACCTCGGGGTCGGTGGGGTCCTGGCCCAGCACCCGGACCCGGCCCGAGGTGGGGCGGGAGAGACCCATGAGCATGCGGATCGTGGTGCTCTTGCCCGCTCCGTTGGGTCCCAGGTATCCGTGGACCACACCCTGGGGGACCGTCAGGTTCAGCCGGCTCAGCGCGGTGAAGTCACCGAACTTCTTGGTGACGTCGGTACATTCGATGAGAGGGGTCACGTCTCTTCTGCTCTCTCCTCTTGCGTCGACGGCTTGTGCGTCCACCGTCGGCCGGAGTCCTCCGGCGGGTGTCTGGGACATCGGGGGGCGGGCCCCGGCGTCCGCCGTACGGTGTGCGCGGCGGGTTCACCGGGGGCCGGATCTGCGGGGCTGGATCCGGTCGGTCTGGTCGGTCTGGTCGGTCTGGTCGACGAAGCCGACGGCGCGGCTCACCGCTGCGGCGAAGCGCTCACCTCCCGTGGCCTTGAAGGCTCCGGCCGGGTGGTGGTGCGGGCGTGCGTCCCGCCGCGGACGCGGCCTGCCACCAGTAACCGTTCTCCACACCGAGCGCCGCCGCGCGGTCCAGATGCCCGGAATCCCGCAGCAGCCTGACGCCCGCCGCCAGGAGCCCCGGGTCCTGGGCGGCCACGGAGGCCGCCAGCGCCTGTGCCTCGGCGAGCGCCCCGCCGTCCGGCACGACGCGTTCCACCGCGCCCAGCCGGGCGAGTTCACCGGCCCGCACGCGCTCCCCGGGAACCAGCAGCAGCCGGGCCGCCACACCGCGGCCGACCCGGCGCAGCAGTGAGTGGACCGCACCGCCGCCCGGCACGGCACCGACCTCCAGCTCCGGAAGGCCGAACAGGGCGCCCTCCCCGGCCACCACCAGGTCGCAGGCGAGCGCCAGTTCGAGCCCGCCCCCGAGCGCGTACCCCTCGACGGCCGCCACCAGCGGGAAGGGGGCTTCGTGCAACGCCGAGAACACCGTGCGGAAACGGGCCCGCCGCACCGCGCGGCGCGACAGGTCCCGCCAGTCGGGTTCACGGGTGTCGGCGCCGCTGGAGAAGGTCCCGCCGGCGCCCGTGAACACCAGCGCACCCGGCGCCTCCTCGCCCTGATGCACCAAATCCTGTAATTCCGAGGCGAGTTGTCCCAGCATGGCGGTGGACATCGCGTTGCGGCGGTGCGGCCGGTTCAGCGTGACCGTGAGGACCCGCCCGTTGCGCTCCGTCAGTAAGGGGCGCTCGCCCATTTCCGTCCTCGCGTCCTTCCCGGTCGCCGTGTCTCGCCGGCTCATCCGCAGGGCCGCAGCAGTCTGAGCAGCTCCTTGCGCCCGGAGACGCCCACCTTGTGGAAGACCCGGCTCGCATAGTTCTTGACCGTCTGCCGGGTGAGGCACAGCTCGTGGGCGATCTCCTCGTTGGAGCGGCGCCGGAGCAGGAGGTCGAGGACCTCCTCCTCGCGCCCGCTCAGCTTCCACGGCTGCCCCGCCCCGGGGCCTTCCGCCCCTTGGGCGGGCTCGGGCTCGTCCGCCCCCAGATGCCAGAAGGTGCGCCCGCTCAGCACGTCGTGCAGCCCCTTGACGATGGACTCGGGCGGGCACGAATCGTGCACGAACCCGGCGGCGCCGCCCCTGATGCAGTCCACCACGCTGCGCGGGGTGTTGTCCCTGCTGTAGAGGATGACCCGGGTCCCGCTGTGCGCCAGATTGCCGCGGATCCCCTGCCACTGCTCGTACTCCACCAGCGCCGCGTCCGGCCGCCCCCCGGGCAGGCCGCCCACGGCGGTGGTGTGCGGGCAGCCGCCCAGCGCGGTGACGCCGGGATCGCCCCGGAAGAGATCGAGAATCGCCTTGCGTATCAAAGGCGACGAGTGCAGGACCAGTAGTCCGTGTCTGCCCTTCTGTGCCATACCGAAATCCCTCGTGCTCCAACAGCGCCGGCTGATGTCGTCTGTTTATCGTTCGACACTTTGTGAATGGTGTGCACTCTGTCGTCGAAGTGATGCCTTCCTTGCTTCGGCGGCAAGACTGTGGAGATTTCTGCGCGCGGCTGTGCGCTGTGCTGCCGGCGATTGTCGTCGGTGCGTGGAAATCCGCGGGAACCGGATTCCCCGGGGGAGCCGGTACCGGGTCTCGACGTGCGGGTGAAGACTCCGTGACATCCGCGGATCGGGGCTCGACGGCGATGGAGGACGGGTCCGCCGGACCGTCCCCGCCCCGCTGCCCTCCTGAGCCCTCACAGGGCTCGGCCTGCGCGTTTCGTTCGATCCGGGCGGTCCCGAGAGCGACGGTGGTGTCGGGATCCCGTGTCGGGCGGCGGCGCACAGGCCCAGGTGTCGTACAGCTTTACATTCGAATTTCCCCCGAAGTCGAACGGTTTCCCCGGAATTCATGAGGAGCTCGAAGAGAAGCGCCCGCCGCTGCGCGGGGCACGCGGCCGCTCATGTGCTCCACATGATGTGAATCCTGAGCGATTCGGAGAGTGACTGTCAACGGATCGAGTCCGCCCCGGCGCCCCGTGACCGAGGACACATTTCCCTCATCGTCCGCCGCTGACCTGCGTGGACCCGCGGGATATCGCCAGGAGTCGGGCCGGCCGGCCGGGGCCGGGCACCGGAAGACTAGGGGAATGCCCATTCATCCGTGGGCGGTGAATCGAGAAGGGCCAGGTGGAACCGGATTGCTCCGGTTCCACCTGGCCCTGACCGCAGGTCTTCTCAGCCCCGGTGGATGGTGATCGTCGTCCAGGCGCCCACGTGGACCCGGTCGCCGTCCTGCAACGGGACCGGGACGAAGGGCTGGATCGGCTCCTCCGAGCCGTTGACCGTCGTGCCGTTCGTCGAGTTCTGGTCGACGACCGCCCAACCGCCGTCCGGCTGCTGCACCAGCACCGCGTGCTGGTGCGAGACGCCCGGGTCCTCCGGCGGTGTCGACAGGTCGATGTCGGGGGTGTCACCGGTGGAGTGGCGCCGACGGCCGATCGTGAGCTGGTTGCCGGTGAGGGCGCGCTGCTGCTCGGGCGAGTACGCGGGCAGGTTCAGGCCCGTGGCCTCGGGGCCGGAGCGCTGCATCATCGCCATGAAGTACTCACGGTCCGGACCGATCGTCGCGGTCCAGGTCACCGGCGCCTGGGACTGCTGCGGGAACCCTCCGGGACCGGACGGCGCCTGGGTCGCACCGGGCTGCGGGTAGCCGTAACCACCGGGACCGTTCGGGCCGCCGGGGCCGTTCGGGCCGCCGGAGGGCGGGGGGATCACCCAGTCGTCGTCACCGCCGCCGAAGGCGGGACCGCCCTGGTGCGGCGGACGGCCGGTCTCCTGCGGGAATCCGGGCGGGGCCGACGGGCCGCCACCGAACGCCTGCGGACCACCCGGACCACCCGGACCACCCGGGCCGCCGTAGCCCCCCTGGCCACCGGGGCCGCCGTGACCACCCGGGCCGGGCGGTGGGGGGACCGGGCGGGAGGGGTCGCCGCCGAAACCGGGCGGGCCCGGCGGGATCGGCTCGGCGGGCCGGTTCACCTGGGACGGACGGGAGCCCTGGTACTCGTTGTAGGGGTCACCGCCGCCGTACGGCGGGCCGGGCGGCTGCTGGTACTGCCCCCCGGGTCCACCCGGACCACCGGGACCGCCGGGACCACCGGGTCCGCCCGGGCCGGGGGGCGTCGGGCGCGGGGCGGCCGGGGTGTACGAGGTGGCCGTGTTCGTCAGGAAGTTCCACCGGCACTCCTCGCAGAACGGCGCGCCGCCCTCACGCGGCGTACGGCACTGGGGGCACAGCTCCGGCGGGCCGCCGAAACCACCGGGGCCGCCCTGGCCGCCGGGCCCGGACCGGCCGCCGGGAGGCGGGAACCCGTAGCCGCCACCGGGCGGCGGGGGAGGAGGCGGGGGCGCGGACCCCGCCATGCGGTGACCGCACACCTCGCACCAGTCGTCGGAACCCGACTGGTGTCCGTTCGGGCAGGTCGGCATGTCGGCGCCTCCTCCTCTCCTTTTCGGTCGCTTCCGACCGAAGTTCTCCGGCCTGGGGGCCGGGCTCGTTCACTTCAGATTCACTTCTTCACGCGGACGGTCTTGGTGGACCGGGTTTCGAGTGTCATCTCGTCGGCCTCCTCGACCCTCGCTTTCAGTCGCACAGTACCTGTCGAGGCGTCGACCACGTCCACCACCTTCGCAAGCAGTTTCGCGGTGTCCGCGTTGCCGGAGGCGCTCGCGAGCTGGACGGCGCGGCCCAGTTTGGCCGTTGCTCCGTCGGAATCGCCTGCTTTGCGCAGGTTGAGACCCTGTTGGATGACTTGTGCCAGTTCGGCCTGCCCGGTGTAGTGGGCGACTTGGGGGTTCAACGATGTGGAGGCGACCATGTCGTCCGTCCACACCGCCCGCACGAGACCTTGCGCGTTGAGCTTCTGAACTCCCTCCCCGGGCTGCGGAATCACCAGGGAGAGCCGGGCGGCGAGCATCTCCTGCCCGATGCCCGCCGCCGGGACCTCGACGCAGAGGTGGTAGTCGCGGGACTCGTCGCCCCAGGACCCCAGCGGGTAGTCGCCCGCCCGCGGGCCGGCCTCGGCACGGCGGTCGGTCAGGTCCTCGACCGTGGGCGCGACCTGTTTGACGAACTTCACAGTCGTGCCCACCGGGGTCCACAGCCGCAGGCAGACGTCCGCGACCTCCTTGCCCATCGCCGCCTCCATCATCCGCGTGAAGTCGGCGGCGAGTCCGGCCGGGTCGGCGACGATGTCGGCGCTGCCGAGGAGGCCGGAGGCGATGGCTGTGACTTCTTTCACTTCCCAGTCGGTGCCCACTCCGCGGGCGTCACAGGTGAACCGCCCGGCGCACGCCTCCAGGGCCGACCGCAGGTCCTCCGGCGACTCGTGCTCGTTGCGCCCGTCGGTCAGCAGGATGCCGTGCCGGATCGCCACGTCCGCCGACGCCAGCAGCCGGTCGGCCAGCCGGAGCCAGGTGCCGATGGCCGTGCCCCCGCCGGCGCTCAGCGCCCGCAGCGCCTGCTTGGCCTGTCCGCGGGTGGCCGCGTCGGCGACCGCGAGCCGCCCGGCACCGGGGTAGACCTCCCGCGCCACGTGCGTGCCGCCGACCACCGCGAAGTGCACGCCGTCGCGCAGGGCATCGATCGCGGCGGCCGTGGCGTCCCGGGCGTTGCGCATCTTGGTCGGCGGGTAGTCCATCGAGCCGGAGCAGTCGACCATGAGCACCACGGCCGCCGAGGGCCCCTCGCCGGGCGCGTAGAGGTGGGGGGCCGCCACCGCGCTGCCGATGGTGCCGCCGCCGGTCGCGGTCACCGTGACGATGGCGTTGACCTCGCGGCCGCCCTCCGGCAGGTACTCGTTCTGGTACACGTCCACCGAGAACTGCGGCACGTTGGATTTCGAGAAGTTGGCCATGCCTGTTTCTCTCCCCCTGGAGAACCCCGCGGCGGTGCGGGGCGACGACAGATGACGGACCGGTCCCCTCCGGTTCGTTTCCGGTTCGTTGGCACCTTCCCGCGGCTTCCCGCGGCTTCCCCGTAGTTTCCCCGCGGGGGCCCGCCGTACGCGGCCTCAGGCCGATCCCGCCCCCTGCCGCACGGCGGGGAACGGGATCAGAGCCACCGTCACGTTGTCGTGGCCCCCGCCGTCGAGGGCGTGGCCGACCAGGACCCGGGCGGCGTGCAGCGGGCGGACGGCGGCGTCGACGGGGAGCACCCGGGCCATCTCCTCGGCCGCCTCCGCGTAGTTCCACAGCCCGTCGGTGCAGACCACGACCACACCGGGCCGGTCCGGCTTGAACGACGCGGTGTGCGGCTCCAGTTCGTAGGCGTCCGCGCCGAGCCAGCCGGTGATCGCGTGGGCGCGCTGGTCGGCGTAGGCCTCGGCCTCGCCCATCAGCCCGGCGGCGACCATCTGGGCGGCCCAGGAGTCGTCCTCGGTGAGCCGGGCCGGGGGCGCGCTGCGGTCGACCGGCACCCAGTACACGCGGCTGTCGCCGACCCAGCCGACGACCAGCAGGCCGTCGGTCACCACACTGCCGACGAAGGTGCAGGCGGGGGCGTTCTGGTGCGGGGACCGCTCACGGTCCGTGGCGGGCTCGTCGGCCAGCGCGTCGACCGCGTCCGCCGCGGCGACGATCGCGTCGTGCATCGCCTGCTGCGGGTGCGTGCCGCGCGGCAGGGCCGCGAGCAGCGACTCGTTCGCCGCCCGGGACGCGGCCAGCGAGGCCTCGTCGGGCCGGGTGGCGGAGGAGACGCCGTCGCAGACGATCGCGACCGAGGCGGGGGAGCCGTCGGGCAGCGTGGTGGTGCCGATCCCGAAGGCGTCCTCGTTGCGGTGGTGGCGCAGACCGCGGTCGCTGACCGCGGCCAGCGGGCCGCATTCCTGTTCCATGTGGTCCCGTTCGCGTGGCTGGGCGTGGCCGCAGTTCTCGCAGTAGCCGTCGTCGTCCACCCTGCCCGCGCGGCAGGCCACGCACACCGTGGGCTCCGGGGCGCTCGTGGTCGCCGGCGTGCCCGCGGGCTCCGGGGCGTTCGCGGAGACCGGGGCGGGCTGTCCGTGCTCGGCGGACACGCGCGGGTCCGGGGCCTGGAGCGGGTACTCCTCGGGCTGCGCGGCCGGCCGGGCGGGGCGGTCGAAGCGCACACCGGAGGACCGGGCCGCGCCGTCGGCGGGAGGCGCGGCGGGCGGGGGCGGAGGCGGGGGTGCGGGCGGGGCGGCCGGACGCGGTGGCACGACCCCGGGTGCCGGTGCCGGTGCCGAGGGTGCGGGGTGGGGGGCGGGGCCGGACAGCGGCAGGCCGGTCGAGTCCGTGCCCGCCAGGTCCGTCGGCCGGTGCGTCGGGGCGGACGCGCCGGAGCCCTCCGGACCGGCGGCGGGCCAGCCCGGCCCGGCCGGCGGCGCCGGTGGCGGCCCCGGAGGCGTCTGCGGGGGCACCACCGGGCCCGGCGCGGGCGCCGCACCGTTCATGACGATCGTCGGATGGTCCGTCGGCGGTGCCGGGACCGCCGACAGGTCGTATCCGCACGCACCGCAGAAACGATCACCCGGCTCGAGGGGTTCCTCGCAGTTCGGGCACTTCGACAGAGCGGCCTGCTGGGGCATTTGCGACATCAACTACACCCATGTCCGGGGGCGGTAACGGTTGGCACGTTCCACCAGGTCGATCCTCTCCTCACCGCTCCGCGCCAGCCGGGCCAGCGTGCGGTACGAACGCTCCAGCCCGAAGCGCAGGCTCCGCTCGTCCAGTCCGCTGCCGAGCAGGGTCCGTCCCTCGGCGGCGCTGCCGGCGCTCCGGTCCCCCCGGCCCGGCGGGGCCGGAAACGGAACGGAACCCCGGCCCCCGGAGAGTACCCAGTCCAGCGCGCAGCCGAGGACCTCGGCCGACAACCGCTCCCGGTGCGCCGGATCCAGTCCGTACGACTCCAGGGCCTCGACCTGGGACGCGGCGGCGCTCAGGTCGTCCAGGAACGGTACGTCACCGGCGGTGGCGGCCCGCCCCCGCAGCCGGGCGCGTACGGCCGCCACCCGCGCGGCCGTGTAGTGGATGGAGGACTCCGGCACCGACTCCAGCGTCCCTACGGCACCGCGCCGGTCACCGGTGGCGAGCCGCACGCGGGCCAGGCCGAACGCCGCGCTCACATGGCTCGGGTCGGTCGACCACACCAGGCGGTAGTACTCGGCGGCGTTGTCGAGCTGGCCCAGCACCTCCGCGCACAGGCCGAGCGCCAGCTTGGGGGCGATCTCGCCCGGGAAGGCGTCGTAGATCGCGTCGAAGGCGAGCGCGGCGCCCTCGTGGTCGCCGGTGACCAGGGCGGCGACCCCGCGGTACCAGACCACCCGCCAGTCGTCGGGGTCCTGCTCCTCCAGGGCCCGCAGCGCGTCCAGCGCGGTGTCCGACTCGCCGGTCTCCAGCCAGGCGCGGACCTGCCGCAGCCGGGTCTCGGCCGACGGCGCGGGCACCGCCGCCAGGGCGTGGACCAGCTCGGCGGGCGCGGAGGCCAGCAGGCCCGCCAGGAAGCCGGCGTTGGGGTCGGCGGGGTCGACGTGCGGGACGGGCAGGGCGAGGGCCGCCGCGGGAGCGTCGACGGGCTTGACGAGGTCCGCCGGACCGGAGGCGGAAGCGGTGCCGGGAGGAGGGGCGGTGACGGCCCCTCCGGCGAGCTGCTTCCGTCCCGGCCCCCGCCGAGGTGACCCGGCGCGCCGCACCGCCCGCGCCCCGAGGCGTGACACATCGCCCCACGGCCGGGGGAACAACTCCGTGTCCGCCACCCGCGGTTCCGGGCCGAACAGGGTCGACAGGGCGGGGCGGGCCCGGCCCGACCGGAGCGAGACGACCTCGCGCAGGACACCGGTGAGCTGCTCGCTCATCTCCTGCGCGGAGGCGAACCTGCGGGCCGGGTCGGGATCGGTGGCGCGGACCAGTAACCGGTAGAACGACTCGTACTGCCGGAAGGCCTCGATGTGGTCGGGGTCGGGCAGCGAGTCCGCGTAGACGTTCGTGTAGCCCTGGAAGTCGAAGGTGAGGACGGCGAGCGTCCGGGCGACCGTGTAGAGGTCGGAGGCGACCGAGGGACCGACGTCGGCGACCTCGGGGGCCTGGTAGCCGACCGTGCCGTAGATGGCCGACTCGTCGTCGTCCGCCCTGCGCACCGCGCCCATGTCGATCAGCTTGAGCTCGTCCTCGGTCTGGATCGCGTTGTCGACCTTGAAGTCGCAGTACAGCAGGTTGCGGCTGTGCAGGTGCCCCAGCGCCTCGAGCGCCTCGATGCCGTACGCGCACGCCTGCTCCACCGGCAGCGGGTCCCGTCTGCCGTCCGGCGTCCGGCGGCTGTTGGCGATCTCCTTCAGGGCCTTGCCGCCGACGTACTCCATGACGATGTAGCCGTCGAGGGAACCGGTGCGCTGGTCGAGGTGCTCCACGAAGTTGTAGATCCGCACGATGTTGGCGTGCTCGATCTCCGCGAGGAAGCGCCGCTCGGAGATCGCCGCGGCCATCGCGTCCTGGTCGCCCGTGTCCAGCAGACCCTTGAGGACCACCCAGCGGTCCGAGACGGCCCGGTCCACGGCGAGGTAGATCCAGCCCAGTCCGCCGTGCGCCAGGCAGCCGACCACCTCGTACTGGCCGTGCACCACGTCGTCGGCCCGCAGCTTCGGGACGAACGAGTACGGGTGGCCGCACCTGGTGCAGAAGCCCTCCGTGCGCCCCGGCCGGCCCGCCCGCGCACGGCCCACCTGGGCCCCGCAGTCCGAACGGGAGCAGAATCGCTTCCGCTCGGGCACCTCGGGGTTGTCCAGCACCATCGCGCGCGGGTCGGGGCGCGGGATCGGCGGCACCTGGACCAGCCCCGCGCCCAGCCGGCCGCGGCCGGAGGAGCCCGTCGACGAACCGGAGCCGCGCACCGACACCGAGCGTTCGGCGCCGCCTCCCGGCAGGGAACGGGAGAGCCGCCCGGACACCGAACGCCGGGACCGGGACGACCGGGACGACCGTGCCGAATGCGAGGGCTGCGACGGATGTGACGGCTGCGACGGCTGCGACGACCCACGCGCACCGCGGCCGCCGGCGGTGAGACCGGTCGGGACCGAGCCGACCATGCCCGTCGTCGGCGACACCACCGGCGCCAGACCGCAGGTGTCGCAGTACAGTTCGCCGCCGCCGACGTCCTCGTAGGCGCCCTCGCAGCCGGGACGCTGACAGGTCCGGGCAGCGGCGGCCCCCGCCTGCGGCTCCGGCTCAGGCTGTTCCGCCCGTGCTCCCTGCCCGCTCCGCCCCTGGCGGTGTGTCCGGTGCTCCGCCTGACTCATGCCGCTGCCTCCCCGTTGTCGCTCATGCGCCGGGCCTCCCGCCCCCCTCGGACGTGCCCTGGCCGGGCACCCGGGGTGCGGCGGCGCCGAGGAGCTCGGCGGCCGCCTGCTGGTAGCGCAGCACCGCCTCCCGGGCGACGCGCAGATCGCAGGGCGCGCTCCACAGCATGCGGCGCGCCCTCTCGTACCGCTCGACCAGCACGGCGTCCTCCGCGAGACCGTGCCGGGCGACCTTCGCCCGGTACGCGTCGAGCCGGCCGCGCAGTTCGGCACGGACCGCCAGCGGGGCGGTGACCGCGGTCAACGACTCGCGGGCGCGCTCCAGTTCGTCCTCCGCCTTCTGCTCCAGGGACTCCAGGAGCGGGGAGAGCCGGTGCCACTGGGCGTGCCTGCGGTACTCGGCGGCCGTCGCCAGCTGCTCCTGCAGTACGGTCGGCGGCCCGCTGACCACCGGAACCTCCGTCGCGGCGATCTTCGCGAGCACCTCGCCGCGCGCGGTGCGCGCCTCGGCGAGCGTGCGGTCGGCGCGCGACAGGACGTCCCGCAGCCGCACGATCCGCTTCTCGGAGTCCTGACGGACCGCCAGCACCGCGTCGATCTCGCGGCGCACCTCCTCCAGGGCCCGCGCCTCACGGTCGTACACCGTCGTGTCCGGTCTGCCGCCGCCCGGCGCCGAACTTCCCTCCGCGGGCTTCCAGAACGCCAGCGGGTCGGACACCACCTGCTCGCGCAGCGCGGTCAGCGAGTGGGTAATCCGCTCCAGGTCGTCGCCCGCCGGATGCTCGCCGGGGCGCACCCCGACCGGGTGCGCGAGCCGGCGGGTGCGGTGGAGTTCGGCGGCCAGCAGATCGATCCGGGCGGGCAGCGCCGACCACACCGCGTCCGCGGCGACGACCACGTCCAGCGACGCGGCGTACAGCTCGTTCATCCGCTCGACCAGCGTGGCCAGCGAGTAGCGCTCGCTGAGCCGGTTCCCCGGCCGGCCGGGGGGCGTCGGCGCGTTCGCGGCGGCGGCGGAGGCGGCCGAGCCGGCGACGGTGACGCACTCGCCGCGCAGCAGCTCCGTCAGCTCCACCAGGTCCTCACGGCTGGACCAGCGGCGCCGGGCACGGATCTCCCGGGCGGTGCGCAGGGCGCCCGTGTACGCGTCGAAGTACGTCCACAGCAGCGTGATCGACGCCTCGGTGGCCGCCCAGCGCTCCGCGGTGCGGCCGGTGAGGCGGGCACCCTCCAGGAGCCTGCGGCCCGCGTGGTCCTGGAGGGCCAGCAGCGAGGTCTCGACCGCCTCGTGCTCCGCGCCGAGCCGCGCGAGCGCACGGTCCACCTCGTCCCGGTCCATCACCGGCCCGGCGGGGTCCGTGTCGCCCATCGGTCACCTTTCGCTGCGGGTCGGTCGTTCACGTTTCACCTTCGGCTGCTGGCCCTTGACGCCCGGTCAACTCGTGCGCAGGTACTGCGGAGCGGGCGGCTCCGACTTCGCGGGATCACTGCCCAGTGTCGCCGACAGCCATGTCTCGTACGCCTTCTGCCACCCGTCCCCGGCGTCCTCGCGGAAGTCCACCAGGATCCGGTTGACCCGGCGCAGCAGGTCCTTCGCGCCCTGCGCCATCGCCACGCCGTAGTACTCCGTCGTGAAGGCGTCGCCCTTGAGCTCGACCGTCGGGTCCTGGGCGGCCTGGCTGGCGGCGAGCGCGCCGTCGGTGACCACCGCGTCGACCTCGCCGAGCTGCAGCCGCACCAGGCAGTCGAGCTGGTTGGGGACGGTGGTGCGGATGTCGGCGGACTTCGGGAGCCTGCCCGCCGCCCTGTCCTCCTCCAGCTTCGCGTACGCGGTGGAGCCCGCCGCCGTGCAGATCCTCCGGTCCGCGAGCGACTTGTCGTATCCCGTGATCGACGACGCCTTCGGGGCCAGGACCTGCTGCCCCGTCCGGAAGTACGGGGCGGAGAAGGCCACGTCCCGGAGGCGTTCGCAGTTGATGGTCATCGTGCGGACGACCATGTCGACCCGGCCGTCCTTGATCGCCGGGATGCGCTGGTCGGTGGGGATCGCCTTGAACTGGACCGCGTCCCGGTCGCCGAGTATGTCCTCGGCGATGCGGTGCGCCAGGTCGATGTCGAAGCCCTCGAGCCGTGCGCCGTCCCCGCCGTTGGGGTCCCGGTAGCCCCAGCGGTAGCTGTTCTGGTCGATGCCGACGATCAGCTTGCGCTTCTCGCCCGGCCGGTTCTTGATCGCGTCGATGGTGACGCCGTCCTCGCCGGAGGGGGGCAGGGTCTGCTTCTCCGGATCGGTGCACTCCGCGTCCGCGTCCGCGTCGATGGCGTCCGTCACGGTGTGCCCCGCGGACTCGGGGGCCTTCGGGGCCTTGGCGGCGGGGGACCCGGCGTGGGTCAGCACCAGCGCGAAGACCAGCGCGAGCACGCACACGGTGGCCATCGCGCCCACCCCGCCCCAGCCCCGCAGGCCGGCCCGCAGGCGTCGTGCGTTCCTCATCACGCCCCCACTCACCGGTACTCCGACAGCCTGCGGCCGATGCCCAGCACCGCGCCGGCCGCGCCCAGCAGGGCGAGGGCCGCCGCACCCTCCGGCAGCCCCCTCAGCGCGTCCCGGCCGGCGCCGGCCGCCTCCGCGAACTCGGCCTTCTCGTGGGCGAGCGCGGCCGCCAGGCTGCTGTCGACGCCGTCGAAGCACTCGCCGGTCGCGCCCTTGCCGCCGATCACCAGGTCCAGCGCCTCCTGGTAGTTGCCCTTCTCGTCCTGGTCCCGGGCGGCCCCGTGGCGCTTCCTCCACTCCGTCATGTTGCTCACGGCGGCGGTGACCGGCTTCTCGCCGCTGCGGTCGTCCGCGAGCTCTCCGGCCCGGGTCAGTCCCTTGCCGAGGGCGGCCATGTCGCGTTCGAAGTCGTGGTCGTAGGCGTCGTACGTCCGGTCGCCGACCTTCTTCGTCTCGGCGCCGCGCGACACCAGCGTCAGGTTCTCGTTGCCCCGGGCCCGCAGGGAGGCGATGCGGGCGTCGTGCAGCACGTCGAGCGAGCGGACGCCGTGGTCGTAGGAGTCGTGCAGCCCCGAGCGGGCGAGGCTGTGGCCGGCGACCAGCCAGAGCAGGACCACCGTGGCCGCCGCCGTGGCCGCGACCAGGCCGTGGTTGAGCACGCGGTGGGTGCGCAGGTAGGTGCGGCGCTGGGTCCAGGCGAGCGCGGCGAGGGCGAGGGCGCCGAGCGCGATGGCCGCCCACGGGTACGGGGTCGCGTCCGCGTAGTCGGCCCGGAGGCGCTGGTTCTCCTTCTGGTAGAGGTCCTCCGCCGCCGGGAGCATCTCCTGCTGCATCTTCTCGTTCGCGTACCGCAGATAGGCGCCGCCCACGGGGTATCCCTGGCGGTTGTAGGTGCGGGCGCGCTCCACCAGGCCCTTGTACTCGGGCAGCAGCCGGTTGAGTTCGGCGATCCTCGCCGCCGACGAGGAGCCGGGGTCGGAGTTGGCCGCGGCGTTGACCAGTTTGGCGGCGGCGGTGCGGATGTCCTTCTCGTAGCGGTCCCGGGAGGCGGCGGTCTCCTGACCGCCGGCCAGGAAGCCGCTGGAGGCCGCGGTGTTGGCGTCCGCGAGGGAGCGGTAGATGTCGGCTGCGTCGGAGGTGAGGGGCTGGCTGCTGGTGAGGACGGCGTCGGCCGCCGCGGCCCGGTCGGTCATCTGCCAGGCGGTGACGGCTCCGAAGGCGACGACCAGGGTGGCGAGGACCGCGCCGATGACCCGCAGGCGCCCGGGTTCGGTGGTGGCGGCCTCGCGCAGGCGCGCGGCGCCCTCGACGAACGCCGTGCGACAGGGTGCTTCCGGAGGCGGGGGCGCGGGAGGCCGGGAGCCGGTGGAGGTGTGACGGGGGGCCGCCGGCGCGCCGCCGGGCCCGGACTGCGGCGGTACGGCGGGCACTGCACCGGACACTGCGGTGGGCATGGTGGGCGCGGCCCCGCCCGGCGGTACCGTGCTGCCGCTCGGCGTCTGTGTCACTCGACCTCCCCCGTGGTCATCCGTCCCGCCAAGTATCGCCGCACGGACCGGCATGTGCACCGGCTTTGGCGTGATCTTGAACCGCCCGCCGGTTCCTCTGTCGATCCGACAGTCCGCCGATCCGACCGGCCGGCGTCCCGCCGGTCCGACGGTCGGCCCGACGGTCGGCCCGGCCGCGATCCGGTGGTGATCCGCCCGCCGGGTTGGACTGCCGCTCCACCCGCCGCTCCACCCGCCGGTCCGACTGCCGGTCCGACTGCCGGTCCGACTGCCGGGCGGTCGCCGGGAGTTCCGGCTGCCGCGGCGCCCCGGCCCTCCCCGCGGACCGGCTCCCGCACGCCCCCTCCGCACGACCCCTGCCCATGAACACGCCGGTGGAATCCGGTTGGTTCCGGGCGCCCGCGAGGGGCCGGCGCCGGTGTGCGGTCGACCGGACCTGCAGGAGCCTCCAAGCCCGCCCCCAGGCCTGTTCTCCGGGCGGTTCTCGCGCCTGCCCTCAGGCCCGCCGCCCGGCCTTCGGGCCCGTTCGGCGGGCCGGGGCGGGGAAACGGACGGCTCCCACCCGGCGAGGACGAGGCGTGCCGGGCCGCGCCGCACCGGCGTGACGCATGGGCCCGACACCGGGCCCTAACCGTTCCTGAAGACTGAGCAGGAGTGAGCCCGCTCGGCCGCACGCCCCGAACGGTCTTGGGCGCACTGGTCCCCGGCGTACTCGACCCCGGGGCGGCGACACGCATCTCGTGCGTGGTCCGGGCCCGGGAGGCCGGCTCCCTGCGCGACCTGGCCATTGAGGACGGCCAGAGGTGACGGGGAGGCCCTGAACCATCACTCCGGTGGAGCAGGGGCCCCGCTCACTGGCGCCGTACCCGGCGTCCCAGATCGCACAGCCACGCTAACCCGGGCAGCCCACGGCGCCGCAAGCCCGGAAGCCGACCACCACACGATCGAGTTACATCACCCTCGTGCACGCTCCTCGGCAAGCAGCTGGCGACCCCGCTCGTAGTGGGCCCGCAGCCGGGCGTGGGCCTCCGGCGGGGCCGCCAGGTGGTCCAGGCCCAGCAGGGCCGCGCCCAGGACCGGGGCAGTGGTGACGACCCGGGGGACCGCCCTGGGGGCGCGTTCGGCGAGCAGGGCGCGGATCCGGTCGTCCAGCAGGGCGTGCCGTGCGGCCAGGACGCTGCCGCCCAGCAGGACGGGCGTCTCCTCGGCGAGCAGGTCCAGGCGGGCCAACGCCACCACGGCCATCGCCACCACCTCCTCGGCCTGGCGCTCGACGATGGCACCGGCGACCGCGTCGCCCCCGGCCGCCGTGGCGAACAGGACCGGGGCGAGTTCGTGACGGCGGGCCGAGGGGAGGTGCCCCAGGTGCAGGGCCTCGATGAGGGCCGGCATGCCGGACAGACCGAAGTGGGCCGGGAGGGCGTCGGCGAGGGCGGTGGCGGCGCCGCGGCCGTCCTGGGCCCGGGCCGCGTGCCACAGGGCCTCCTCGGCCAGCGCCCAACCCCCGCCCCAGTCACCGGAGATGCGGCCGAGCGCCGGGAAGCGGGCGGTACGCCCGTCGGGGCGCATGCCGACGCAGTTGACGCCCGCGCCGCAGACCACGGCGACCCCGCGGGGCTCGGCGATCCCGGCGCGCAGGATCGCGAACGTGTCGTTGCGGACCCGCACGGTGGCACCCCAGCCGCGCGCCGTCAGGGCCGCCGTCAACTGCTGCTCCTCCACGGGGAGGTCGGCGTTGGCCAGACAGGCCGAGACATGGGAGACGGCGGTGACCCCGGCTGCGGTGAACGCGGCGCCGACGGCCTCGGCGAGGGCGTCCACCGCCCGCTCCACACCGACGGCGGGCGGCTGGAACCCGGCGCCGCGGGCCGTGGCCAGGACCTCGCCGTGCAGGTCGACCACGGCGACGTCCGTCTTGCTGTTGCCGGCGTCCACGGCGAGGACGCCCGCGGTCACGCCCACGTCAGGTACTCCCGGTTGTGCGCGAGGAGTTGCCCGGTGAGCCGCTCGGCGTACTCGTACTGGCCGATCAGCGGGTGGGCGAGGAGGGCGCGGAAGACCCGCTCGCGACTGCCGTGCAGGGCCGCTTCGAGGGCGAGGTCCTCGTAGGCGGTGACGTGCGCCATCAGGCCCGCGAAGAGGGGGTCCACCCGGGGCACCGGCAGCGGGCTCGCGCCCTTCGGGCCCACGGCGGCCTGCACCTCGATCACCGCGTCCTCGGGGAGGAAGGGGAGCGTGGAGCCGTTGCGGGCGTTCACCACCTGGTACGGGCTGCCGGCGCCGCGCAGCAGGGCCGCCGCCAGGTCCACCGCGGCCTCCGAGTAGTAGGCGCCGCCGCGCTCGGCCAGCAGGGCCGGTTTCTCGTCCAGGGCGGGGTCGGCGTAGAGGCCGAGCAGCCGGCGCTCCATGTCGGCCACCTCGGCGGCCCGGGACGGCCTGGTGCGCATCTCCCGTACGACCTCGTCGTGGGCGTAGTAGTAGCGCAGGTAGTACGAGGGGACCACGCCGAGGCGGTCCAGGACGGCCCGGGGCAGCCGGAGGTCGGCGGCGATCGCGTCGCCGTGGTCCCGCAGCAGGGTGGGCAGGACGTCCTCGCCGTCGGGGCCGCCCCGGCGCACCGCGGTCTCCCAGGTGAGGTGGTTCAGGCCCACGTGGTCGAGGTGGAGATCGGCGGGGTCGGTGCCGAGGCGGGCGGCGAACCTGCGCTGGAGGCCGATGGCGACGTTGCACAGCCCCACCGCCCGGTGCCCGGCCCGCAGCAGCGCCCGGGTGACGATGCCGACGGGGTTGGTGAAGTCGATGATCCAGGCGTCGGGGTTGCTCCGCCGGACCCGTTCGGCGATGTCGAGCACGACCGGGACCGTGCGCAGCGCCTTGGCGAGACCGCCGGCGCCGGTGGTCTCCTGGCCGACGCAGCCGCACTCCAGCGGCCAGGTCTCGTCCTGCTGCCGGGCCGCCTGGCCGCCCACCCGCAACTGGAGCAGCACCGCGTCGGCGCCGTCCACGGCCGCGTCCAGGTCGGAGGTGGTGACGACACGTCCCGCGTGTCCCTGCCGGGCGAGGATGCGGCGGGCCAGCCCGCCCACCGGCTCCAGCCGCTCCGCGGCCGGATCGACCAGGACCAGCTCCTCGACGGGCAGGGTGTCCCGTAACCGGGCGAAGCCGTCGACGAGTTCGGGCGTGTAGGTCGAACCGCCCCCGACCACGGTGAGTTTCATTGGCGTCGACCCTCTGCTTCCGCTCCGGTGGACGTGACACGGTCGGCGAACGCCTCCCGCGCGAGAGGCATATCAGGCTCCCGGGCGCCATGACCAGAGCGGGCGCGGGCGCGGACGCGGGCACGGGGGTCGGGCACGGGGGTCGGGTGCGGGTCGGGCACGGGAACGGCGGAGGGCGGCACCCGGAGCTCCCGAGTGCCGCCCTCCGCCGTGCTTCTCCGCGCCGCCGCGGTCTACTTCGTGGTGTTCGGCGGGGGCAGCGGGGAGGCCGCCATGGACTGCGGCGAGACGCTGCTCGCGTAGGCGGACGGGGGAGCGACGGCCGCCGCCGGATCGGGGCCCTCCATCTCCACCGGGACCGTGTCACCGCCGACGATGCGGATGCCGGCCGCGTCGAAGGCCCGCTTGATGCGCCAGCGCAGCTCGCGCTCCACCGTCAGCGACTTCCCGGGCATCGTCCTCGCCGAGACCCGGACCACCATCGAGTCCAGCAGGACGGAGTCGAGGCCGAGGACCTCGATGGAGCTCCACAGGAGCTCGTTCCAGGGCTCCTCCTTGCTCATCCGCTCCGCGACGGCGACGAGCGTGTCCTTCACCTGGTCGATGTTCTCGTCCGAGCGGACCGTGACGTCCACGTTGGCGGTCGCCCAGCCCTGGGAGAGGTTGCCTATGCGCTTGACCTCGCCGTTGCGGACGTACCAGATCTCTCCGTGGTCGCCGCGCAGCTTGGTCACCCGCAGCCCGACCTCGATGACCTCGCCGGAGGCGACGCCCGCGTCGACGGTGTCACCGACGCCGTACTGGTCCTCGAGGATCATGAACACGCCGGAGAGGAAGTCCGTGACCAGGTTGCGGGCGCCGAAACCGATCGCGACACCGGCGACACCGGCCGAGGCCAGCAGCGGGGCCAGATTGATCTGGAACGTACCCAGGATCATCAGCGCGGCCGTACCGAGGATCACGAACGACGCGACCGACCGCAGCACCGAGCCGATCGCCTGCGAGCGCTGGCGCCGCCGCTCGGCGTTGACCAGCAGCCCCCCGAGCCCGGTGCCGTCCACGGCCGTACCGGTCCGGGACATCCGGTCGACGAGCTTGGTGATCGCCCGCCGCACGACCACTCTCAGTACCGCGGCGATCACCACGATGAGCAGGACCCTCAGACCGATCGCGAGCCACGTCGCCCAGTTCTCCTCCACCCAGCCGGCGGCGTTGGTGGCGCTCTCGTGGGCGTCCTTGAGGCTGGGAACCATCGGGGTCCCGGAATCCGAGGGCGTCGGCGACGATCCCTCGGCCGGCAGGAGGGCGGGCAAGGACACGGCAGGTACCTCCAGGTGCAGGTTCTGCCCCCGGTGCGGCGGTCAAGGTCTTCAAGGTCTTCAAGGTCACGAAAAGGTCACCGGTGCGGGCAGAAGCACCACACTAACGGTGCATTGTGGGGGGACCGGCGCGATACGTGAAGAAGAGACACCTCTCACCCGCACCTGAACAGGCCAAGATCCCGGAGCGCGGAGGGCCTGTGGTCGAAAACACTCTCAGCCCGTTACCGGGACATGGTGGCGCTACGACCAGGCATGAGGGGAGACTGGCTACGGATCGTCCCGGCGCGAGCCACGCGTCGCCGGCGTACAAGGAGGCATCCGTGCCGCATGTCCTGGTCCTCAACGCGTCGTACGAGCCGCTCGGCGTCGTACCGCTCCGCCGCGCGCTCGTCCTCGTCCTCGAGAACAAGGCCGTATGCCTCGAGGAGTCCGGCGCCTATCTGCACAGCGCGACCGTCACGGTCCCCGCTCCCAGCGTGGTCCGGCTCAAACGCTTCGTGCGGGTTCCCTACCGGGGGCCCGTTCCACTGACCCGCCGCGCGCTGTTCGCCCGCGACGGGGGCCGGTGCATGTACTGCGGTGGCGTCGCGACCAGCGTCGACCACGTCATCCCGCGCAGCCGCGGGGGCAAGCACGTCTGGGACAACGTGGTGGCGTCCTGCCGCCGCTGCAACCACGTGAAGGCCGACCGGCACCTGTTCGAGCTGGGCTGGCGGCTGCGCCACAAACCGGCCCCGCCCACCGGCCTGGCCTGGCGCATCATCGGCACCGGCCACCGCGACCCGCGCTGGCTGCCCTACCTCCAGCCGTACGGCGCGGACGACGCGATGGCCCGCATCGACGGCCTGACCCGAACGGACGGCATCTCCGCCTGACCGAGCTGACCAGGGCCTTCGCTGTCCGTGGTGCCGGGGTGGTCCCGGCACCACGGAAGCCGGGGGTCTTCACGGACCCGGGCCCGGGGCGAAAGATACGGGCCTGCGTGCGCACGGCCAGGCGTGAGTCCATGCCGACGCCCTTTGGCAGCGGACCTCGCGGAACGCGTGTTCGGAGACTCGCTCGCTGTGACGAAACCTGATGTCAGCAGGGGAGAGCGCCCGTATGCTGGTCGTGGAGTCGGTCCCCGCCCTGCTGGAGGTCCTGATGAGCACGCCCGCCCCCGAAGGCTTCGGCTATCCGCAGCCAAGACCGCGCCTGTCGGTCGAGGAGATGCTGGCGGCGAAGAACACCCAGCCGATCCGTTCTCTGGACGACCTCGCCGCCGACACGTTCGAGTCGGACGAGGAACTGGAAGAGTTCCTCGCGTTCACGTATGCCGAGCGTCACCGCGACGCAGCCTGAGGCCCCCGCATGCAACCAGTCATCCTCGACACCGACGTCGCGTCCCTGCTGCACAAGCGCAAGCTGACCGGCCCGCCGGCAACCCGGCTCATCGGTCGTAAGCCGCTGATCACCTTCGTGACTTACGGCGAGCTCACCAAGTGGATGGAGATCCGCCGCTGGGGCACTCGCAGCCGTCAGGAACTCGCCGACTGGCTCGCTGACATTCCGGTTCTGCCCGGCGACGAGGCTGTCGCCACCACTTGGGGGCGGCTCTCGGCGGCGGGGATACAGCGGGGTCGGCCCCGCCCCACCAACGACATGTGGATCGCTGCCACTGCTCTCACCTATGACCTGCCGCTGGCCACCCTCAACCTCAAGGACTACGAGGACTTCCGTCTCCACCACGGCCTGCGCATCCTCGGCGTCGAGTAACAGCCATCCGACGGCAGCACCAGTGGGCAGTGGCTCCGCACAGGGGCGGGTCGTTGCCATCGTCGCAGGGCGGTTCGTGGACAGCAGGACCGTCGAGCGCGGTGAACCGCCCCGCTCCGCCCGTGTCCGGAGATGTGGATCTGGCAGGCAAGCTGGATCTGATCCTGGAGCAGATGGCCGACGCGCGCGAGCGCCTGGAACAGACGAGCCCTCGTCCAGGAGCCAAGCGCTATGGGGACACACCTGACGGCATGCAATGGAGGCCCCCGGAGAGCCTATGGCTCTCCGGGGGATCTACACCGACCCGCCCCGGCTGGGGCCAGGGAGCCGCGAGGCGCAGTCAGCGGCAGACGGCTGGGTACGGGCTGTCCGGCTCGTCTTCCTCATCCTCCAGGTCGTCGTCCATGGGTGTGGGCAGGCGTGCGCCGCGGCTGACCGCGATGCGGTGCACGTTGCCGAGTGCTTCAGTCAACCGGACTGCGAGCAGGTGCAGTTCCCCCTGCGTCCACTGCCGCTTGTCCAGGACGTGCCTGGCCTCCTGGAAGAGTTCCTTGGCCAGGCCGAGCTGGGTTTCCTCCATGGTGTCGGCGAGCCGGGACAGGTACCCGGCCCCGTCGCCTGCGAGGTAGCAGGGCTTGCCCTCGGGCCCGGCCCACGGCAGCAGGCGCAGTTGTCCGGTCCCGCTGGTCATGCTGCGACCTCCATTCCGCAGATCAGCCGGGGATCGATGTCGATACCGTGTACTGCCAGGTGGAGCGTGCGACGCCGAGCCTGTTGTTTCTGTGCCTCCCGTCGCTCGTGCGCGGTCAGGTACGGGCGGACCAGCCCGATCTCCTCGCCGCGCAGTACCCGGGTGGTCGGCACGTGAGCCGGACATGCGGTCGATGCCTCTGCGGCAAGGCCGGCGGGCGGGTGATCTGGTCTGCGATGGCGGCCCGGTGCGGGCCACAGCAGCCGTAGCAGCGGCTCGAAGATGCGGGCGATACGGTGCGGCATGTCGACGCTCCTTGTCAGCGTTGGCCATGCCCCCGGACCGTTTGCCCGGTCGCGGGGGTCCTGGCGAGACGTCAGCCTGCCGACCGGCGATGCACGGCAGTTGCACCGAAGGATGCAACTCCTTCTGCCAGGAATCCGCTATATCCCGACCCACTCCGCGTACTGCGCCAGCGAGCCGTTGCGCGCCCGCTCCTGCCGCTTGAGTGCCAGCATGGTCTCCCGCACGGTCGGGTGGTAGCGGGTCTGCTGCGGAGCGATGCGCCGAGCCTGATACAGGCAGTCCAATGCCCGCTCCGGGTGGCCTGCCCAGGCGTGGGCCCGGCCGAGGTCCATCCAGTGGTGCCCGGCCCGGGAGCGGGTCCAGCCGCGCGGGATGCGTACGCTCTCAGCGAGTTCGATCGCACGCCCGAAGTCGTCGGCCTCCGAGGCGATGGCCACGGCATGCACACCGACGTTCACCGGCCCCCAGGTGACGCCGAAGTCGGGCAACTCGCCTGTGGCCCGGGAAAGAGCACGAGCCTCGGCCAGGCGGGCGTCGGCATGGTCCCGGTCCTTCATGCGACCCGCGATGGTCGCGGCGCGCAGGTGCAGCATGCCCCGCATCGCCTCGATACCCGCCGGGCGGCGTGACTCCTGGCCGTCGAGGCTCCGCAGACCTGTGTCGACCACCCGCAGCCCCACGTCGTACCGACCCGACGACATCGTGGTCTGCGCACGCAGGAAGGCGTGCATGGCGGCCAGTCCCGGCTCGTCGGCGCGCGGTGCGGTCCACGCCAGCCGATCCAGCGCGACGGTCGCCAGATCGTGGAAGCCGAGCTTCCACGCCACGGTGAACACACAGCGGAACGTCTCCGCCAGACACTCGTAGGCCAGCCGCTGCTCCTCCCCGGTACTGGTGTGCACCGCCTGCACCGACTCGTCGATCAGCACGGGCAGGTCGCGCACCATGTCCGTGTACTGCGCCTGACGGCGTTGCTCCAGAGCCCGCTGGACATCCGTCCAGATCAACGCGGCCGGGCGCGGAGCCGTCTCCCAGTCCAGGGCGATGTCCCAGTTCTCCAGCCCCTCACGGAGCGGCTGGATCAGTGCATCCATCCGGTCCCGGCGCAATTCGTCGGCGTACGGCTGCCCCAGCAGCTCGGACGTGGAGACGCCCAGCGCGCGGGCACAGGCCGCGACGAGAGCCGGAGAGGCGGGCTTCTGTCCGCACTCGGCCTT
This sequence comes from Streptomyces sp. NPDC004051, assembly GCF_053604275.1. Lineage (NCBI taxonomy): Bacteria > Bacillati > Actinomycetota > Actinomycetes > Kitasatosporales > Streptomycetaceae > Streptomyces > Streptomyces sp. NPDC004051. Next base: position 19,837 of record NZ_JBSGHG010000050.1, on the reverse strand, counting down.
CGACAACAGCGACTTCGACACGTGAGCCCGCATCGCCAGCCCCTGCTGCGTCAGGCCACGCTGCTTCCGGATACGGGCGATCCGAGCGCCGGTGTGCTCCTCGATGCTCTGCGACACGGCGAACTCCGTTCTGCGGCAACACTCAGACGGTACCCCTGCCACACAGTCACGGACCGGCCGAACAAAGATCATCCCGGCTACCCGCAGGACCCCACCACGCCGGCCCGATACTTCGGGCCACACCCCCAGCCGAACGACCAGCCGACGCCTGCGGCATACTTCCGAGGGTCGGCCGTTTCCCGTACCCGACGGACCCCCGGCTCAGCCCCTCGCGGCTCCGGACGCCTCCGCCACTGTGCGATGGGCCGTCAGCCCGCCGTCCACACACAGGTCGGTCCCGTTGACCCACTCCGCCGAGTCGCCCAGCAGGAAGGCCACCACCCGGGCGATGTCCTCCGGTGCGCCGAACCGGCCGAGCAGGGCGCCCGCCCCCTCGACCTTGGCTACGCCGTGGTCGCGTTTGAAGTCGTCGAGGATCGGCGTGGCCACGGGTCCCGGGCTGACCGAGACGACCCGCACCCGGCGCGGCAGGTACTCGGCCGCCAGGTGCTCGGTGAGGTAGCGCACGCACTCCTTGGAGAAGCGGTACGCGTTGCCGGTCACCTCCGCCTCGTCGGCCACCGCGTCCAGCGCCGCCTCCGGGTCCCCGGCGAGGGCGAACTCCCGTACCTCCGCGAGGCGTTCGCGCCAGCCGGAGGCCACCGCCGAGGAGAGGTTGACGACGCAGCCGCCCTCGCGGACCGCCGGGGCGAGGGCGCGGGTCAGCTCCCGCAGACCGAAGACGTTGACGCCGAGCACGGTGCGCCAGGGCGCGGTGCCGGGAACGCCGGCGATGTTGGCGAGGCCGGCGAGGCCGTCCGGGGCGGAGGCCAGAACCGCCCGCGCGGCCTCGCGGACCCCGGCCGGGGAGGACAGGTCGGCCCGTACGAAGGTGCCGGGGAAGGAGTCGGGCACCGACCGGTCGATGCCGACGAGGGGCACGCCCCCCGCGTCGAGGAGGCGGCCGGTCGCCGCACCGATGCCGGAGGCGACCCCGGTCACGACCACGGGCATCTGCGTGTTGTTCGTCATGGCTTCCACTCGTTCGTCGGACGGTCCCCCGAGGCTCCGGGGCGGCGGCGCCTTTGACAAGCGTGCTTTTCACTCCCCGGAAAGTCCGGGGTGCCCTGCGGGAGGACGGGCGCGAAGGGAGGGGTCGGCCCGGTTTTCCACTGAGTGGATGAGCCGCTTGTCCCCCCGCGGGGCGCCCGGGAATCGTGTGAGGCCGGTCCCGGCGGCGCCCGGTCCCGGCGCGGGTGCCCGGCCCCGCCCACCCCAACCCGCGCGGCCGGCCGGCCCCGTACCCGACCGACCGCGCGGCCCGCGGTCGCCCGTCCGCCCATCAGGAGCGTCCCCCATGGCCCAAGAGACGTACGACGTGCATGACCCGGCCACCCTGGAGGTGGTCGGCAGGGCCCCGGTGCACGGCGAGGACGAGGTGCGGCGCGCGGTCGCCGCCGCGCGGGCCGCGGCGCCCGGATGGGCCGCCGACCGGGAGGCCCGGAGGGCCGCGCTGCGCGCCTGCGCGGACCTGGTCCGCGCCCACGAGGACGAACTCGGGCGGCTGCTCTCCCTGGAGCAGGGCAAGGTGCTGGCCGAGGCGGTCGGCGAGTTCCGGGTCGGCGCCGGGCTGCTGGAGCACTACGCCGGGCTCGACTGGGACGAGGTGGAGCGGCTTCCGGACCGGGCCGACCGCACCGTGGAGGTGCAGTACCGGCCGGTGGGCGTGGTCGGTGCCATCACGCCGTGGAACTTCCCCGTCTCCCTGCTGTGCGTGAAGCTCGCGCCCGCCCTGGCCGCCGGCTGCACGGTCGTCGCCAAGCCCTCGGCGTCGACGCCGCTGTCCACGATGGCGCTGGTGGACCTCATGAACCGGGTGCTGCCCGCCGGGGTGCTCCAGTGCCGGACGAGCCCCGGCCGGGCGGTGAACGTGGCACTGAGTTCCCTGCCCGGCGTGCGGAAGATCTCCTTCACCGGGTCGACGGAGGTCGGCACCGCCGTCGCCGCCCAGGCCGCCGCCACCGTCAAGCGCCTCACCCTCGAACTCGGCGGCAACGACCCGGCGATCGTCCTGCCGGACGCGGACGTCGAGACGACGGCGAGCGGCATCGTCGGGTCGGCCTTCCGCAACGCGGGACAGGTGTGCATGGCCGTCAAGCGCGTCTTCGTGCCGCGCGCGCTGCGCGACGAACTGGTCGAGGCGATGGCGGCGGCCGTCTCCCGGCACCGGCTCGGGCACGGCGTGGCCGCCGGGTCGACGATGGGGCCGATGCACTCGGCCGCCCAGCACGGCATCGTCCGCGGCCTGGTGGACGACGCCGTCGCCGCCGGGGCGAGGATCGCGACGGGCGGGGGCCGCGGCTGCGACCTGCCCGGACACTTCCTCGAACCGACCATCGTCACCGACGCCGAAGCCGGCATGGACCTCGTCGACGGTGAGCAGTTCGGCAACGCGCTGCCGGTCGTGGCCTACGACGACCTGGAGGCGGTCCTCACCGGACTGAACGGCCAGGAGTTCGGCCTCGGCGCCTCCGTGTGGTCGCCCGACCTGGACCGCGCCCACGCGGTGGCGGCGCGGATCGAGGCCGGCACGGTGTGGATCAACCAGCACACGCAGGTGGAGCCGGACGCGCCGTTCGGCGGCTGGAAGTCCTCCGGCCTCGGGCGCGAGCGCGGCCGGTGGGGACTGGCGGAGTACCTCGAACCCCGGACCGTCAACGCGCGCCCCCACCGCACCCCCGCGCCGCACCAGGCGGCCCCCGTTTCGGAAGGAACCCTCCGGTGACCGACCCCCTGGCCGCGCCGCGCGGCATGGACCTCATCACGCTCGGCGTCGCGGCCGGGCCCGCCATCCGCGGCCCCGAGCACGGCATCGCCAGCGCGGTCGTCGTCGACGACGCCTTCTACCTCGTCGACTTCGGCATCGGCTGCACCCGCGCCGCGAGCGAGGCCGGCCTGGCCGGGCACCGCTTCCGGGCCGGGTTCCTGACCCACCTGCACTCCGACCACGTGGTCGAGCTGCCCGGGTTCCTGCTGTGGAACTGGGGGCGCCCGGTGAACGGCTTCTCCTCCCCCGTCCGCGTCATCGGCCCCGGACCCGACCCCCGGGACGGCACCCGGCACCTGGCCGGCACCCGCCGGCTGGTCACCTCCGCGCTGGACGCGTTCTCCTACGACATCGCCATCCGGGAAGGCGACGAGGACCGGCCGCCGCTCGCCGAGCTGGTGCGGGCGACGGAGGTGGCGGCCCCGGAGCCGGGTTCCGCGGCCGCGGGCGAGCCGTTCGAGGTCTACGCCGACGAGCTGATCACCGTCACCGCCGTCCTGGTGGACCATCCGCCGGTGCACCCGGCCCTCGCGTACCGGATCGACTCGGCGTACGGATCCGTCACGTTCTCCGGCGACACGGCGGAGTCGGAGAACCTGGTGCGGCTGGCCGAGGGCACGGACGTCCTCGTCCACGAGGCCGTGAACCTGGACTACTACCGAGCCAAGGGCTTCTCACCTGCCTTCCTGGCCCACCAGGAGAACTCGCACACCCCGCCGGCCGGGGCGGGCCGGGTCGCCAAGGCCGCCGGGGCCCGCCGCCTGGTGCTGTCGCACTTCGCGGGCCTCGCCGACGCGGCCCACTGGCACGGAGAGGCCGCGTCGACGTACGACGGTCCGGTCGACGTGGCCACCAGCGGGGCCCGGTACCGGGTGGGCGGTCCCTCCGCCGGCGGCGCCGGCGCTCGGGCGTGAGGCGGCGGAGGGCCGCGGACGGGAGGGACACCGTGGACGAGCACGACGGCACGGAGCCGGACTACCGGTTCACCCTTGCCAACGAGCGGACCTTCCTCGCCTGGGTGCGGACCGCGGTCAGCCTGCTGGCCGCCGCCGTGGCGGTGCGTCAGCTCGTCCCGCCCTTCTCCGTCCCGCACGCACGCGAGATCCTCGCGGTCGTGTGCGCGTTCCTGGCCTTCGTGATCGCTGTACGGTCCTACCCGCACTGGCGGCGGGCCCAGCGGGCGATCCGGCGCGGCGGCCCCTTGCCCGGCTCCCGGCTGCTGCCGGTGCTGGCCGCCGCCCTCGCGGCGGTCGCGGCGTTCACCACCGCACTGGTCTGGGTGGGCGACGCCGCGTGAGCCGGTCCGCGCCCGTGCGCGATCCGGGGCTCCAGCCCGAGCGCACCCGCCTGGCCTGGCGACGGACGACGTTGACCCAGGCGGTGGGTGCGCTGCTGCTCCTGCACACGGCGGCCGGCGGCGCCTCCGCCGCGGCCTGGGCGGCGGCCTGCTGTGCCGCGCTCGCCACGGCCATGACCTTCGTCACGGGCAGCCTGCGGACGGAGACCGCGCCACCACCGCGCCCGGTGATGGCCCTGACGGCGGGTCTGACCGCCGCCACGGCCCTGCTCTGCCTCGTTCCGCCGACAGCCGCCGGCGGGTGACCGGCGCGGGGTCCTCACCGGTGCGGGGCCCTGCTCTGCGCGGGCCTCGCACCGCGCGCCGACGCGCGCTTCCCTTCGTACGGCCGGGCAGCCCCCGTACCGCTCCGCTACGCTGCCGGACCGCCCCGTACCGCCAGGCGACCCGCCTCGCGGGCGATGCTCCGCGCGGCGATCTGCAGCACCGGCACGACGGCGGCGGGCCGGGGCCGCATGCCCACCGTGACCACGCCGAGCGCGGCGAGGACCGAGCCGTCGACGGCGGTGACCGGGACCGCGATCCCGTGGGCGCCCCGGACCGCCTCCTCCAGCGTCACTGCGTACCCCTTGCGCCGGACCTGTTCGAGGTCGCGGCGCAGCCGGGTCGGGTCGACCACCGTGTTCGGGGTGAGTCGCTGCGGGTTGGACAGCGCGGCCTTGGCCAGCTCAGGGGGGCCGTAGGCGAGGAACGTCTTGCCCCCGGCGCTGGCGTGCAGGGCGAGCCGGTCGCCGACCCGGTGCAGGGCCCGACCCGGCCGGGTGCCGGAGATCCGCTCCAGCAGCAGGGCCCGGGCACCGTCGAGGACGAACAGGTTGACCACGTGCTTGGTCAGGAACAGCACGTCGTGCATGTACGGGGCCGCCAGCTCGGCCAGTCCGTGGTGGCTCTCCGAGAGCAGCCCCAGGGTCCACAGCTTGTGCCCGATGCGGTAGCGCCCGCCGGCACGCTGCAGCCCGCCCCACTCGACCAGCTCGCCGACCAGGCGGTGGCAGGTGGCCATCGGCAGTCCGCTGCGGCGGGAGATATCGCTCAGGGACAGCCCGCAGTGGTCGGAGTCGAAGGTGTCCAGGATGCGCAGCGTGCGGGCGGCGACGGACTTCGGGACCAGCCCCGCGGAACCGCGGAGCGGCTCCTTCCGCTCGGCGGCCCCCTCGTCCAGAGAACTCATGAAACCGCACATTACGGCCCATGGGGGACAATGGGAAGCCCTGGGAGCGGGAACTCGCAGGTCGGGCACGGGCACAGGCCACCGGCCACGGAGCAGCCCCACGACGGGTTCCACTGAGTGGAAAGCGGCCGGGAAAGGCACTTGGGGATATCTAGCATTCCCGCACCGGTGCGACACCGCGTCGCCCGGCCCGATCACCACGCGAGAAAGCAGGCTGCAGATGGGCGGACTCAGTGCGCGCAGGGAGGACGGCTCCGTGCCCGGTACCCGTGAGGTGGTCGCGGCGCGCGTGGACCGGGTCGCCGACGACGTCGTCTCGCTGGTTCTCGTCACCCCGGACGGATCGCCGTTCGAGCCCTGGGAGCCCGGCGCCCACATCGACGTCCATCTCGGCGGCGGGCTGGTGCGCCAGTACTCGCTGTGCTCCTCGCCCGGGGACCTCTCCCACCTGCGGATCGCCGTGCTCGACGTGCCCGACTCGCGGGGCGGCTCCCGGTGGATCCACAGCGAGCTGCGCACCGGGGACACCCTGGAGATCTCCGAGCCGCGCAACAACTTCCCCACCAAGGACTCCCGCAAGTACCTCTTCCTGGCCGGCGGCATCGGCATCACCCCGCTGCTGCCGATGATCGAGCGCGCCGAGCGGGCCGGCCGGGAGTGGCGGCTGGTCTACGGCGGCCGCTCCCGCGCGGCGATGGCCTTCGCCGGGCACCTCGTCGACACGTACGGGGACCGGGTGGAACTGGTGCCGGAGGACGAGCGGGGCCGCATGGACCTCGGGGCCGTCCTGGCCCTGCCGCGCGCCCACATGCTGGTGTACGCGTGCGGTCCGGGCGGCATGCTGCGCGCCGTGGAGGAGCTGTGCACGGGCTGGCCCCCGGGCACCCTGCACACCGAGCGGTTCGCCGCCGCCACGCTCGGCCCCGGCGCCGCGGCCGGCCCGTTCGAGGTCGAGCTGGCGCGCACCGGCAAGACCGTGTCCGTGCCCACCGACCGCACGGTCCTGGAGGCGGTGGAGGACGTGGGCGTGCGCGTCCTGTCGTCCTGCCGGCAGGGGCTGTGCGGCACCTGCGAGACCACGGTGCTCTCCGGCGAGCCCGAGCACCGCGACGCCGTCCTGACCGAGGACGACGCCGGCTCGACCATGATGATCTGCGTCTCCCGTGCCGCGGCCGGCTGCGACCGGCTCGTCCTCGATCTGTGAGACCCCTGCCGAAGAGGTTCCCCTCATGACCATCGCACCTGCCCGGGGCGTCGTGACGCTCCCGGACGACCCCTTCTCGCCTGCGAACATCGCGGACCCGTACCCGATGCTGCGGCGTCTGCGCGAGCACGGCCCCGTGACCTGGCTGGAGACGTGCGGCGCCTACGCGGTCGCCGGCTTCGAGGAGGTCCACGAGGTCCTCACCGACTTCGAGACGTACTGCTCCTCCGGAGGTCTCGGCCCCCGGGACATCCGCCAGGACGCGGGCTGGCGCCCGCCGAGCATCCTGGAGTCCGATCCCCCGATCCACACGGTGATGCGGCGTGCGCTGACCGGTGTCATCAACCCGGCGACGGTACGCCCCCTGCGGGAACGTTTCACCGGGCCGGCGGAGGAGATCGCCGAGGAACTGGTGGCGCGCGGCGAGTTCGACGTGGTCAAGGACCTCGCCGAGCGCTACCCGCTGCGGGTCTTCCCCGACGCGGTCGGCATCCCCGAGGAGGGCCGGGAGAACCTGCTGCCTTACGGCAACATGGTGTTCAACGCCTTCGGCCCGCAGAACGACATCTTCGACCAGGCCTTCGCCCACGCCGACGAGCACAGCGCCGCGATCCTGCGCAACTGCGCCCGGGAGAACCTGGACGACACCGGCTTCGGCGCGCGCATCTGGGACCGGGTCGAGGACGGCCTGATCAGCGCCGAGCAGGCCGCGCTGCTGGTGCGGGCGCTGCTGTCGGCGGGCGTGGACACCACGGTCTTCGGCATCGGCAACACCTTCGCCTGCCTGTCCCGTACGCCCCGGGCGTGGGCGGGGCTGCGCGAGGACCCGTCGCTGGCCAAGTTCGCCGTGGACGAGGCGCTGCGGCTGGAGTCCCCGTTCCAGAAGTTCCACCGGACGACGACCGGGCCGAGCGTGCTGGGCGGCGTGCCGATACCGGCCGGCGCGAAGCTGCTGCTGTTCATCGGCGCCGCCAACCGCGACCCTCGCAAGTGGGGCGCCGACGCCGACCGTTACGACCTGGACCGGCAGGCGTCCGGCCACGTCGCCTTCGGCATGGGGCTGCACCAGTGCGTCGGGCAGCCCATCGCCCGGCTGGAGATCGAACTCGTGCTGCGGGCGCTCGCCGCCCGCGTCGAGACCATCGAGCCGGCCGGCGAACCGGTCCCGCTCGTCCACAACGTGCTGCGCGGCTTCGCGTCGCTCCCGGTCCGGGTCACCCCCCGGTCCTGACGGGCGGGGCCCTTTTCGCCCGACGTCCTTCCCGCTCTGCCCGCTCTGCCCGTTCTCCCCGTTCTCCCCGTCCTCCCCGTCCGGCCCCGGGTTGTGCCCGCCGGACGGGGAGCCCCCAGAGGCCCAGGCCCGTCGATGTACGGGTCCGCGGGTTCCCGGGGCCGCCGGCACTTCGTCCGGTGGCCCCGCCCCTCCCTTTCCCGCGGTCCGCTCGCGACCGTTTCTCCGTTCCGGAGGCTTCCATGACGCAACAACTCGCCGCGTCGGCATCGCTCCCGCAGGTCGCGGACCAGGCGGACCCCCGCCACTGGACTCCCAGGAAACGCACCTCCTACGGCTGGCTGATGGCCGTGATGCTGCTGGTCCTGATGATGGTGAGCTGGGCCGACAAGGCCATCCTCGGCATCGTGGCCGTGCCGGTGATGCGGGACCTGCACATCACTCCCGAGCAGTTCGGCCTCCTCGGCAGCGCGGTCTTCTTCCTGTTCGGCGTGGCGCAGCTGGTCGCCGCGCCCATCGCCAACCGCGTGAAGTCGAAGTGGATCCTGCTCGCCCTGTGCCTGGTCTGGTCCGTCGCCCAGGTGCCGGTGTTCGTCTTCGCCTCGCTGCCGGCCCTGTGGTTCAGCCGCGTTCTGCTGGGCGCCGGGGAGGGACCGCTGGCGCCGATCATGATGCACGCCGTCTACCAGTGGTTCCCGAAGAAGAAGGGGGCCACCCCCGCCGCCCTGTCCGCCTCCGGCGTGACGCTCGGCATCGTCTGCTTCGCGCCCGTGCTCTCCTGGATCGCGGCCGACTTCGGCTGGCGGGCGACCTTCATCTTCCTGGCCGTGATCGGCGTGGTGTGGTCGGTGCTGTGGCTGGTGGTGGGCAAGGAGGGCCCGTACACCTCGGAGCGGGCCGAGGCGGAGATCGAGGGGACGGCACTCGCGGCGCCCGAGGCGTCCGGCCCCGCTGCCCCCGCCGTGCCCCCGGTGCGCTACCTGAAGAGCTTCCTCACCCCGTCGTGGCTGCTGGCCGTCCTGTGCTCCTTCCTCGGCTACTGGACCTTCGCCCTCGCCACGTCCTGGCTGCCGGCCTACTACGAGAAGGTCCTCGGCTACAGCACCCAGCACGCCGGATCGATGATCGTCTTCCCCGCGCTGTGGGGCACGTTCGCCACGGTGGGGCTGAGCTGGTTCACCCAGTACCTCGACGGCCGCGGGGTCCGCACCCGCATCTCGCGGGGTGTCGTCCTGTCCGGCGCGACCGTCTTCAGCGGCCTCTCCCTGCTGTGCGGCGCGCTCGTCACCGACGGCACGCTCAGCGTGATCGCCTTCACCTTCGGCTTCGGCACCGCCCCGGCGCTGTTCGCGGTGACGTACCTGGTCGCGGCGGAGATGACGACGTTCGGGCAGCGTGGGGCGGTCCTCCAGGTGACCAACGCGCTGCTGAGCACGGGCGGCCTGTTCGCCCCCGCCATCGCCGGTTTCCTGGTCGGCTCGGCGGCGACCGCCGCGGCGGGCTTCACCCACGCCTTCCTGCTCACCGCGCTGCTGCTGGTGGCCGCGGGGGTGGTGTCGCTGCTCTTCATCGACCAGCAGCGCGACCGGGCCCGCCTGGGCCTGGCCGACTGATCATCCCGGCGCTGACTCCGCCCGGAGTGCCCCCGACGCGCCTGCCGCGCCCGGGGGCACTTCGCCGTGGTGTCTCAGCGGCGGCGCCGGGCGAGGGCGCCGCGGTCCAGGCCCAGGTCCAGGTCCAGGTCCAGGTCCAGGTCCAGGGTGAACTTGCCGTCGTGGCCGCGCCGAGCCCACCACCGCCACTGCCGAGTGTCGACGGGGTACGTCACGAAGTCCGCGAGGTGGGAGACGATCAGGTGGGCCACGCTCGCCCACTGGGCGATCGCGCCCAGTTCCTGGATCTCCACAGGCGACGCGACCGGACTGTTCTGCGACGGCTGCAGCGCGAACGACCCCGGCTGTGTCAGCAGGTGAGAGCGCCCGTATGCCGGCCGTGGAGCCGGTTCCCGCGCTGCTGGAGGTCCTGATGAGCACACCCGCCCCCGAAGGCTTCAGGGAAGCAGGGTGAAGGCGAGCACGTGGGCGGGTCGGACGATGCCGACATGGCGGCGATCCGGTGTCGCGACGTCGATCGCACGGAACTTCTCCGCCACGGCCACGACGAAGGCGTCCGCCGTTCCCGGGGGGGCAGATCCGCGTACCGCTCCACCAGATCGGCGGCCCGCGCGGCCTCGGACGAGGTGACCGGGACCAAGTCGTACACGCCGTCGGCCACATCGCGCAAAAAGTCGGCCTCGGCCTTCACGCCTGCCCGGCTGGAGAGCATGGAGCCGATCTCTGCCACGAGCGAAGGAAGCAGTCGTGCGGAAGCGCCGCCGCGGGCGCTCGGCCCGCTCCACCTCGGCCCACTCGCGCAGCAGCTCTACGGCGTCCAGCAGTCGATCCTCCGGCAGAGCATCCAGCAGGCGGTGCTCTTTCTCACGAACGGTCATGTCAGCCGGTGCACGGTCCGTGAAACCGTCCAGCCCCGGGTCTTCGCTGTCTCCATCAGACCCGGGGAGCGGTTCACCCTCCGTCGACCTGCTCCCGATGGACACCGCGTTGCCGGACTGACTGACTGCGGGCCCCGTCCCGGGGGACCCCCGTTCCCCCGGGAGCGGACCGTGTTCGGGTGGGTGGGCGGTGGTCAGGTGTAGCGCAGTTCTGTCGGGTGGGTCGAACGGTGGAGGAGGGGGAGAGCCGTTGCCGAGGCCAGGAGGCAGGCGGTGTAGGCCGCCGGGGGGATCAGCAGGGCGGCCCAGGGGAGGGTCGGGGTGGCTGTCAGGGTGCTGTAGACGGTGCCGGCCGCCATGCCGCCCAAGCCTGCCAGGAGCAGGGCCGGGGCCAGGGGGAGCGCGGTCTCCAGGAGCAGCGCCCGGTTCAGTACCGGGCGCGGTACACCGGCTGCGACCTGAGCGGACAGGCCCCGTCGGCGAGTGGCCAGGGATTCGGCGGCGCCGACGGCGAGGCTGCTCAGGGTGATGAGCAGAGCCACGGTGATCGCCGCAGCGGTCAGGTTCAGGCCGGTCGTGTAGTACGACATGTCGGTGGCCAGGTACTCCCCGCTGTGCAGGAAGGCGAGCATCGAGTGGCGTACCCCCATGAACGCGGTGCCGACGACCGTGACCAGCAGTACCGCCGCATGGGTACGGGCCGGTGCCCACGGGTCGGCGCGCAGCCGTTCCGCCGCGATCAGCACCGCCGCCGACCGGGCCCGGACCGCGAGCACCTGCCCCACGAGCCGGGAGGCGGCCCCGGCCAGCCACACCGCGCCCGCACCCACCGCGAGCAGCGCGGCGAACAGCGTCAACGGCTTCTGCCAGTCCGCCCGGCCGGACGGGCCGTGCCCGGACACCGCGGTCGCCACGCCCACCGCCGTCACCAGGGCCGCCGAGCCCAGGAACAGCCTGCCCGGTCCGCGGGCCGAACGGACACCCGTCACGCGGCGCACCCAGCCCAGGGGCGAGGCCACCACGCGGCGCAGCGCCAGCACGCTCGCCAGCGCGCCCAGCACGGGCACGGCCACGGCGACCAGGGCCACCGCCACCCAGGCGAGCGCGGTCGGCCGGTCCCACAGGCGCAGCAGGAGCAGCACCGAGAAGAGGGTCGCCGACACCGAACCGAGCAGGCAGGCGAGCCCGGTCTCCAGCGCGGCGATCCGCCGCACCTGCCAGGGCGTCGCCCCGGCCAGCCGCAGTCCGGCCAGCCGCCGGTCCCGGTGCACGGCCCCGACGCGGGCGCACTGCCCGAGGAAGCCGAGCACCGGGATCAGCAGGAGCAGCAGGCCGAAGACCGCTCCGGCGCGCGTTCCGGGCTCGTCGAGCAGGCCCGCGGCGACGGGCACGGCGTAGGAGCCGTTGCCCAGCGACAGCAGGACCCCGGCAGCGAGCGCGCATCCGGTCGCGAGCGCGGCGCCGGTCGCGGTGAGTGTGACCCGCCACCACTCCCGCCGGTCCGAACCCCGGGAGAGCTGCCAGGCCAGGCGGAGATCGGAGCGCAGGGAGGGAGCGGGAGGGGCGGCGGGTGAAGTGCTCACGCGGGCACCTCCAGCGGGGTCACGGTCCCGTCGCGCAGCTGCACCTCGCGGTCCGCGTACGCGGCCACCTGGGCGTCGTGCGTGATCAGCAGGACCGCCGTGCCCGCCTCGCGGGCCGTGTGCGCCAGGGCCGTCATCACCTGTTCGCCCGCGAGCGAGTCCAGGGCGCCGGTCGGCTCGTCGGCGAAGACCACCTTCGGGCCGGTGACCAGGGCCCGTGCCAGCGCCGCCCGTTGGGCCTGCCCGCCGCTCATCTCACCCGGCCGCAGGTCCTCCTGCCCGCGCACGCCGAACCGCTCCAGCCACTCACCGGCCCGCTCCCGCGCCTCCGCGCGGTCGGTGCCGGCCAGCATCAGCGGCAGCGCCACGTTGTCGAGCGCGGTCAGCTCCGGCACGAGCTGCCCGAACTGGAACACCACCCCGAAGTCGGTGCGGCGCAGCTCGCTCAGCCGCTTCTCCGGCAGCTCCTCCAGCCGCTGCCCCGCATACGTCACCGAGCCGGCGTCGGGGCGGACGATCCCGGCGAGGCAGTGCAGCAGCGTCGACTTGCCGCTGCCGCTGGCGCCGGTCACCGCGAGGATCTCGCCGGTGTGCAGCTCGACGGAGGCGCCGCGCAGGGCATGGGTCCTGCCGTGTGCCTTGACCAGGCCGCGGGCCGCGAGCAGCGGCTCCGCCGGCTGCTGGTCGTCCCCGTTGCTCAGGTTGCTCACGCTGCGTCGACCTCCGCGGTCAGAGTGGTGAGCCGGGCCGCCGTGGTGGTCATCCAACGGAGGTCGGCATCCAGGTGGTTGAGGGCGTAGTCCGCCGAGAGCACGGTCGCCAGGCCGGCGCCGCCCGCGGACTTCACCGCGGTGAGTTCCCGCATCCGCCGCATGTGGGCGGCGCGTTGGGCGCGCAGGTACGCGGCCGGGTCGCCGCCGGACAGGATCGACACCACGACCTTGGCGAAGATCTCGTTGGTCACGAAAGGCGCGGGCGGGGCGATCTCCCCGGCCCAGCGGGACAGTTCACGCGTCCCCTCGTCCGTCGTGCGGTACGCCGTCCGCTCCGGGCCGCCGTCGGAGGCGGTGCCGTCGACCTCGGCGAGGCCGTCGCGGACCAGGCGTTGCAGGGTCGTGTAGACCTGGCCGTAGGCCAGCGGGCGGGCTTCGGGGAACCGTTCGTCGTGGCGTCGCTTGAGGTCGTAGCCATGGCTCGGCCCCGAGGCGAGCAGCCCCAGCAGGATGTGACGGGTGCTCATGGAGATCAGTATGCACCCGGTATATGTACTGAGTGAATAGTGGGGCGCGAAAAAAGGCTCCGCCGCCCGGTCGACCAGTCGGCCGGGCGGCGGAGCCGTCGGCTCAGTCCGCGACCGCGTACGCCTCCACCGACCACAGGGAGTAGCCGTACCGGGTGGCGCGGGTCTCGCCCTGGACGCGGACGTGGCGCACGTCGGGTTCGTCCATGCGGACGGTCTCGCGGCCGCCGCCGCTGTCCGGCACCGCCGCCGCCGTGCGCCAGGTGCGGCCGTCCGCCGAGACCTCGACGCGGTACGCCGACGGGTGCGCGTCCTGCCAGTGCAGCGCGACCTTCCCGAGCCGTACCGGGCGTTCCAGTTCGACCTGCCACCAGGAGTCGTCCTCGACCGGGGACGACCAACGGGTCTCGGGATCACCGTCGTTGGCCGCCGACGCCGGGAAGTCGGGCGTCTCGTCGGCCGAAGAGCTCGCCCGGCCGGTACGGGCCAGGTCGGGGCCGGCGGTGCGGGGGACGGCGTTCACCGTGAGCGTGTGGGCCGCCCCGCCGAAGCCGAGCCGGACCTCGTACGAGCGGGCCGGCGTCCCCGGCTCCACCGTCACCTCGACCGGCACCTGGACGGTCGTGCCGCGCGGGACGGTCAGGGTCTCCTTCGGCACCCGTACCTCCACGCCCTTCGGCGCCTCCACGGTCACCTTGCCGCGCACCTCCTCGGGGCGCAGCGAGCCGAGGGTGGCCGTCAGCCGCCGGGTGCCGCCGATGTCGGTGTCCACGGGGGCGTCCGGCAGCTTCAGCGTGGCGGCGGGCGCGTCCGTGAACCACGGCACGACGTGCCGCACCCGGGAGGCGTCCGCGCCGGTGATCCGCACGGCGCCGGCCGGGCCGTCCGCCCGGAACTCGGTGGCCCCGGACGGGGAGAGCGGGCCGAGGCGGCGCCAGCCCGCGCCCGGTACGTGGATCTCGGCCGTGCCGGTGGTGCCGGGCTCGGCCAGCACCGTCACCGTGCTCAGGTCGCGGACCCGCGGCAGGTGCAGGACACCGTCCTCCGTCCGGCCGCCGGACCCCTCGGTCGGCCTGCGGTCGATGCCCGCCCAGTCCTCGTACGCGTCCCGCGCCCGGTCCAGGAACGGGTCGAGGACGCCCTTGCCGACCGTCACCCGGGCCGACTTCAGCCCGGCCCGCTGCTCGGCCAGCTTCCGGTACGCGGTCCAGGCGGCGCCCGCGTCGCCGGACTCCTGCGCCCGCAGCATCTCCAGCGCGGTGCCGCCGGCCTCGCCGTAGCGGGACAACTGGCCGCTCCAGGGGGCGACTTCGGTGGCGAGGGCGGCGGAGCGCGGGGTGCCGGCCAGGCGCTCGGGCAGCTCGCGCAGCACCGTGAAGGCCTCGCTCAGCCGGTCGTCCGCCGCGCGCCCCGCGTCCGTGCCGGCGGTCGCGCGGGTGCGCCAGAACTCCTCCAGCAGCGGCCGCAGATACGCCGACTCCTCGGCGCCGAGCACCGAGGACGCGTCGTTGCCCGCCAGTGCGGACAGGGACTTCTCGAGTTCGGCGTCGCCGCCCGCGAGATCGGCGATCGCGGCCCGCCAGGACTCCTGGGGGCGGTAGTCGCGCGGGTTCCAGGCGAAGTCGGCGGCGGTGAACAGCGGGATGCGGGACGCCTCGGGCTGCTCCATCGCGTTGGCGAGCAGGGCCGCCGAACCGGCGGCGACGGCGGGCTCACGGCCCTGGTAGGGGCCGAGGAAGATCCGGCCGGGGGCGAAGTCGTTGACCGGGTAGTTGTCCATGGTCACCAGCGGACGCCCGAACACCTCCCGCGCCTTGGCCAGATCGCCGCCCGAGATGGTGCGCGGCACCACCCCGACGCCGGTCCACGCCACCTCGACGGCCCTGTCCAGGGCGTGCGAGAGGGCCCGCCGGTACGCGGTCGACCCGTCCTCGTAGTACTCGGTCGGCATCAACGACAGGGAGGCGGAACCGGGATGACGTTCCGCCAGGTTCCGGGCCACCTCGTTCGCCACGTACGCCTGGGCGCGCGCGGCCGCCTCCGGACCGGAGCCGAAGCGGCGGGCGTCCTCGCGGCAGTGCCACTCGCTGTAGCTGACGTCCTGGAACTGCAGCTGGAAGGTGCGGAAGCCCAGCGCCCACATCGCGTCCAACTTGCGCTTCAGCGCGCGCAGATCGTCGTCCGAGGCGAAGCACATGGCCTGGCCGGGCGCCACCGCCCAGCCGAGCGTGACGTGGTTGTCCCGGGCCCGCTCGGCCAGCTCCCGGAACTCCGCGCGCCGCCGGTCCGGGTACGGCTCGCGCCAGCGGGCCTGCCGGTACAGGTCGTCGCCGGGTGCGTACAGGTACCGGTTCTGCTTGGTGCGGCCCATGAAGTCCAGCTGGGCCAGGCGCTGTTCGTGCGTCCACGGGGTGCCGTAGAAGCCCTCGGTGATCCCGCGCACCGCCGTGCCCGGCCAGTCGCGCACGACGACCGCGCTGAAGCTGCCGTCCGGGCGCAGGAGCTGACGCAGCGTCTGGACGCCGTGGAACAGGCCGTCCTCGCCCGCGCCGGCGAGGTCGACGGTGCCGTCGCCGACGGTCAGCGTGTAGCCGCCGGACGGGAGGGAGTGCCGGGGGTTGCTCGTCGGCCGCTGCGCGCCCACCCGCACCACGAGCGCCCCCGCGGGCGCCTGTTCGCCGGTGGCGGTGAACCGGCGCGCCCCGGCCTCCCGCAGCAGCGTGCGCAGGGTGTTGAGGGCGCGGGGGTCGGCCGTCGCGTCGGAGGTCAGGGCGACCACGTCGGTCACCGCGACCGGGGCGCCGTTCGCGCGCAGGGAGTGCGGGCGGGGCCAGACGGCCAGGTCCGTCTCGGCCCGGTCGGGTACGGGAGACGTGGTCGTCCCGGGGACGGACGGTGCCGCCACGGAGGCGGGCGCCGCGCCCAGGGTTCCGGCGACGACCGCGAACGCGAGGGCGGCCGCCCTCTTCCCAGGCCGCAGTTGCAAGGCTTCTCCTCGAGGAGACGAGACAGACCGAGAGACACGAGGGGCATGCAGAACACGCAGGACATGCAGAACACGGAGCCTCTCATTCTGCGCCCCGCCTGCCAACGGGAGAGACCGTTGTGACAGGTTTGTCCTGGTGTGAGACATGGGAACGGGAACAGAATGTGAGCAGGAGCACGTTGTGCGCGTGGGTGGGTCTGGTCCCGCGTCCTGTGGGTAGGGGCTGCGGGAACCCGACCGAACGACGTGCATCGATGCTCAGTGCTCAGTGCTCAGCGATCGATGATCTCGACGAGGAGGCCTTCTGTGGCTGCCGCACCGGCTTACGTCCTGTCCCCGCCCCTGTCCAAACCCGTGGCGGAGCCGTCCGCCGAACCCGAAGGGCTGCACCCCTGTGTCTTCAGCGCGGAGGGACCCCGCGCCGAGGTCCCCCTCACCAGCGAGCCCCCGCTGCCCGACGCCGAACCCCTCACCAGCGAGCCCCCGCTCGCCGACGCCGCCCCGCTGACCAGTGAGTCCGACGCCGCCATGGACCCCACCGGACTCGACTCCTTCCCGGCCCAGTACGTCCCGGAGCCCTAGGTGGCCGCGCCCGGTCCGACCGAGCCGCAGATCGAGCTGCCGACCGAACCGCAGACCGAGCCGTCGTCCTCCGGGCCCCCGCCCGAGCCGCCGTCCGCCGAGCTTCCGCCCGAGCCCCCGCCCTCCGGGCCCCCGTCCGAGCCCCCGTCCGAGGAACTGGCCCTGCTCGCCGCCCTGCACGGCGTCGCCACCTCCTACAGCCCCTCCCCGGACCGTACGGTCGCCGCCTCCGCCACCGCCGTCACCCTCGCCCTGGCCGCGCTCGGTGTGGACGCGAGCACGCCGGAGGCCGTCCGTGACGCGCTCGCCGCCGGCTGGCGGGAGCGGGCCGAGCGGCTGCTGCCGCCCACCGTGGTCGGCTGGGGACCCGGCGTCCCGGCCGCCCTGGCCGCGCTCCCCGAGGGCACCCGCCTGCTGGTGAGCACCGAGCAGGGCGAGACCCGCTCCTCGGCCGCGCACCTTCCGCCCGGCGTGCACCGGGTCACCGCCACCGCGCCCGACGGCCGCACCGCCGAGGCCCACCTGATCGTCGCCCCGGCCGCGTTACCGGCACCCCCGGCCCGCTCGTACGGGCTCCTCGTCCAGCTCTACTCGCTCCTCTCCCGCCGCTCCTGGGGCATGGGCGACCTCGGTGACCTCGGCGAGCTGGCCGCCTGGGCGGGCCGTACGCTCGGCGCCGGATTCGTCCAGATCAACCCCCTGCACGCGGCCGTCCCCGGCGCCCCGACCGACCCCTCCCCCTACCGGCCCTCCTCGCGCCGTTTCCCGGACCCGGTCCACCTGCGGATCGAGGACATCCCCGAGTTCGCGTACGTCGCGGGCGCCGAGGAGCGCGACCGGCTGGGAGCCCTGGGCGAACGCGCCGCGGAACTGCGCGAGGCGGTGCTGGACCGGGGCGCCCTGATCGACCGGGACGCCGTGTGGGAGACCAAGAAGGCCGCCCTCGAACTGGTGAACGAGGTGCCGCTGGGGCCCGGCCGGCTCGCCGCCTACCGCGACTTCCTCGCCGAGCAGGGCCAGGCCCTGGAGGACCACGCCACCTGGTGCGCGCTCGCCGAGGTGCACGGCCCCGACTGGCACACCTGGCCGGAGGGCCTGCGCGACCCGCGCTCACCCGAGACCCGTCGGGCCCGCCGCGAACTGACGGCCCGCGTCGACTTCCACTCCCGGCTGGCCTGGCTCACCGACACCCAGCTCACCGCCGCCCAGCGGGCCGCCCGCGAGGCCGGGATGCCGGTCGGGATCGTCCACGACCTCGCGGTCGGCGTGCACCCCGGCGGCTCCGACGCCTGGGCGCAGCAGGACACCCTCGCCGCCGGCATGTCGGCCGGCGCCCCGCCCGACGCCTTCAACGCCCGCGGCCAGGACTGGGGCCTGCCGCCCTGGCGCCCCGACCGGCTCGCCGCCTGCGGTTACGCGCCCTTCCGCGCCCTGCTCCGGGCCCTCTTCCGGTATGCGGGCGCCCTGCGCATCGACCACGTGATGGGCCTGTTCCGGCTCTGGTGGGTCCCCCGGGGCCACCCGCCCACCGAGGGCACGTACGTCCGCCACGACGCCGAGGCCATGCTCGCCGTCCTCGTCCTGGAGGCGTCCCGCGCCGGGGCGGTGGTGATCGGCGAGGACCTGGGCACGGTGGAGCCCGGGGTGCGCGAGGCGCTGCGCGAACGCGGGGTGCTCGGCACCTCGGTGCTCTGGTTCGAACGGGACTGGGAGGGCGACCGCCGGCCGCTGCCGCCCGCGGCCTGGCGCGCCGACTGCCTGGCCACCGTCACCACCCACGACCTGCCGCCCACCGCGGCCCGCCTCACCGGCGAGCACGTCGAGCTCCGCGACGGCCTCGGCCTGCTCACCCGTCCCGTGGCCGAGGAGCGCGCGGAGGCCGCCGCCGACATCGGGGAGTGGCTGGAGCTGCTGGCCCGGCTCGGTCTGCTGCACGGCACGGACGGCACCGCCGGCTCCGGGGAGCCCGGGGAGCCCGAGGAGCCCGAGGAGGAGGCGCGGATCCAGGCCGTCCACCGCTATCTGCTGCGCACCCCCGCCCGGATGATCGGCGTCTGGCTCCCCGACGGCGTCGGCGACCGGCGCCCGCAGAACCTCCCCGGCACCTGGGACCAGTACCCGAACTGGCGCCTGCCGATCGCCGACGCGCGGGGCCGGCCGATGGCGCTGGAGGACCTGACGGCGTCCCCGCGGCTGCAGGCGCTGCTCGACGTCGTCCGCACCCGTACCGCCTCCGCCGCCCCGGCCGCCCACGTCACCAGCCGACCGAGCGGCGAGGGCGGCGACACCTGAGGACAGACCCGGTCGAACCGGGGCACATCCGGTCCGACCGGGGCCCCGTACGGCACCCCGGGCGCGCGGCCCCCCTGGGCGTTCGCTACTTTGGGCACCGTGGACAAGACGAACGCCCTGCGCGCCGGCGCCCTGGCAGCCGGTACGACGCTGATGATGCTGCTCATGACGTCCCCCGCGCTCGCGCTCACCCGCGACGACGGGGACGACCCCGGCACGGGCCTGAGCGTCGTCGAGACGCTGGGCCTCTACGTCGTGGCCCCGATCGCGATCTTCCTGGCCATCACCGGTCTGGTGATGGTCCTCGACAGGTCGCACAAGCAGAAGGACACGACCAGCTCCAACATCAGGATCAAGCCGGAGGCCAAGGCCGACGCCAAGGCCTGACCCCGGCCCGGACCCCGGTCGGTCCTCCCCGCAGCTTTCCGAGGGCGCCGCCCCCACCGCGTACGTGTGAACCGCCGTACGCGACGGGGACGGCGCCCTTCGTGCTGCGTACCGTTCCGGTTCGAGGAGCGGCTCACCGCACCCGTGGGAAGACGGAGTCGATGTCCGCGACGACGGGCAGCGGTCCGACCGGCCTGGGAGGATCACCAGGACCGTATGAACGAACTCGAGGGTGGGGGGTGAAAGCTGCTAAAGATTTTCTAGTCATTTATAGTCGTTTTTAGTCACATATCTCACGTACGGTGGGCTTGTGAAGCTTTCGGAGTGGGCCCGTCAGCAGGGCGTGAGCTACCAGACCGCCTGGCGGTGGGTGAAGGACGGAAAGAT
>NZ_JBSGHG010000049.1:0-46556 GCF_053604275.1 Streptomyces sp. NPDC004051 | reverse complement strand
AGCCGACGTGCTCTTCGCGATGCTCCGCGACGGCACCTTCTACGAACCCCAACCCGCCCCCACGGGTTGACGAAACCCATAGGGGCACCCCCCCCGCGTTCCGGCGCCGCGCCCCGCGCCGACCGTGCCGGCGAGGAAGCGGCGGCGCCACGGGTACGCCGTTCGCTTCGGTCACCGTGCGCCGGCCGAAGGCCTCGGTGAGCATCTCCGGTATGACGGTATGACCCTCGGCCACGGGGCGGGCCGGCGTCCAGGGCTCTCGAACGGAGAAACGCGAACATGATGCACCGGACGGTCGTCCTCGCCCTGATGAGCGTGCTGACCGCAGCGCTCTCGGCCGGGGCGGCCCTCGCGGGGACCGCACCCCACGACGGAGGGCCGAAGCCGCCCCCTCCACCGGGGGCCGGCCCCAGCGGCGAGGCATGGGCATGGACCCAACTGACCAGTCGCGGCACCCAGATCCGCTACGTGACCACCGACACCACCCTCACCTGCCCCACCGTGCGCTACACCGTGGGCACGGTCAGGGGGCCCTTCCCGATGCACCGGGTGAGCACCCCGGGGTCGTCGCAGTTCCCCACCACCGTGTGCGAGTTGGGCGTGCCCCTCGGAGCCTTTGACGCGGTGCTCCAGCAGTCGACGGTCCAGGCGGCCGTGGTGCACCCCGCCAACCGTCGGCTCCCCCTGCCGAACTGGACCGACACCACACGCCCCGGCACCATCGGCGTCATCGGCGACACCGGCTGCCGGGTCACGACGGCGGGTCCCGACCAGGACTGCGCGAACCACCAGACCGGCTGGCCGTTCCCGCAGATCGCGGACAGCGCCGCCACGGTGACGCGACCGGACCTCGTGATCCATGTCGGCGACTACCTCTACCGTGAGGACCCGAGCCGGGCGAACGACACGGCGGCCAATCCGGGCTGCACCACGCAGGCGGACAGATTCAGCTGGCCGTGCGTCGTCGCCGACTTCTTCCGGCCGGCGGAAACGCTGCTGGCCACGGCACCGGTCGCACTGACCCGAGGCAACCACGAGGACTGCAACCCCGCGCAGCAGGGCGGCGCGGGCGGCGCGTGGTTCCGCTACCTCGCCGACGACCTCCGCGCCGACGGATCGTGCAGTCCCTACACCGCCCCCGTGGAGATCCGCGCGGGCACTCTGAACCTCCTCTCCGTGGACTCCTCCTTCGCGGACCCGGCCGACAACGGAAGCACGGCGCAGCGGGCGGTCTACACCGCGCAGTTCGACACCGTGAACCAGGCCGCGCGGCAGCACCCCACCCACGATTACTTCGTGTTCACCCACAAGCCGCTGTGGATGGTGCGATCGGCCGGCCCCCCGGCCCGATCGGTGACCCGGGTCCTCGACGAAGCCGTCGCCGACACGGCCCTGGGCCGGCTGGAGGACAACATCCGCATGGTGCTCTCGGGCCACGTCCACCTCTACCAGATGATCGATTTCGACACCGTCCGCCCGCCCCAGGTGACCGTGGGCTTCTCGGGCGGAACACCACTGGACCAGGGCCCGAACGACGCAGGTGTCGTCGGACAGCCGGTCGGTACGCCGCCGCAGCCCGTCCACCAGTCGATCACCCAGGGAGGAGTCTTCGGGTACGGGCTCCTGCGCGACAACGGCGCGACCTGGGACCTCACCTCCCACGACACGGCCGGCGCCGTCCGCGGTCAGACCTGCACGCTGAGCACGAGCACCACCAACAAGGCCTTCACCTGCCACTGAGGGCGCGAACGATGGCGGAGATGCCTCACGGCACCTCCGCCATCGGCGCGACGTCCCTCTCGGTTCCGGGGGCGCCGGAGGCGCCGGGGAGTGGCCCGGCTCACATGGCGTAGTGGGCGCGGCACCGACACCATGGTCTTCGTCACCCGGCAGGCTGAAGGGATCAAGAATGTTCCGCAAGGTGCTGGTAGCCAACCGTGGTGAGATCGCGATCCGGGCGTTTCGCGCAGGCTACGAGCTGGGCGCCCGAACCGTCGCGGTCTTTCCGCACGAGGACCGCAACTCGCTGCACCGGCTCAAGGCGGACGAGGCGTACGAGATCGGGCAGCAGGGGCATCCGGTGCGCGCCTACCTCTCCGTAGAGGAGATCATCGGCGCGGCGCGCCGGGCGGGAGCCGACGCCGTCTACCCGGGGTACGGATTCCTGTCCGAGAATCCCGAGCTGGCCCGCGCCTGCGAGGACGCGGGCATCACGTTCGTCGGACCGAACGCACAGATCCTCGAACTGACCGGGAACAAGGCCCGCGCGGTGGCCGCGGCCCGTGAGGCGGGCGTACCTGTACTGGGATCCTCGGCGCCCTCCACCGACGTGGACGAGCTCGTCCGTGCCGCCGACGACATCGGCTTCCCCGTGTTCGTCAAGGCGGTCGCCGGGGGCGGCGGGCGCGGAATGCGCCGCGTGGAGGACCCCGCCCAGCTGCGGGAGGCCGTCGAGGCCGCCTCCCGGGAGGCGGAGTCCGCGTTCGGCGACCCCACGGTCTTCCTGGAGAAGGCCGTCGTCGAACCCCGCCACATCGAGGTGCAGATCCTCGCCGACGGCGAGGGCAACGTCATCCACCTGTACGAGCGCGACTGCTCGGTGCAGCGCCGCCACCAGAAGGTGATCGAACTCGCGCCCGCGCCGAACCTCGACCCGGAGCTGCGGGACCGGATCTGCGCCGACGCCGTGCGCTTCGCCCGCCGGATCGGCTACCGCAACGCCGGGACCGTGGAGTTCCTCGTCGACCGCGACGGGAACCACGTCTTCATCGAGATGAACCCGCGCATCCAGGTCGAACACACCGTGACCGAAGAGGTCACCGACGTCGACCTGGTGCAGGCGCAACTGCGCATCGCCGCCGGTGCGACGCTGGCCGACCTCGGTCTCGCCCAGGAGAACATCACCCTGCGGGGCGCCGCGCTGCAGTGCCGCATCACCACCGAGGACCCGGCCAACGGCTTCCGCCCCGACACCGGGCGGATCAGCGCCTACCGCTCACCCGGCGGCTCCGGCATCCGACTGGACGGCGGCACCACCCACGCCGGCACCGAGATCAGCGCCCACTTCGACTCGATGCTGGTCAAACTGACCTGCCGGGGCCGGGACTTCACCACCGCGGTCAACCGGGCCCGGCGCGCCGTGGCCGAGTTCCGCATCCGCGGCGTCGCCACGAACATCCCCTTCCTGCAGGCCGTGCTGGACGATCCGGAGTTCCAGGCCGGACAGGTCACCACGTCGTTCATCGAACAGCGCCCGCACCTGCTCACCGCACGCCACTCCGCCGACCGCGGCACGAAACTGCTGACCTACCTCGCCGACGTCACGGTGAACAAGCCGCACGGCGAACGGCCCGAGCTGATCGACCCGCTGACCAAGCTGCCCCGGCTGCCCGCCGGCGAGCCGACGGCCGGGTCCCGGCAGCGGCTCACCGAACTCGGCCCCGAGGGCTTCGCCCGATGGCTGCGCGCGTCACCGACCGTCGGCGTCACCGACACCACCTTCCGCGACGCCCACCAGTCGCTGCTCGCCACCCGGGTCCGCACCAAGGACCTGCTCGCCGTCGCCCCGGTGGTGGCGCGCACCCTGCCCGAACTGCTCTCCCTGGAGTGCTGGGGCGGCGCCACCTACGACGTCGCCCTGCGGTTCCTCGCCGAGGACCCGTGGGAGCGCCTGGCCGCCCTGCGGGAAGCCGTGCCGAACATCTGCCTGCAGATGCTGCTGCGCGGCCGCAACACCGTGGGCTACACGCCGTACCCGACCGAGGTGACCGACGCCTTCGTCCAGGAGGCGGCGGCCACCGGCATCGACGTCTTCCGCATCTTCGACGCGCTGAACGACGTCTCCCAGATGCGGCCCGCCATCGACGCCGTACGCGAGACCGGGACGGCCGTCGCGGAGGTCGCCCTGTGCTACACCGCCGACCTGTCCGACCCGTCCGAGCGGCTCTACACCCTGGACTACTACCTGCGCCTGGCCGAGCAGATCGTCGAGGCGGGCGCGCACGTCCTGGCCGTCAAGGACATGGCCGGCCTGCTCCGGGCGCCCGCCGCGGCGACCCTGGTGTCGGCCCTGCGCCGGGAGTTCGACCTGCCGGTCCACCTGCACACCCACGACACCTCCGGCGGTCAGCTCGCCACCTACCTCGCCGCGATCCAGGCCGGAGCGGACGCGGTCGACGGGGCGGTGGCGTCCATGGCCGGCACCACCTCGCAGCCGTCCCTGTCGGCGATCGTCGCGGCGACCGACCACTCGGAGCGGCCCACCGGTCTCGACCTCCAGGCCGTCGGCGACCTCGAGCCGTACTGGGAGAGCGTCCGCAAGGTCTACGCACCCTTCGAGGCGGGCCTGGCCTCACCCACCGGCCGGGTCTACCACCACGAGATCCCCGGCGGGCAGCTCTCCAACCTGCGCACCCAGGCCATCGCCCTGGGCCTGGGCGACCGCTTCGAGGACATCGAGGCGATGTACGCCGCCGCCGACCGGATGCTCGGCCGCCTGGTGAAGGTCACCCCCTCGTCGAAGGTGGTCGGTGACCTGGCACTGCACCTGGTGGGCGCCGGGGTGTCCCCGCGGGACTTCGAGCAGGATCCGGACCGGTTCGACATCCCCGACTCCGTCATCGGCTTCCTGCGCGGCGAACTGGGCACCCCGCCCGGCGGCTGGCCGGAGCCCTTCCGGACCAAGGCACTGCGGGGCCGCGCCGACGCCAAGCCCGTGCGGGAACTGACCGCCGACGACCGTACCGGACTGACGAAGGACCGGCGGGCCACGCTCAACCGGCTGCTGTTCGCCGGTCCGGCCCGCGAGTTCGAGACCCACCGCCAGTCCTTCGGCGACACCAGCGTCCTGGACAGCAAGGACTTCTTCTACGGGCTGCGTCCCGGCAAGGAGTACACCGTCGACCTCGACCCCGGGGTGCGGCTGCTCATCGAACTCCAGGCCGTGGGCGACGCCGACGAGCGCGGCATGCGCACGGTGATGTCCACCCTGAACGGCCAGCTGCGACCGATCCGGGTCCGCGACCGGGCGGCGGCCTCCGACGTCCCGGCCACCGAGAAGGCCGACCGGACCGACCCCGGCCATGTCGCGGCGCCGTTCGCCGGAGTGGTGACCCTCGCGGTCGCCGAGGGCGACGAGGTGGAGGCGGGGGCCACGGTGGCCACCATCGAGGCGATGAAGATGGAAGCCGCGATCACCGCCCCGAAGTCCGGCACGGTGAGCCGGCTGGCCATCAACCGCATCCAGCAGGTGGAAGGCGGCGACCTCCTGGTGGAACTCGCCTGACCCGGCCGCGGACCGCGGACGTCCCCGCTCGGCAGAGGCGTGAGCGGGGACGTCCGCCGTCGCCGTCCCCCCGGGGGTGTTCAGCCGGCCGGTGTCGCGGTGCGGCTGCGCACCGGGTGCTTGCTCAGGACGGAGACCCGGTTGAAGGCGTTCATGGTGATCGCCACCCAGATCACGGCGGAGATCTCGTCCTCCGACAGCACGGAGCGCGCGAGCGCGTACGCGGAGCTCTGCGCGTCGGCGTCCGTGGGCAGGGTGGTGACCTCGGCGAGTGCCAGCGCGGCGCGCTCGCGCGGATGGAACAGTTCGGTGTCGCGCCAGGCGGCCAGCACGCCCAGGCGCTGCGTGGTCTCGCCGGCGCGCAGCGCCCGCGTGGTGTGCAGGCTGAGGCAGAACGCGCAGGCGTTGAGCTGGGAGACCCGGATGTTGATCAGCTCGACGAGGACACGGTCCAGACCGGCGTCGGCCGCGACCTTGCCCACCGCCTCGGCCGTGGCCGCCAGCGCGCGATAGGCGTCCGGACTCTGCTTGTCGACGAACACCCGCTGGTCCGTGGTCTCCGCTGCCGTCTGGGTCACGTGAACTCCTTCGTCGCGCGGTGTCTGAACCCCTGTTCCTATCATCCATGATTGTTGAAGGCTGTAGTTTCAGCGGCCGGTCGGAGGCGGCTCCTCGCCCATCGCCGTGAGCTGAAGCCGCAGCGCCAGCCGTACCCGGGGCGAGGACAGGTCCACCGGGGCCACCTCCTCCAGCTTGCGCAGCCGGTAGCGCAGCGTGTTGGGGTGGATCCGCAACAGCCGCGCGGCGCTCTGCGGGTCGCCGAAGTGGTCCAGCCAGGCCGCGAGCGTCGCACGGTACGGCGTGCCGTGCTCCTCGTCGTGCGCGCGCAGCGCGGCGAGCGGCCCGCCGAGCAGGCCCGCGTCGATCCCGACGGCCGCCGTGGCACGCTCCACGACGACGGCGTCCCAGGCGTCCTCCATCAGGACGAGCCCCGTCCGGCCGGGGAGCGGGAGCCGGCCGGCGCCGACCAGCCGGTGGAGCTCGCCGGCCTCCGCGGTGGCACGGGGCAACTGGTCGGGGGAGCGGACGGTACAGCCCGTCGCGGCGTACAGACCCGGGTCATGGGCGTGGACCTCACGCAGTACGTGCCGAAGCCAGTCCAGGGTGCCCGCACCGGCATCGGCCATGCCCCCGGCGGTGACGGGGCGCCTGCCCCGCGGCCGCTCGACGACCAGGCCGAACAGCAACCCGTCGAGGTCGGTCAGCAGGGGTTGGTGCCAGCCGAAACGGAGCGCGACCGACTCCCACAGATCCAGCTGCCTGCGCACGTCGGTCCCGTCGGGGGAACCGAAGGCCACCACCCGCCAAGGCCCCGCCGGCAGCGCGGACGCGGAGCCCGGACCGGTGCCGGCGGCGGCACCCTCACGCAGGGTCACCCGCAGCTGCCCCGTCGAGACCCGTCGTGCGATGCCGGCCTCGGCACGCAGCCGCAGCAGGTGCAGGGCGAGGACCGAGGCCACGTCGCTGAGCTCCCGGATGCGTTCCGGGGGGACCGGAGAACTGACCACCGCCCAGATCGAACCGAGCCACTCGCCGCCGGCCCGTACCGGGATGATCAGCCGGGGCAGGGTGCCGTCGGGGCCGGCCGGGGTCCAGATGGGGTCGCTGGAGCGGGCGAGCCTGCGGAAGACACCGCCGGCCCGGAAATGGGTGAGGGTCTCCGGGGGCACACGCCGACCCACGATGGTGGAAACACGCGCCGGATCGGTCGTGTCCTGCCGCGCGGAGTAGGCGAGAACCCGGGACTGCGCGTCCTCCACCGTCACCGGCGCATCGATGATCTCGGCCGCCGCATCGGCCAGCGCGAACAGGTCGACGTGCGGTCCGGGACTGCCGAGGCGACTGGTGTCGGGCGCGGAGGCCCGGTCGATGACGCCCCGCAGCAGCCAGACGACATGCGCCCACGACGTGTGCGGCTGCAGCTCTACCAGCGCGGGGCCCGCCAGTTCGCGGGCGGCACGGGCCACCTGCGGATCACCGGCGAAGGGACCCTTGAGCACGACGCCCCCGGCCGCCGCCCGGGCGGCACGTTCCAGCAGGGCGAGGGCCCCGGCCCGGTCGGCCACGCCCACCCCCAGGACGAGCTCTCCGGGCCGGCCCACGGCCTCCCCGGGCTCGGCCAGGGCGACATCGTGCACTTCGGCGTCCCGGGCCGCCACGACGGTGCGGAGGAACCCGGCGCCCAGGGAATCCACCAGATCGGTGACCGTGATCATCCTCGGCCCCCAGCGGCACGACGGCAGCAGCTCATGAACAGGGTCATGCCCCCATTGTGACCCGGAGGCATGGTTCCCGGTGCACCACGTGCAAGGCCCCCATTGGCCGTACAGCACAAAGACAACGGCGCGGCCCGGGCTCACCATCGAAGACACCACCGCCTTGGAGAAGAGGTTCCGCATGACCCGCCCCGCCTCGCCCGCGCACTCCGGCCCCCGCTCCGTCGCCGTCGTCGGCGCCGGCATGGTCGGACTGTCCACCGCCTGGTTCCTTCAGGAGCGAGGCGTCGACGTCACCGTGTACGACCGCGACGGGGTGGCCGCCGGCTCCTCCTGGGGCAACGCCGGATGGCTGACCCCCGGCCTGGCGACGCCGCTGCCCGAGCCCGCGGTCCTCAGCTACGGCGTACGCGCGGTCCTCAGCCCGTCCTCCCCGGTCTACGTCCCGCCCAGCGCCAACCCCGGCCTGCTCAGGTTCCTCGCGGGATTCACCCGGAACAGCACCGCGACACGGTGGCTGCGGGCGATGCGCGCGCTCGTCCCCATCAACAGCCTGTCGCTGTCCAGCTTCGACACGCTGGCCGAAGGCGGCGTCGAGGCGCGGACCCTCGACGCCAAGTCCTTCCTCGCGGCCTACCGCACGGCAGCGGAACGCCGGGTCCTGCTGGAGGAACTGGAACAGATCCACGCCGCCGGACAGCGCATGGAGTTCGACATCCTCGACGGCGACGAGGCCCGGGGGGTCGAGCCGTCCCTCTCGGACGAGATCGGCGCGGCGATCCGTCTGCACGGCCAGCGCTACATCGACCCCGGACACTTCGTGCACGCCCTGGGTGACGCGGTCCGCGCCCGGGGCGGCGAGATCCGGGAGAGGACGGAGGTCACCGACGTGCGGGACGCGGCCACCGGTGCCGTCGTCCGCACCGGTGACGGCCAGGACCGGCGCTTCGACGCGGTGGTCCTGGCCACCGGAGCCTGGCTCGGCCGCCACGCCAGGAAGTTCGGGGTCCGCTCCGTGGTGCAGGCCGGACGGGGGTACAGCTTCAGCGTCCCGATCGAGCACGTGCCGACCGGACCCGTCTACTTCCCCGGCCAGCGCGTCGCCTGCACCCCGCTCGGCGACCGGCTGCGCGTGGCCGGAATGATGGAGTTCCGCAAGCCGGAAGCGCCCCTGGACGCGCGCCGGATCAAGGCCATCGCCGAGGCGGCCCGCCCGCTGCTGCGCGGCGCCGACCTGGACGCCCGCAAGGACGAGTGGGTCGGATCGCGTCCCTGCACGACCGACGGACTGCCCCTGATCGGGGCCACCCGCTCCCCCCGGGTCTTCGCCGCCGGCGGACACGGAATGTGGGGCATCACCCTCGGCCCGGCCACCGGACAGCTGCTCGCCGAGACCATGGTCACCGGCGCGCGCCCCGCACCGCTCGCGCCGTTCGACCCGCTGCGCTGACCGGCCGCCGACGGTGGGGCGGGAACACCCGCCCCACCGTTCCTAGTGGGGCGGGGTCGGTGTGTCGTGGGTCCGGTACATGGCCTGCACGTCGAGCGCCAGCTGGACCGTCGGCCCCACGACGGCGATGCCGCGGGCGAGCATGGAACGCCAGTTGAGGGTGAAGTCCTCGCGATGCAGCTCGGCCTCGGCGAGGGCGGCACAGCGCAGCTCCTGCTCGTAGCCGCCGTTCACGGTGCCGAGATACTCGGTGTCGAGGCCCACCGAGCGGGTGGTGCCGTGCATCGTGAGGGTGCCGTGCACGGTCCACCTGGAGCCCCCGTGGTAGGCGAACCGCGTGCTGGTGAAGTCGATGTGCGGGTAGTTCTCGACGTCGAGGAAGTCGGCCGACCGCAGGTGGTTGTCGCGGGTCTGGTTGCCCGTCGAGATGCTGGAGGCGTCGATGCGCACCGAGACCTGGGAGTCGCCCATGTTCTCCGCGACCCGGATGCCGCCCTCGAACCGCGTGAAACGGCCGTGGACATGAGCCATGCCCACGTGCTTGGCGATGAACCGGATCGCGGTGTGCGGAGGGTCGAACACCCAGGTCCCGGCGGGCGGCAGCTCCAGCCGGCGGCCGGGCTCCAGCACGACGCGTGCGGGGGTGAGAGCCACCCCGGCGACGATGTCGACGGTCTCGCGGGCGGGTGACAGACCCTCCGCCGCCAGCATCACGCTGTACCTGCCCGGGGGCAGGGCCGCCATGTAGTAGCCGTACGGGTCGGTGGTGCCGCGGGCCGCGACGCGGTGGCTGTCCAGCTCGGTCACCGTGACCTCGGTCGCGCCCAGCGGCTGCCCCAGGGCATCGACGGCCTCGCAGCCGAACGCCCCCGCGCCCGCCGGCAGGGGGACCGAGAGGCCCGGCGCGGCGCCGGAGGCGCCCTGCGGGCGCAGACGCCGCAGCAGTCCGAGGACCATGGTGTTCACCTTTCTTCGCGCGTGTTTCCGCCGGGCCCGCACGGCACGCAGTGTTCGCGGATGCCAAGAGCCAGGGGAGTGGGACATCGGTACGAGGGGCGGCCCGTCATTGATCCTAAAGCCGTCGGAAGGGGAGAGTGACTGCTCCCGACGTCGGCGCGGACGCCGTACGGTGCCGGGTGAGCCATCGGGGACGCGATGCTTGAAGGGGAATGTGCCGGTTTGCGGGAGTCTTTCTTTGCGGTTCCGCTCCAGCAAATGATGGGAACGTGTCAGGGTGTTCATGCATCACTCGCGATTTCGGTGCACAGTGCACACGATCCGCACACGCCGCCGGGGTCGTCCGGACCGATGAGTCCTCGTGCGTCCCGTGGTCCAAGGAGGAGACGAGGGGGAAGGCGTTCCCCGCGCGGCAGAGCGGTGCGGACGACGAAGCTCACGCTGACGCGGTTTCTGGCACTGGGCGGTGTCTGTCAGGGCCCGGGGTCTTCGGAGGAGTACACCGGTGGCGGATTCACCCGGGACGGCTGGTTCGTGCCGTACCCGGACGAGGCGTTCGAGCAACCGGCCGCCACCTGGCTCGGCCAGGCGGACGCGTTGCTGCTGGGCCGCCGCACCTGTGTGAGTTTCGCGCGGGACCGGCCGAAGCCGACCGAGCCCCCCTCGGCCCGCTCGTGAACAGCCTGCCGAAGTACGCGGCCTCCCACAGCCCGACCGAGGCCGGGTGGAGTCCGACCACGATCCTCTCCGGCGACGTTCCCGCCCGGGTCGCCGGCCTGGAACGGCAGCCCGGCCGCGAGCTGCAACTCCACGGCAGCGCCCGGCCGGCCCGGCCCCTGCCGGCCTGCGCCTCGTCCGCCACGAGGCGACACCGCGCGGACCGGCGGTCCACGTCTGCGCATCAACCGGACAACCCGAGTACGGGACTTACGGAGCCGGCGCACAGGTGGCCACCGGACGCGCGGCACGGCGAAGGTCCTCGCCCCGGGGCCGGCCTGTGACGGGGTGTGACCGGGCGGGGCGAGGACGGCTGCGTGCCGCAGGACGCACCGGGCAGATGAGGGGCGCCGATTCAGCCCTGCAGGCGGTACTCGATGATCGCACCCGGGTTCTCCAGGGGGTCGCTCACCGGACTGCCCTGCGCGTCTCGGACGGGGCCCGCGGAGTCGGTCGCGACGAAGAGGGACCTGCCGTCGGCGCTGAACTCCGTGTCACGGAAGCGGTTGTGCTCCATGATGAGCTCGGTGACCTTGCTGACGCCCTGGCCTCCCGGTGCGAGGTCGACGCGGTAGACGGTGCCGTCCTTGAGGGTGGTCATCACCAGGGAGTTCTTCCAGCCCGGGATGCCCTCACCGGTGGCTTCGGCGGACTTCCTGGACATCCCGTAGTGCTCGAAGCTGGAGGGCGCGACGGTGGGCCAGCACAACGACCACTCCTCGCCCTGCGCGCACCTGGGATCCTGGAAGTTGAAGTCCGAGCCCACGGTGCCGAAGGTGTGGATCGGCTGCACGAAGGGCTGCTTGAAGTCGGTCTCCTGCTGGACGGGGACCGTCTTGGGGATCTCGAAGTTGCTGAAGGTCAGCTCGTCGCACGGTGTCGGCCACGAGGCGGACCAGTTGGCGTACACGTAGGCCTTGTCGTCGCGGTAGCCCGAGACGTTCGGCCAGCCGTAGTTGCCGCCCTTCTTCAGGATGTTGATCTCGTCGTCGGTCTTCGGGCCCTGCTCGTTCGAGTAGAGCGTGCCGTCGGGGCCGAAGGCCAGGCCCTGCGCGTTGCGGTGCCCGTAGGTGTAGACGTGGCTGCGCACGCCGCCCAGGACCGGGTTGTCCGAGGGGACCGAGCCGTCGGTGTTCAGCCGCAGGGTCTTCCCCTGGTAGGCGATCCAGTCCCTGCCCTCGACTTCGTGTGCGGTGGGCAGCCGCATGGCGTAGCTGGGCTTGCAGAAGTGCCCGAACTGATTCACGCCCTGGTCACCGATGGTGTAGTACAGCTTGCCGTCGGGACCCAGGCGCAGCCGCGCCGACTGGTGATCGTTGCTGGACGGCAGGCCGGCGATGACGGCCTTCGGGCTGTGCAGCCGCTTCCGGCCGGGGTCGTAGGTGTACCGCTCGATCTTGGTGCGGGCCTGCACGGCCGGGGTGGGGTCGATGTCGTTGGTGTAGGAGATGTACGCGTACACCTCGCCGGTCCCGCGCCGTTCCTCGATGGCGAGGCCGAGCACGCCGTCCTGCCCGCCCTCGGTGTGGACGGCCTGCGGCAGGCTGAGCAGGGTGGTCTTGGCGCCGGTCTTCGGATCGACCCGGGTGACCTTCTTGCCGCTCTTCTCGGTGACCCACAGGGATCCGTCGGGAGCCCGTACGACCTCGTAGGGGTTGTTCAGCCCGGTGGCCACGACGCGCTTGGCGAACATGCCCGAGGCGGGCGGTGTGCCCGTACGGGCGGGAGGGGAGACGGCATCGGAGTCGGAGTTCCCCGATGGGTCCCCGCCGGTGACGGCGGCGCCGGTGAGGGAGGCGCCGAGGGCCAGGACGAGTGCGGTCGTCACCGGCCCGCGCAGTATGTGGTGCATGCAGTTCCTTCCGGAGGTGTGCCCCCCGTTCAGAGCATTGCTCTAAGTGAGCGATCCGGCGCTCCGGGTGAGATGGCGCTGTGCCGTTCGGGTGACGAGAGGTCGTGACCAGGAGGCGGGAAACGTGCGAAAACCCGCCCGGCCGGAGTGGAGGAACACCTGAAGTTCCCCTCGGGAGTGAGGAGTTCGAGGGCGGAGTGCGACGTTCCGGTGGGGAAGCGCCCAGGCCGTCCACACGGCCGTGTGTCTGCGGCCCGCGGTCTTGCCGCACTTCGTACGGTGCGCCCGGTCACGCCGTGGGGCCGCTGCGCGCGGCCGACCCGGCGCCGGCGCGCAGCTTCGTCGGCCTCGGCGAAGCGGCCCCACATCTGCGACCGCGCCGGCTCGGGCGGCGGCTCGTGCGCGGACAACGGTACGGCGAACAGATCGTTGCGCAACTGCCTCATCATCGCCTCGTGCTCGTAGCCGAGGCCCGAAAGCGCCATGCCGGTCCCGGGTACCGGCTCCCGCCAGGGCTTTCACGGCGCCCGGGTCCATACCTGAAGCCGCACCGGTGGCGACCGCGATCCTGCCGTCGAGTTCCCTTGTCGATCCCCTCGCCGTTGAGGTGTGACCTGTCGCCTTCGGCACGAGTCGCGACTTCTCGGACGGTGAAGTGCGGTCGACCCGACCAGGAATCCGACACCTGTCCGGGCTTGGCTCCCCAGGATGTCCGGGCGCCGAAAGCCGACGGGTCGCGCCAGGGAGGTGCCCTGGTCCGATTCCACTGGACGGAAGAGGAGCCTGGCCGGGCGGCTCGGGCGGACGCAGAATGTCGCCCATGTCCTCCTCGCGCATTCACAGCCGTACACAGATCGGCATCGTCGGAGCCGGCCCAGCCGGCCTGATGCTCTCCCACCTGCTCGCCCGGGCCGGAATCGATTCCGTCGCGATCGACCTGCGCGGCCGCCGGGAGATCGAGGAGACCCACCGCGCCGGGATCCTCGAGCAGGACTCGGTCGACCTGCTGGTCGACACCGGCGTCTCGGACCGGGTGCACCGCGACGGTTACCGCCACGACGGCATCGAGCTGGCGTTCGGCGGGAGCGGCCACCGCATCGACTTCCAGGGGCTGGTCGGCGCCTCGACCCAGCTCTACCCCCAGACCGACGTCTTCATCGATCTCGCCGACGCCCGCGAACGCGACGGCGGCGACGTCCGGTTCGGCGTCACCGACGTCACGGTCGACGGTCTCACCTCCGACTCACCGGTCATGCGGTTCACCGACGCCGACGGCACCCGCCACGAGGTGCGCGCCGACTTCCTCGTGGGCGCCGACGGGTCACGCAGTCTGTGTCGCCGCGAGGTGCCGGAGGCGCGGCGCACGCAGTACTTCCGCGAGTACCCCTTCGCCTGGTTCGGCATCCTGACCGAGGCGGCGCCCAGCGCGCCGGAACTGATCTACAACCACTCGCCACGGGGTTTCGCGCTGATCAGCCAGCGCACCGAGACCCTCCAGCGGATGTACTTCCAGTGCGACCCCGCGGAGGACGCCGCCACCTGGTCCGACGACCGGATCTGGGAGGAGCTCCAGTCACGCGTCGGGGCCAACGGCCACACGCTCAAGGAGGGGCCCATCACCTCCAGGACCGTGCTGCCGTTCCGCAGCTTCGTCCAGGAGCCGATGCACCACGGCCGGCTGGTGCTCGCCGGCGACGCCGCGCACACCGTGCCGCCGACCGGCGCCAAGGGCCTCAACCTGGCCCTGGCCGACGTACGGGTACTGGCCGAGGAACTCGAGCGGGCGGTCGCGAGCGGTGACACCGCCCCGCTGACGACCTACAGCGAGCGGGCCCTCGGCCGGGTCTGGAAGGCCCAGCACTTCTCCTACTGGATGACCACGATGCTGCACACGCCGCCGGGGGCCGACCCGTTCGACGTCCGGCGCCAGGAGGGCGAACTGGCCGCGGTGACCGGCTCGACCGCGGGCTCGACCTACCTCGCCGAGGCCTACACCGGCTGGCCGGAAGGACGGTGAACACGGTGAACACGATGAACACGATGAACCCGATGAACACGGCACCACCCCGGCAGAGCCCGGCCGCCAACCAGCTCGGCACGGACGTCACCGGTCACCTGCCCGACCGCGCCGGCGTGCCCGGCACCGCGGGTTTCCGGCCCGAGGACGACGCCGTGTGGCGCCTGGCCGTCGACCACCTCCACGTGCGGAGCAACGACGGCCACACCGCCTACTCCTACGGTCTCGCCGCGGCCCTGTGCGACCTGCACCCCGAGGCCGACCGCGATGTGGTGCTGCCCGCGATCATCCTCCACGACACCGGCTGGTCGAGGGTGCCCGAGGACGAGGTGCTCGAGGCCATCCGCCCCGGCGGGGGCCGCCGCGACCTCGTCCTGCGCCACGAGAAGGAGGGCGCCGCGATCGCCGCGGACATCCTCGCCCGGCTCGGCCACGATCCCGAGCGGACGGCCGAGATCGTCGAGATCATCGACGGCCACGACACCCGGCTCACCGCGCTCTCCCTCAACGACTCGCTGGTCAAGGACGCCGACAAGCTCTGGCGGCTCACCCCGCACGGCGTGGACACCGTCATGGACTGGTTCGGGCTGACCCGTGAGCAGGCGCACACGCTGATCGGCAGCCGGGTCCACGACCACCTGTTCACCGACGCCGCCCGCACCATGGCCCGCGCCCTCGCCGCGGTCGCGACGATCGACAGCACGCCCCAGCGGATCGCGCTCGGCTGAGACGGGTGAGCGCCCACGGCCGGCGGGTCACGCCCCGTAGGGGGCGCGGCCCGCCGGCCCGCGCGGGCGGCCCGCCCACGTGCTCGACGGGCCGCCCGCCGTGCGCGACGATGGCACCCCGACGATCTCTGGAGGTCTCATGCGCGGTGACGGCCGCACGGTGACCTCGAAGGCGTTCGCACTGCTCAGCGCCTTCGAGAGCGGTCCCAACGCGCAGTCCCTGAGCGACCTCGCCGAGCACGCCGACCTGCCCCTGCCCACCGCGCACCGCCTGGTGAGGGAACTCGTCGAGTGGGGCGCGCTGGAACGTGACGAGCAGGGCCGCTACACCGTGGGCCTGCGACTGTGGGAGGTCGCCCAGAACGCCGGCCGCCATCTGCGCGACACCGCGCGGCCCTACCTCCAGGACCTGTTCTCCCTCACCCACGAGACCGCGCACATCGCGATCAGGGACGGCGACGAGGCCCTCTACATCGACCGGATCTACGGCTCCACCCGGGTCCCCCGCGCCTCCCGCGTCGGCGGGCGCCTGCCGCTGCACGCCACCGCGGTCGGCAAGGTGCTGCTGGCCTACGAGGAGGAGTGGGTGCGCGACGCGTACCTCGCCCACCGGCTCGAGGCGGCCACCCGGCACACCCACGTCAACCCCGGACGGCTGGCCGCGGAGCTGCGCAGGGTCCGCGACGAGGGCTACGCGACCACCCAGGAGGAGGTGCGCGCCGGATCGTGCTCGATCGCCGTCCCGGTCCGCATCGAACCCCACCCGGCCGCCATCGGCCTGGTC
The DNA here is from genome assembly GCF_053604275.1 of Streptomyces sp. NPDC004051. Taxonomy (NCBI): domain Bacteria; kingdom Bacillati; phylum Actinomycetota; class Actinomycetes; order Kitasatosporales; family Streptomycetaceae; genus Streptomyces; species Streptomyces sp. NPDC004051. Next base: position 30,491 of record NZ_JBSGHG010000049.1, on the reverse strand, counting down.
ATGCTGTCGAGCGACGGAAGCACCATGACCCGCCACCTGCCGGCCCTGCGGGGCATCGCGCGCCGCATCGAGGCGGCCGCCGTCCGCCCCCAGCCCAGCCTCGCCCGCATCCCGCGGCGGTCGGGCCGCGGCCGCTCCTGACCCCGCGCCGCCCGCCTCCCGGAGCACGAACCACTTCCGTCCAACGGAAGTCACACATGGACCTTCCAGGTGCCCGGGGTCACGATGAGGTGGTCGTCACACGGCGACGTGATGAACAGGAGGCGGGATGACGTCGACCCAGACCCCGGCCGGCACGGCTCCGGGCTGTCCGATCCATCACGGCTACGAGCCGTTCGCCCAGGACGACCCGTTCCCGTCGTACGCCGCCCTCCGCGCGGAGGAGCCGGTGATGTACGACGAGCGGATCGGCTGCTGGGTGGTGAGCCGCTACGACGACATCAAGGCGGTCTTCGAGGACTGGGAGACCTTCTCCTCCGAGAACGCCCAGGCGCCGGTGCGCGAGCGCGGTCCGCAGGCGAAGCGGATCATGGAGGAGGGCGGCTTCACCGCCTACTCCGGCCTCTCCGCCCGGGTTCCCCCGGAGCACACCCGGATCCGCAAGGTCGCCGCCAAGGCGTTCACCCCGCGCCGGTTCAAGGTGCTCGAGCCCGACATCCGCGCCAACGTGGTACGGCTGCTCGAGGCGATGCTGGCCCGCTCCGAGCGCCACGGCGACCTGGTCCGGGACCTGGCCTACGACGTACCGACGATCACGATCCTCACCCTGATCGGCGCCGACGTCTCGCAGATCGACACCTTCAAGCGCTGGTCGGACTCCCGCTCGGCCATGACGTGGGGCGACCTCTCCGACGAGGAGCAGGTGCCGCACGCCCGCAACCTCGTCGAGTACTGGGCGGAATGCCGCCGGCTGGTCGCCGAGGCCCACGAGACGGAGCGGGACAGTCTGGTCGGCGACATGGTCCGGATGCAGGCCGAGGGCGACCCGATCAGCGACCACGAGATCGCCTCCGTCTGCTACTCGCTGCTCTTCGCCGGACACGAGACCACCACCACACTGATCTCCAACGCCCTGCGGGTGCTGCTCTCCCACCCCGACCAGTGGCGGCAGATCGTCGAGGACCCCCGCCGCATCCCCGGCGCGGTCGACGAGGTGCTGCGCTACAGCCCCTCCATCGTCGGCTGGCGCCGAAAGGCCCTGCGCGACGCCGAGATCGGCGGTGTGACGGTCCCGAAGGGCGCCGACATCCTGCTGCTGATGGGTTCGGCCAACCGCGACGCGTCCCGCTTCGAGGACGGCGAGTCCTTCGACATCGGCCGGGCCAACGCCCGTGAACACCTGTCCTTCGGATTCGGCATCCACTACTGCCTCGGCAACATGCTGGCCAAGCTCCAGGCGAGGATCACGCTCGAGGAGACCGCCCGCCTCGCGCCCGGCCTCCGCCTCGCCGACGACTCCGACATCCACTTCGGTGACAACCTCTCCTTCCGCGCGCCCGCCGCGGTCAGGGTGACTTGGGAGGACTGATCCGTGAACGACTCCATCGTCTTCTTCGACAGCGGCCACGCGCCGGCACTCGAACTGCTCGGCGGCAAGTGCGCCTCGCTGCTCTCCATGACCACCGCCGGCATGCCCGTACCGCCCGGCTTCGCCGTGACCACGGCCGCCTTCGACCGCTTCGTCGACGGCAGCGGCCTGCGCGAGGAGATCCAGGCCGCCCTCGCCGAGATCGACCCCGACGACGTCGCGTGCGTCGACCGGGTGTCGGCGAGGATCCGGGCCGCGATCGAGTCCCGGGAGGTCCCCGACGACATGCACGGCATGCTGCGGGACGCCTACCACACCCTGATGGCGCGCTTCCCCGAGGAGGTGCCGGTCGCGGTCCGCTCGTCCGCGACCGCCGAGGACCTCCCCGACGCCAGCTTCGCCGGCCAGCAGGACACCTACCTCTGGCTCACCGGCTACCCCGCTGTGAGTGAGCACGTACGACGGTGCTGGGCCTCGCTCTACACCAGCAGGGCGATCACCTACCGGCTGCGCAACAACATCCCCGAGCAGGACCTGTCGATGGCCGTCGCGGTGCAGAAGATGGTCAACGCCCGCTCCTCGGGCGTCGCGATGACCCTCGACCCCGCCAACGGCGACCGCTCCAAGATCGTGATCGACGCCTCGTGGGGGGTCGGCGAGATGGTGGTCTCCGGACAGGTCACTCCCGACAACATCCTGCTCGACAAGGTCATGCTCACCGTGGTCGGCGAGCACCTCGGCGACAAGCACGCCGAACTCGTCCCCGACCCGCGGACCGGCTCGCTCGTCGAACGCGAGGTCGAGCCGGACCGCCGCGCGGTGCGCTGCCTGACCGACGACGAACTGCTCGCCGTCGCAACCCTGGCCAAACGGGCCGAGAAGCACTACGGCTGCCCGCAGGACGTCGAGTGGGCACTCGACGCCGACCTGCCCGGCGGCGAGAACCTCCTGCTCCTGCAGTCCCGCCCGGAGACGGTGCACTCCGCCGCTCCGGCCGCCCCGGCCGCTCCCAGGGCCTCGGGCCCGGCCGGCTTCTCCATGACCGGTCTCACCTCCTCCCTCATTGGCCGCTGAGCCCGAACCGCAGAGGAACCCGCATGACCACCGAACAGACGATGAAGTCTTTCCCGAAGCCCTCGGAGATCGAGGTGCCCGCCGGTGCCGAGGGGTGGGAGCGGCTCTACCCCTACCACCTCGTCTTCGACAACGCCCCCGGCGGCGACGAGAAGTTCTGGTTCTGCGACAGCCAGCACTGGCCCACGGTGTTCAAGCCGTTCGAGACCATCGGCGGTGAGTTCGCGGTCAAGTGTCTCGGCCAGTACAACACCCGCCACCTGCTGATCCCGCCGGCGAACGGCATCGAGTTCAAGATCCACCTCGGCTATCTGTACATGAGCCCGGTGCCGGTGCCGGAGGGCGAGATCGCCGCCCGCGTACCGGAGTTCGAGCGTCGCGCCGGCCACTACTTCCAGAACTGGGACAGCCTGCTGGAGGCCTGGCACTCCAAGGTCCGCGCCACGATCGACGAGATGGAGGAACTCGAGTTCACCGCGCTGCCCGACGCCGTGCCGTTCGACGACATCGTCTCCGGCAAGGCCATGGACGGCTCCCAGGTGCTGATGGAGAACTACGACCGCCTGATCGCCCTGCTCTACCGCAACTGGCAGTACCACTTCGAGTTCCTCAACCTCGGCTACCTCGCCTACCTCGACTTCTTCGGCTACTGCAAGGAGGTGTTCCCGGGCATCCCCGACCAGGCCATCGCGAAGATGGTGCAGGGCGTCGACATGGAACTGTTCCGGCCCGACGACGAGTTGAAGAAGCTCGCCGTCAAGGCCGTGGAGATGAAGCTCCAGGCGGCGTTCGCCGACCCCGACGACGTCGAGGGCACCCTGCGGGCGGTCCGCGACGCGGGCGGCGAGGAGTGGCTCGCGGCGTACGGGGCCGCGCAGGACCCGTGGTTCAACTTCACCGTCGGCAACGGCTTCTACGGCCACGACAAGTACTGGCTGGAGCACCAGGAGATCCCGCTCGGCTACATCAAGGACTACATCCGGCGCGTCGAGGAGGGGCAGGACATCATGCGGCCCGTCGACGCGCTGATCGCCGAGAAGGAGCGGATCGTCGGCGAGTACCGCGACCTCCTCCAGGGCGGGGCACAGGAGCAGTTCGACGCCAAGCGAGGTCTGGCCGCCACCGCCTACCCCTACGTGGAGAACCACAACTTCTACATCGAGCACTGGACCATGGGCGTCTTCTGGCGCAAGGTCCGCGAGCTCGCCCGCGTGTTCACCGACGCCGGCTTCTGGGCCGAGCCCGCCGACATGCTCTACCTCAACCGCAACGAGGTGCGCGACGCGCTCTTCGACCTCGTCACCGGCTGGGCGGTCGGCGCCGAGTCGGCCGGGCCGCACTACTGGCCGGCCGAGATCGAGCGGCGCCGCGGCATCATCGACGCGCTCTCCACCCGCCGTCCGCAGCCGGCGCTCAACACCCCGCCCGCCCAGATCACCGAACCCTTCACGATGATGCTCTACGGCATCACCACCGACCAGGTCCAGCAGTGGCTGGCCGGGGACGAGGGCGGTGACGACGGCGCCATCACCGGCATGGCCGCCTCACCGGGAGTGGTCGAGGGCACGGCCCGCCTGATCACCTCCGCCGACCAGCTCAGCGAGGTCCAGGACGGCGAGATCCTCGTGGCCACGATCACCGCACCGTCCTGGGGCCCGATCTTCGGCAAGATCAAGGCGACCGTCACCGACATCGGCGGCATGATGAGCCACGCCGCCATCGTCTGCCGCGAGTACGGCCTGCCCGCCGTGACCGGCACCGGCTCGGCCTCGACCACCATCCGCACCGGCCAGCGCATCCGCGTCGACGGCACCGCCGGCCGTGTCGAGATCCTGGAGAGCTGAGCCACCATGTCGCTCCCCCACCCTCAGGCGCCCGCCCGCACCGTCCTCGTGACCGGTGCCGCGGGCGGCCTGGGCCGGGCCTTCGCCCTCGGCTTCGCCGGCCGAGGCTACCGCGTCGCCGTCGCCGACCTCGACATCGACGGCGTCAAGGAGACGGCCCGCCAGGTCCAGAACGCCGGGGCCGACGCCTGGCACGGACGCGTCGACGTCACGGACCCCGCCTCCACCGAGGAACTCGCCACCCGGGTCGCGGCCTTCGGCGGCGGCCGGATCGACGTCCTCGTCAACAACGCCGCCGTGTACGGCACCGTCACCCGCTCGCCGCTCGAGGACATCGACCCCGCGGAATGGGACCTCGTGATGGCGGTCAACCTCAAGGGCCCCTGGCTGATGACCCGCGCCGTCAGCCCGCACCTGCCCGAGGGCGGCCGGGTCGTCAACCTCTCCTCGGCCACCGTCTACAGCGGCTCGGAGAACTGGGCGCACTACGTCGCCTCCAAGGGCGGCGTCATCGCGCTCACCCGGGTGATGGCCAAGGAACTCGGCCGCCGCTCGATCACCGTCAACGCGATCGCACCGGGCTTCACACTCACCGAGGCGAGCCGCGGACTGCTCGAGGACGCCGAGTCCTACGGCGTCGACCGCGGCTCCCTGCGGCGGGCCAGCCGGCCCGAGGACATCGTCGGCGCCGCGCTCTACCTCGCCGGCCCCGACAGCGACTTCGTCACCGGCCAGACCCTGGTCGTCGACGGCGGCCGCCAGTTCATCTGACCTCGAACCAGGAGGAAAGTCATGCCCCAGGTCACCTATACCGACCACACCGGCGCGTCCCGCACGGTGGCGGCCAACGTCGGCGACTCGGTCATGGAGACCGCGGTCCGCAACGGCGTACCCGGCATCGTCGCCGAGTGCGGCGGCTCCCTGTCCTGCGCCACCTGCCACGTGTACGTCGACCAGGACGCCCTCGACTCGCTCCCGCCGATGGAGGAGATGGAGGACGAGATGCTCTGGGGCGCCGCCGAGGACCGGCAGGACAACTCCCGCCTCTCCTGCCAGCTCAAGGTCACCGAAGGCTGCGACCTGCACGTGACCACCCCGACCACCCAGGTGTGAACGACCATGGCTGACGGACTGCTGATCATCGGCTCCTCGCAGGCCGGCGTCTCGCTCGCCACCTCCCTGCGCGCGCTCGGGTACGACGACCCGATCACCCTGCTCGGCGACGAGAACCACCGCCCCTACCAGCGGCCCGCCCTGTCGAAGGAATGGCTGCAGGGAGACATCACCAACGAGTCGCTGATGTTCCGCTCCCAGGAGTACTGGGACGAACACCGCATCGACGTGGTGAAGAACGAACGCGTCATCCGCATCGCCAAGAACGACGACGGCTCGGGCATCGCCCACTCCATGTCGGGCGCCGACTTCCCCTTCGACCGGCTGGCGCTGGCCGTCGGCGCGCGGGCCCGGCGGCTGCTGCTCGACGGCGTCGACCTGCCCGGCGTCCTCTACCTCCGCAACGCCGACGACGCCCTCGAACTCAAGGCCCGGGTACCCGACGTGCGCGACGTGGTCGTGATCGGCGGCGGCTTCATCGGCATCGAGGCGGCCGCCTCCCTGACCAGGATGGGCCGCTCGGTCACCCTGCTCGAGGCGGCGCCCCGGCTGGTCCCGCGGGCCGTCGGCGAGGAGACCTCGGCCTACCTCCTCGACCACCACCGGGCCACCGGCATGGACATCGTGCTCGGCGCCTCGGTCCGCCGCATCGTGCCCCGCGGCGACCGGGTCGGCGGCGTCGAGCTCGCCGACGGCCGGACGGTCCCCGCCGACCTGGTGCTGGTCGGCGTCGGCGTCATCCCCAACACCGAACTGGCCGAATCGATCGGCCTGGTGTGCGACAACGGTGTGCGGGTCGACGAGTCCGCCCTCGCCTCCGACGGGGTCACCGTCGCCGTCGGCGACTGCGCGAACCTGCCCAACCCCGTCCCCGGCGCCCCCGCCGGCGACCGGGTGCGCTTCGAGAGCGTCAACAACGCCATCGAACAGGCCAAGGTGGCGGCCTACGCCATCACCGGCCGCCACGAGGAGTACGCGGGCATCCCGTGGTTCTGGTCCAACCAGGGCGACATCAAGCTCCAGATCGCGGGGCTGTCCACCGGGTACGACCGCACGCTGGTCCGCGCCGACCCGGAGCGGGGAAAGCACTCGGTCCTCTACTACCGCGGTGACCGCATCCTGGCCGCCGACTGCGTCAACCACCCGCTGGACTTCATGGCGGTCCGGGGCGCGCTGGCCAAGGGCCTGTCCATCCCCCACGACGCCGCCGCCGACCCGTTCGTCCAGCTCAAGTCAGTGACCGTCGACCCGGCCGCCCTGGTCGCGGCCGACTGAGAAGGGAACCCCATGCCCACCGCGCTGCCCACCGAGCGCCCCATACCGGCGCCCGGACCGGTCGACACCTCGCCCATCTCGTTGACCCCGGCCCCCGGTGACGACCTCGACCCCCTATGGAAGGCGGTCGTCCCCGAGACCCGCACGCGCGCCAACGACATCCACCTGCCGATCTCGCTGGCCTACGCCGAGCGGCTGTGCGACTCCTTCCCCCACGCCGACCGGCTGCTGGTGCGCGTGGCGATCCAGTTGCACGACACCGGGTGGGGGAGGGTCGACGAGGAGCGCATCCTCTCCGAGGGCTTCTCCGGCGACTGGCGCAAGGCCGAGATCCGGTTCGAGCACGAGAGGCAGGGCTGCGCGATCGCCCGTGAGGTGCTGCCCCCACTCGGCTACGACGACACGTTCGTCCAGCAGGTCTGCGACATCATCGACGGGCACGACACCCGGAAGGAGGCGTACTCACTGGAGGACGCGCTGGTCCGCGACGCCGACCGGCTGTGGCGCTTCGACCACGCCGGGATCGCGCTGGCCTCCGGCTGGTTCCGCATGGACCCCGCGGCCTACAGCGACCGGCTCGAGACGGAGATCATTCCCGAACTGCTCACCGTCCCCGCCGTCGCCATGGCCACCGCCACCCTCAACCGCTCGCGCGCCCTGCTCAAGACGGCCGTGATCCGATGAGTGCCACCGACGCCCGGCCGGCGACCGGACGGACGGCGCCCACCCGGCCGGAGCCCCGCTGGACCCACGTGGACGATCTCTACGTCGACGGCGCCTGGACCCGCTCGACCGCCGCCGCCCGGCTGCCGCTGGTCGACCCGGCCACCGGCCAGGAGTGGGGATCGGTCCCGGACTGCTCGGCCGACGACGTCGACGCCGCACTGTCCGCCGCCGACCGGGCCTTTCGCACCGGCCCGTGGCCGCGGACCACACCGTCGCAGCGGGCCGCGCTGCTGCTGCGGATCGCCGACGAGGTCGAGGCCCGCGCCGCCGACACGGCGCTGACCAACACCCTGGAGAACGGCTCGCCGATCAGCGAGACCCGCGGCGCCGCCGCGAACGCGGCGGGCATCCTGCGGCACGTCGCCGGACTGGCGTCCTGGCTCGAGGACGAGGACGTACGGCCGTTCCCGGCGGGGGGCGCCGAGACCGTCGTACGCAGGGACCCGGTGGGCCCGTGCGTGCTGATCGCGCCCTGGAACTTCCCGATCAACCTCATGGTGGTCAAGCTGGCGCCGGCCCTGCTCGCAGGCTGCACGGTCGTCATGAAGCCCGCGCCCGGCACATCGCTGTCGATCCGGTTCGTGGTCGAGGCGTGCGAGGCCGCAGGTGTCCCGCCCGGGGTGGTCAACCTGGTCACCGGCGGCGGTGAGGCCGGCGACCGGCTGGTGCGCCATCCGCTCACGGCCAAGGTCGCCTTCACCGGGTCGACCCCGGTCGGCCGCCGGATCGCGGCCGCGTGCGGTGAACTGCTGCGGCCGGTCACCCTCGAACTCGGCGGCAAGTCCTCGGCGATCGTGCTCCCCGACGCGGACCTCGAGCAGATGTCCGCGGCGCTGATCCGCACCTGTCTGCGCAACACCGGGCAGACCTGCTACATCTCCACCCGCATCCTGGCCCCCTCGGAGCGCTACGAGGAGGTGGTCGACATGGTCACCCGCACGGTCGAGGCCGCTCCACAGGGCGACCCCTTCGACGAGCGCACCGTGTTCGGGCCCATGGCCTCGCGGGCGCAGTACGAGGCGGTGTGCGACCACCTCGAGTCGGCCCACGAGGAAGGGGCGCGAGCGACCGTCGGCGGACGCCCCGCCGACACGGAACGGGGCTGGTTCATCGAGCCGACGGTCTTCGCCGACGTCACCCCCGGCATGCGGATCGCACGCGAGGAGGTGTTCGGGCCGGTGGTGAGCGTCCTGCGCTACGACGACGTCGACGAGGCCGTCGCCCTCGCCAACGACACGTCGTTCGGGCTGGGCGGCGTGGTGTTCTCCGCCGACCGCGAGGCCGCGCAGGCGGTCGCCGAACGCATGGACACCGGATCCGTCGGCGTGAACTTCTTCGGCTCCAACCACAACGCCCCCTTCGGCGGGCGGCACGACTCGGGGCTGGGTGTCGAGTACGGGATCGAGGGCCTGTCCCAGTACGTCACCTTCAAGTCGATCCACCGCCGTACCGGCTGAGCCACTGGAGAAGGAGGCGGTGAAGGGGATACCTGGGGCAACCGGTGTTCCGCAAAAGCCGGTTGATGGCTGTTCAGTGCGGTCGCAGGGGTGCTGATCAACGCTGGAACGCGGTGGAATGGAGGTGCCGGGGAGGGAGAGGTCGCCTCGTGGAGCAGGCCTGTGGAGCAGGTGGGAGCCGGTGCGCACCCGCCCGCCCGCCGTACGAACCGTCTCCCGTCCGGTACGACGCTCGTCACCTGGGGGACCTCGATGACCATTCCGCCGCCCACCGGACCGGACGACGACCGGTCCGCGCCACCGAAGCCGACCGGACCGCCTGCGCCGCCGCTCCCGGCCCGGCCGCCCGTAGCCCCGTACGGGCCGTACGACCCGTACGGCCCACAGGATCCGCCGGGCCCGCCCGCCCACGACCCGCCGCTGCCGGGGCCGGCGTTCCAGGACCCGGTGCGGCACGACCCGCCGGCGGTCGCCCTCGGCAACGCCTCCCTTTTGGGAGTGGGCTATCTGCTGATGCGCCGCCACGGACTGTTCTGGACCGCCGCGGTGATCACCGTCGCGCTGGTCTGGACGACGGCCGCGACCGCCGAGACCTGGAGCGAGGTACTCCTGCTGCTGTGGTGGGCGGCGGTCGTGGTGCACGGATGGCTGCTCGCCCGGCGCCGGCCGGGCGGTCCGCGGACGGCGCAGCGCCTGGTGGCGCTCGGCCTCGCCGTCGCGGTGCTGCTGGGTGTGGGACTGCTGCGGTTCGACGCCCACGGCATCGAGGACGACATCGCCGAGGCACGCGCGGACGGCGACTGCACAGCGGTGGTGAAGGCTCAGGAACGGGTGTGGGCGGGGCACAGGGTCGCCGCGGCCCCGGTGGCCGCACGCGGTGACACCGCGGTCGACGCCTGTGAACGACTGGAGACGGCGGAAGCCCGGCTGGCCGCCGGACTCAACGGCGACCAGGACGATTTGACCGCGGGCTTCCGCCTGCTCGCCTCGGTGCTGGAGGAGGACCCCCGCAACGACGCCACGGTCGGGACGTCCCTGGACCGTTTCCTGGGCGGGCTGCCCACCGACGACGCCTGCGAGACCGTGCGGATCACGGACTGGCTGAACGACCGGGAGTCCGAGCCGGGCCAGCAGGTTCTGGACCGCTCCTCCCAGACCGCCGAACGGCTCGCCCCGGCCGCGCTGATGGGCTGCGGCGACGCCCTGATGGGCACCCAGGAGTGGTCGCAGGCGGAGTCCCGCTACCAGCGGCTGCTGGACGAGTACCCCGACGACAGCCGTGCGGACCAGGCCCGCAAGGCGGTCAGGAAGGCCGTGCTGGCCCTGCAACTGGACGAGGTCCGGCAGTCGGTGCGGGAGAACCGCTACTGCGAGGCGCCGGCGAAGTACGAGGGGGCTCCCGCCCGCCGCGCGGGCTCCGGCCGGTCCCTGTTCCTGGGCGACAGCGAGCACTCGGGCAAGCTTCCCGGGGCCTGGCGGACCACCGACCCCGCCCAGGCGGCACTGGTGGTGTGCGTGGGGCAGCAGGGCTTCGGGAGCGCCGTGCGGACCTGCGCCTACCGGAGCGAGACCACCGGGCAGACCGGCAACGTCACGTTCCGCAAGGTCTCGCTCCCGGTGAAGGTGTACGCCCTGCGGACCGGCAAGCGCGTGGCCGACCGCACGCTCCAGATCAGCGGTTCCACCTGCCCGTCGCTCTTCTTCAGCTACGGCGTCATCCCCTCGGACAAGTACGTCACCCCCTCGAAGTCCGACATCCGCAGCGCGTTCTCCCCCGTCCTCGGACGATGATCCCCGGGCGCCCTCGACGCAGGCCGTCGTGCGGCGCCCGGTTGTCAGTACCCGGTGCGAGACTGCGGGGCATGACGAACCCGGAATCGAACCCGAACCCGAACCTGGAACAGGACCCGAAAGCGGACCTGACCCGATATCTGCAGGACGCCAGGGAAGCCCTGGTGTGGAAGCTCGAAGGGCTCTCGGAGTACGACGTCCGCCGCCCGCTGACACCCACCGGCACCAATCTGCTGGGGCTGGTCAAGCACGCCGCCGGAGTGGAACTGGGGTACTTCGGCGATGTGTTCGGTCGGCCCTTCTTCCGGCAGGACCCGCCCTCCTGGTGGTACACGCAGGACGCCGAACCCAACGCGGACATGTGGGCCACCGCGGACGAGTCGCGCGAGGAGATCGTCGGGCTCTACCACCGGGCGTGGGAGCACGCGGACAGTACGTTCGCCGCGCTCCCGCTCGACACCGTCGGTCATGTGCCGTGGTGGCGGGAGGGACGGAGGGAGACCACGCTGCACCACCTCCTGGTGCGGGTGATCGCCGACACCCACCGGCACGCCGGCCACGCGGACATCGTGCGGGAGCTCATCGACGGGTCCGTCGGCTGGGGGAAGGGGGCGAGCGATCTGCCGTCCGGTGACGCGGCCTGGTGGGAGGCCCACCGGGCCCGGCTGGAGCACGCGGCGAGGGAGGCGGGCAGCCGCCGGCCGGCCGAGGCGTAGCAAGCCCGGCAAATCCTCGCGGAGGCACGGTTCCTGACGGTCAGTCGACTGTGCGGAAGGTCTGGACAGCCGACTGCCGACGTGTTGTCATTCCGCTGCACAGTGAATTTCCAACGTTGGAATAGCGTCCGGCCGTCGCGGCTCCGGCTCCGGTGCCGTGCCGTACCGGTGGGTCCGCGTGGGCCACCGGTGAACACCCCCTGGCGGCCCGGCCGTCGACCTGACGCAGTCCCGTTTCGTCCTGTCCCCATGCCCCCTGCGCGAGGAAAGGTTCGATGACAAGACAACACACCCGCCCGAGAGCCCGGTGGTGGGCTCTGCTGACCGCCGCGGCCCTGCTCCTGCCCACGAGCGCGGCGGTCCCCGCCGCGGCGGCCGCGGAGTCCGTGAGCGCCGGCACGTCCGCGCGTACCGCCGGTGCAGCGGCCGATGCCGCCGTCGAGCAGCACGGACTGAAGGGCGAGTACTTCAGCATGTCGGCGCCGGGAGCACGGGACTTCGCCGTGCTCGGCGGCACCCTCCTGGAGCCGCAGATCAACTTCTCCGGCCTGACGAGCACGTTCGAGGAGCTGACCGGGAAGACGGAGCACACGACCGCCCGCTGGACGGGGCAGATCGAGGCGCCGAGGACCGACGACTACACGTTCCACGCCATCGGGGACAACGGATTCCGCCTCTTCATCGACGACAAGCCGGTCATCGACCACTGGGAACCGGACTGGGACAAGGAGCAGACCAGCAAGCCGATCAGGCTCACCGCCGGTGAACGGCTCACCTTCCGGCTGGAGATGTTCCAGGACTTCGGCGGGGCGAACATGTTCCTGCGCTGGTCGAGCCCGACGACGCCCAGGCAACTCGTCCCCGAATCGGCGTTCACACCGCCCGCCGGCTTCGAGGTCTTCCCGGTGGACCTGTCGGTCGCCGAGGACGGGAAGCGGCTGCGCGCCCGGTTCGAGGACCGGGTCGGCGACCTCGACGAGGTCGCCGAGCACCTGAAGATCGAGGCCGACACCACCGCCATGCCGGTCACGTCGGCGAAGGCGGCGCCCGGCGACCGCAGCGCTCTCCTCGTCACGCTCGCGAAGCCGATCCAGAAGAACCAGCAGGTCCGGTTCACCTACGACGGAGAGGGCGGCCTGACGGCCGGCGGCAAGGCCGTCCCCCGGATCGTCCGCTACGCGACGAACGCCTCCGGGCACCGTCTCACCACGAAGTGGGGCGACCAGCTGGACAGGAAGAACCCGCTGCCGGAGCACCCCCGTCCGCAGCAGGTGCGGTCCCAGTGGAAGAACCTCAACGGAACCTGGCAGTTCAGCGGTGCCGAGGCGGGCGAGCAGCCGGTCTTCGGCAAGAACCTGGACGAGCGGATCACCGTGCCGTTCCCCGTCGAGTCCCAGCTGTCCGGGCTCGAGCGGCACGAGGACCACATGTTCTACCGCAGGCTCGTCGAGGTGCCGAAGAACTGGAAGATCGGTGCGGGAAAGCGGCTGAAGCTCCACTTCGGCGCCGTGGACTACCAGGCCCGCGTCTGGGTCAACGGCCGGAAGGTCGCCGAACACACCGGCGGCTACACCGCGTTCAGCGCCGACATCACCGACGCGCTCAAGGGCAGGGGAGCGCAGGAGGTCGTGGTCGCGGTCACCGACACCGGCGGCGCCGACCAGCCGACGGGCAAGCAGCACACCCGTCCCAGCGGCATCTTCTACACCCAGTCGTCCGGCATCTGGCAGACGGTCTGGATGGAACCCGTCGCCGAGCGGGCCGTTGACAACGTCGTCACCACACCGGACATCGACACCGGCAGCCTGGCGGTGACCGTCGAGTCCGAGAGCGCCTCCTCGAAGGCGCGCGTGGAGGCCGTCGCCCGTGACGCCCGCGGCAAGGTCGTGGGCAGGGTCAGCGGTCCGGCCAACCGCGAGCTCCGGCTCCCCGTGGCGAAGCAACGCCTGTGGAGCCCCGACGACCCCTACCTCTACGACCTCGACGTCAGGCTGACCGACGGCCGGTCGGTGGACGAGGTCACCGGCTACTTCGGCATGCGCGAGATCGGGATCGAGGAGGTCGGCGGCTACCGGAAGCTGGTGCTCAACGGAGAGCCCGTCTTCTCCCTCGCCACCCTCGACCAGGGTTTCTGGCCCGACGGCCTCTACACCGCCCCCAGCGACAAGGCGCTGGCCTTCGACCTCGAGGCGCACAAGAAGCTCGGCTTCAACGCCGTCCGCAAGCACATCAAGGTGGAGCCGGCGCGCTGGTTCTACCACGCGGACAAGCTCGGCCTGCTGGTCTGGCAGGACTTCGTCTCCGGGAACATCACCGACGAGACCGGGCAGAAGGCCTTCGTCGACCAGGGCCGCGCGATGATGCGCCAGCACCACAACTCGCCCTCGGTCATCGGCTGGATCGTCTTCAACGAGGGCTGGGGCGAGTGGGACCGCGAGGAGAGCGGCCGCATCGCCGAGTCGGTCAAGGCCGCCGACCCCTCCCGCATCGTCAACGCCCACAGCGGCGTCAACTGCTGCAACTCCAAGGGCGACTCGGGCAAGGGCGACATCATCGACCACCACGACTACAACAACGAGGACCCGCCCTTCCCCGACCACCGGGCGGCCATGGACGGGGAGCACGGCGGCTTCACCCTGCGCACCCCGGGCCACATGTGGCCGGGCGCGCCGACGGTGATCTACAGCGGCGTCGCCGACAAGGAGGCACTGACCCGCAAGTACGTGGAGAACACCGAGCAGTTCTACCTCGACCAGGCCGCCGCCGAACTCTCCGGTTCGGTGTACACACAGATCACCGACCTGGAGAACGAACTGAACGGCCTCTACACCTACGACCGCCGGGAGATCAAGGTCGACCCGGTCAGGGTGCGCGAGGTCAACCGCAAGGTCATCGCGGCCGGCGCCGCCGCGGGCGAGCGGGCGCAGCTGAAGGGCGGCGGCCACTGGACCCTCGACGAGGGCACCGGCACCACCGCGAAGGACGACGGCCCGAACGGCAGGCCCCTGACCCTCACCGACGGCACCGCCTGGACCTCCGGTGTCAGCGGCAGCGCGCTGAAGTTCGACGGACGGGGGCAGCACGCGCGAACCGCCGGCCCCGTGCTCGACACGACCGGCAGCTACTCGGTCTCCGCCTGGGTCAGGCTCGACTCGCTGCCCGGCAACTACGCCACCGCGGTGAGCCAGGACGGACGGCGCCAGGCGAGTCCCTTCTACCTGCAGTACGGGCAGGGCGCCTTCGCCTTCAGCACACCCGACGGGAAGCGCGCACGGCTGGAGACGAAGCCGGACACGGGCCGCTGGTACCACCTCGTCGGTGTGCGTGACGCCGCGCGGGGCGAGATCGACCTCTACGTCGACGGCGTTCCGGCGGCGACCGCCACCGCCGGCCCCGCCTACGTCGGCTCGGGGCCGCTCGCCGTGGGCCGTGCCCAGTGGAACGGCACCGACACGGACTTCTGGGACGGCGCGGTGGACGAGGTCCACGCGTTCGACAGGGCCCTCACCGCCAAGGAGGTGAAGGCCCTGCACGACCGGGAGAAGCCGTGACAGGCCGGGCCGGCACGGCCGCCTGTGCCTGCCGGCAGTAGCGGGAAGGTGCGGGTGCCGGACGGCACCCGCACCTTCCCGCACGCCGGGGAGCGCCGGCCCGGGAAGGCGGTGACGGCCCCGCGGCCGTCACCGCCTCTCACCCGGGGGACCGCACACCGCTCACGGTGCCCAGGGCGCCGCCACGGTCCAGGTGGTGTCCTCCGCGAACAGAGCGGGGTTGTCCCAGATGTGCGTACCGCCAGGGGTGGCCAGCCACAACTGGGCCTCGTAGTGGCGCAGATACTGCTCGGGGAAGTTGTAGGCGGACAGCCGCACCGCCCCGTTCGCGCCGCGCACGGGGCAGAAGGTGGCGTCCGCCCGGAACAGGCCACCGCTGCCGGCCTCCTTGTACACGCGGTAGTCGCGGTGGCGCAGATACTCGCCGGGGTAGTTCCGCGACTCGAACGAGTAGCAGGAGCCGTCGGCGAGGCCCGGCACGATCCTCCAGGTGGCGTCGTTCTTCAACAGCGTGCTGCTGCCGCCGTCCACGGTCTCGGTGAACACCGCGCCGTCCCGGTGCCGCACGTAGCGGTTCGTCAGCCCCGGGGTCGTCACACCGAGAGACCGGTACTGGCCGGTCGGCAGGGTGACGGGGACCGACGGCGAGCGGGACGCGTCGATCAGGGCACGGTTGGCGGCCCTCACCCGTGCCTCGTCGACCTTGACGACCTGACGGTCGTAGGTGAGCAGGCCGTTGGCCTCGTTCTCCACATCGGTGATCTCGGTGTAGACCGCGCCGGACAGGCCCCGCGGAAGCCGCACCTCGCGGATCGCGTCCAGCAGACCGACGAACCGGTTGCCGAGACGGGCCGCGTCCGGCTGGTCCTCGTAGCTGAACCCGCCGCCGGGGTACCACTCGTGACCGGACACCTTCAGACCCAGGCCGCCGTACTCGCCGAGGACGGCCGCGCGGGTGGCGTCGGGCACCGTGGTGCCGGGACCGACGTAGACGTGGTGGTCGACGACGTCCCCGTTGCCGCCGTCGACGCTTCCGCAGCAGTTGACGCCGCTCATGTTGTTCACCAGACGGGACGGGTCGTACGCCTTGACCTCGTTCGCGATGCGGGCCTGGTCGTACTGGCCCCAGCCCTCGTTCTGGTTGACCCACATCACCACCGAAGGCGAACTGCGGTGCTGGTCGATGACGCGGTCGTACTCGGCCTCCCACTGGGTACGGGCGGCCGCGTCCGGCGTGCGCAGGTCCATGGACGGCATGTCCTGCCAGACCAGCAGACCGAGCCGGTCCGCGTGGTAGAACCAGCGCTGCGGCTCCACCTTGATGTGCTTGCGGACCATGTTGAAGCCGAGGTCCTTGTGCTTCTGCAGGTCGTACCGGAGCGCGGCGTCGCTGGGCGCGGTGTAGATGCCGTCCGGCCAGTAGCCCTGGTCCAGGGTGCCGGTCTGGAAGACGAACTCGCCGTTGAGGACGGGGCGCAGGACCCCGTCGACGCGGGCGACGCCGACGGAGCGCATTCCGGTGTAGCTGCCGACGGAGTCGGCGATCGTGCCGCCGGAGAGCAGATCCGCCCGTACGTCGTAGAGGAAGGGGTCGTCCGGGGTCCACCGCCGGGCGGAGGGCACCGGCACGGTGAACTCGCTGCCGACGGGGCCGGTGGCGGCGCCCACCGCGGTACCGCCGGCGGAGACCGTGACCCGGGTCTGGTGGCCGTTCGTGCCGGCGCCCCGCACCGTGACCCTGAGCCGGTTGTTCACCAGGTCGGGAACCATGTCGAGGCGGGTGATGTGCGCGGGCGCCGTGGGTTCGAGCCACACCGTCTGCCAGATGCCGGACGCGGCGGTGTAGAAGATGCCGCCGCCCGGATGCGGTGTCACGTCGTTGATCCGCTGCTTGCCGACGGCCTGGCCGCCGGTCTGGGTCGGGTCCCACACGGAGACGACGACGGTGTTGGCGCCGCTGCCGAGCAGATCGGTGATGTCGTAGGAGAACGCGTCGAAGCCGCCGCTGTGCGGCGCGCCGGCCTGCCGGTCGTTGACCCACACGGTCGTGCGCCAGTCACTCGCGCCGAAGTGGAGCTGCACACGCCGGCCGTTCCAGCCGGACGGCACGGTGAAGGTGCGCTTGTACCAGAGCTTGTCGTTCTGCGTGATCCGGCGCTGGATGCCGGACAGTGCGGACTCGGCCACGAACGGCACCCGGATCTGCTCGGGGAACGACGCGGGCCGGCTGGCGTCGGCCGAGGTGACGGCGAAGTCCCAGATGCCGTTGAGATTGGCCCAGTCGGGGCGGGTGAGCTGGGGGCGGGGATACTCGGGCAGGGGCGTGTCGACGGGGACCCGGTCGGTCCAGGGGGTGGTCATCGGCGCGGGTTTGGGCGTCCACGCCCGGGGTGCGGCGGCAGCGGTGGCGGACCCGGTGAGGGCCGTACCGCCGAGCAGGACCAGCACCATCAGCGCGGTGGTGACCCACCACCGCCGGTGTCCGATCCCGTGAACCGGTGAACGCGGTGCGGGTGGTCGACGCATCGTGCCTCCTCGGAGAGTGGGGGGCGGTACACGTGCGCGTGCGCGGGACGGCCGGCCTCCGCTCCCGTACGGGAACCGGGAGCCGACTGCCCCGAAAGCCGGACGCGGCAGCCGGTCCGGGGAGGGAGGGCCGCCGCGTCCGGGGCTTCACAGCAACTGGCGTCTGCGGCCCAGCCAGGTCTGGGCGACGACCACGACGGCCAGGAAGGCGCCGCTGACGACCTGCTGGTAGGAGGAGTCCAGGGAGCCGATCTGGTTGATGACGTTCTGGATCACCTTGAGCAGGAGGACACCGACCAGCGAGCCGCTGACATGACCGAGGCCGCCGGTGAGCAGCGTGCCGCCGATCACGACCGCGGAGATGGCCTCCAGCTCCATGCCGTTGCCGAGAATGGTCACACCGGACGCGAGCCAGGCCGCGTTGAGCGCGCCGGCCAGCCCGGCCAGCACCCCGGACAACGTGTAGACGAGGATCTTGGTCCGGGCCACCGGAGCACCCATCAGGGCCGCCGCGTCCTCGTTGCCGCCGACCGCGTACACATGTTGTCCGAAACGGGTGCGGCGCAGGACGACCGCTCCGGCGACGAACAGCGCCAGGGTGACCCACACGGGGTTGCCGATGCCGAGCGTGGTGCCCTGGCCGAGTTCGGAGAGGAAGGAGCCCTTGCCGATCAGGTAGGTCTCGGCGCCCTCGTCGGTGAGGGCCAGCATCAGACCGCGCGCCCCCAGCATGGCCGCCAGGGTGACGATGAACGGCGCCAGCCGGGAACGCGCCACCAGCAGGCCGTTGACGACACCGATCCCGCCGCACACCACGAGGGGCAACAGCAGCGCCACCAGGGTCCCGTGCCGGGACCCCCAGGCCGCCAGGACACCCCCCAGGGCGAACAGGGAACCGACCGACAGATCGATGCCCCCGGTGATGATGACGAAGGTCATCCCGAGGGCGACGATCGCCAGGAACGCCGAACTCGTCGCCATGTTGCCGACGTTGTCCCCGGTGGCGAAGGAGTCGAAGCTGAACGACGCCACCAGCGAGACGATCACCAGCACGGCCAGCGCCCCGTGCTGCTGGACCAGGGAGCTGAGGCGCTCCGAGCGTACGGAGCCCTCGGGGCCCGCGGCCTTCGGCGGTCGCCCGCCCGCCGTGGCCACGGGCACGTCCGTCTTCGTGGCGGTCATCGCTTCCCCCGTCCCCGTGCCGCGTAGACCGCGCACACGATCACTATGGCCTGCGCGATCTGGGTCCACGACGGCGGCAGATCGTGCTTGATGAGGGTGGCGGTGAGCAACTGGATGAGGACCGCTCCCGCCACGGTGCCGGCGATGTTGACACGGCCGCCGGTCAGCGGGGTCCCGCCGACCACGACGGCGGTGATGGCGGACAGCTCCATCAGATTGCCCAGCGAGGTCGGGTCGCTGGCCTGGAGCCGGGCGGTGGCCAGCACGCCCGCCACGGCCGCCAGCAGCGCGCACAGCACGTACACGACGATCAGCACGCGCCGCACCGGCAGACCCGCCAGCTGCGCCGCGGGGCGGCTGTCCCCGATGGCCAGCAGCTGGCGCCCGAACGTGGTGCGGCGGACCACGAACGCGGCCAGCAGCGCCAGGACGGCGGCGATGAGGATCAGGTACGGCACGCCCAGGACGTCGCCGGAACCCAGGGAGGCGAGCGCGGGATTGCGCAGATCCTCCAGCTGCGGCAGCAGGACCAGGGCGAGGCCCCGGCCGCCGACCATGAGCGCCAGGGTGGCCACGATCGGCTGCACCCCGACGAAGGCGACCAGCGCCCCGTTGGCCGCTCCGACCGCGGCGGCGAACACCGCCACCACCAGCAGCGCCGGCAGCAGACCGTAGCCGAGGTACAGGGCGGTCACGGAGGCTGCCAGGGCCATCACGGCGCCGACCGACAGATCGATGCCCTCGGTGCCGATGACCAGGGCCATGCCGAGCGCGACGATGATGACGGGGGCGACCTGCACGGCCTGGGTGCGGAAGTTCTCCGCGGACAGGAAGTGCGGGGTGATGACGGTGTTGACGACCAGCAGCAGCGCCACGCCGGCGTAGACGCCGTACGTCTGCAGCCACTGCAGGACGCGGGTCCGGTCCAGCGGCGCGGTGCGCAGAGCGGCTTCAGCCATCGCCGGCCTCCTTCGCGGCCGTGACGCCGGCCGTGCCCCCGACCGGGGCGTGCCCGGCGATGGTCCGCATCAGTGTGTCCTCGGTGACGTCCTCGCCGTCCAGTTCGCCGACGACCGCCCCGTCCTTCAGCACGACCACGCGGTCGGACCCTTCGATGAGTTCCTCCAGATCGGAGGAGATGAGCAGAACGGCCAGGCCGTCCGCGGCCAGTTCGTCCACGAGTCTTTGCACCTCGGCCTTGGCCCCGACGTCGATGCCCCGGGTGGGCTCGTCCAGCAGCAGCACCTTGGGGTTCATCGCCAGCCAGCGGGCGAGGAGCACCTTCTGCTGGTTGCCGCCGGACAGTTCACCGACCTTCTGGTGCGGTGAGGACGCCTTGATGCGCAGCCGTTCGACGAAGGTGTCCACGACGCTGTCGACGCGCGCCTCGGAGACCAGACCGAAACGGGAGAGCCGGGGCAGCACGGCCAGCGAGATGTTCTCGCGGACCGAGAGCCCGGGAACGATGCCCTCGCTCTTGCGGTCCTCGGGCAGCAGACTGACGCCCGCCCGGATGGCGGCGGGGGTGGAGCCGCCGCGCAACGGGACACCGGCCACCAGGACCTGCCCGGAACTCGTGGCCAGCGCACCGGAGA
The DNA here is from genome assembly GCF_053604275.1 of Streptomyces sp. NPDC004051. Taxonomy (NCBI): domain Bacteria; kingdom Bacillati; phylum Actinomycetota; class Actinomycetes; order Kitasatosporales; family Streptomycetaceae; genus Streptomyces; species Streptomyces sp. NPDC004051. Next base: position 10,113 of record NZ_JBSGHG010000049.1, on the reverse strand, counting down.
TGGCTTTGGCCGTCTCGGTCCGCCCGGATCCGAGGAGCCCGCCGAGTCCCACGACCTCGCCGGGCCGGATCGTCACGGACACGTCGTGCAGCTTGTGCGGCACCGTCAGCTCCCGTGCCTCCAGCACGGGTCGGGTGCCGAGGGCATGGTGGTCGCCGGTGAACCGGGTCAGGCCCTCCGTGCGGACCTCGCCCAGCTCCCGGCCCAGCATGGTCGACACCAGGGACAGCCGGTCGAGGTCGGCGAGACGGCCGTGATGGACACGCCGCCCGTCGCGCAGCACGGTGACCGTGTCGCACACGGCGTACAGCTCGTCCAGCCGGTGACTGACGTAGACGACCGCGATGCCCTCGTCACGCAGCCGCCGGATCACCGAGAACAGGGTCTCGACCTCCCGCGGCTCGAGCGAGGAGGTCGGCTCGTCCATGACGACGACGCGCGCCTCGGTCGCCACCGCGCGGGCCAGGGCGACCATCTGCTGAGCGCCGACGCCGAGGGCACGCAGCGGCAGACGGACGTCCACCCGGACACCGTAGGCGCGCAGGGTCTCCTCGGCCTCCCTGTGCATACGGGCGAAGTCCAGCAGGCCGAGACGGGTGCGCGGCTCGCGGCCCAGGAAGAGGTTGCGGGCCACGCTCAGCAGCGGGATGAGGTTGACCTCTTGGTAGATGGTCGAGATCCCGGCCTTCTGCGCCTCCAGCGGCGTGGCGAAGGAGACCTCGCGGCCCTGGAAAACGATGTCACCCGCGTCGGGCCGGTGGACACCGGTGAGGAGCTTGATGAGGGTCGACTTGCCGGCGCCGTTCTCGCCGATCAGGGCGTGGACCTCGCCCGGATGCAGGGTCAGGTCCACGTCGTCCAGGGCCCGGACGCCCGGGAAGGTCTTGCTCAGTCCGCGGACGGCGAGGACTGCGGCGGGGGGAGCCACCTGTGCCTCCAGGAAGTGAGTGGTGACGGGACGGCGGGGCCCGGAGGGAGCGGGCCCCGCGGGGGTCAGTAGGCCTTGCCCAGGTCCTGCTCGGCGTTGCCGGCGTCGTAGGCGCTGTCCTGGATGACGACGTCCTGGGGCACTTCCTTGCCCTGGGTGAAGGCGTCCAGCGTCTCGAACGCCAGCGGACCGAACCGCGGGTTGGACTCGATGACGCCGGTGATCCAGCCGTCGACGATGCCCTGTACGGCGTTGCGTGTGCCGTCGACCGTGACGATCTCGACGTTGCCGGCCTTCTTGCCCGCGCCCTTGAGCGCGGCCACCGCGCCCAGGCCCATCTCGTCGTTCTCCGCGTAGATCCCCTTGATGCCCGGCTTGGACTGGATGAGCTGCTCGGTGACCTGCTGCCCCTTCTCCCGGGTGAAGTCCCCGGTCTGCTCGAAGACGACCTTCAGACCGGGGGCCTTCTCCGCGACCCGCTCCTTGAACCCCTTGGTGCGTTCGGTGGTGACGTTGTTCCCGGCCGCGCCCAGCAGGATCGCGACCTCGCCCTTGCCGCCCGTGGCCTCGATCATCTGGTCGGCGGCCCGCCGGCCCTGCTCGACGAAGTCCGAGGCGATGAAGGAGACGTAGTCCTTGCAGGCGGTGGCGTTGATCTTGCGGTCGATCGTGACGATCGGAACCTTCCTGGCGGCGGCGGCCTGCAGCACCGGGTCCCAGCCGTCGGAGTTGAGCGGCGCGATGACCAGCAGGTCGGCGCCCTTGGCGAGCAGGTCCTGGACGTCGCTGATCTGCTTGGAGAACTGTGACTGGGCGTTGGCCGTCAGCAGTTCGACGCCCCGCTTCGCCGCCTCGTCCTTGATGGACTGCGTCTCGGCGATGCGGAACGGGTTGGCCTCCTTCTCCGACTGCGAGAAACCGACGGTGGCGCCCTTGAGGTCGAGCTTCTTGCCGCCGTACGCGTCGATGGTGCAGGTCTTGCCGCCCGGCTTCGGCGTGACGACCTTCTGGCCGGCGTCGGCCGCGGCTGCCGGGGACTTCTTGCTGTCCGACGCGTCGTCCTCCGATTTCGCGCAGGAGGTGGCGGTCAGGGCCACCGTGGCCGCCAAGGCCACGAGCACGGGACGGGCGAGGAGGTGAGGGCGATGAATGGTGCGCTGCATGGTGACCCCGATCCGGGTGACGCTGAAAGGGAACTGGGGAGCTGGAGAGCGCGGAACCGGTGCTGCTCCCGGTGTGCGATACGGCGTCCGGTTCGCCGCCAACAGGTTTTTACATCGTTGGAAGAACGCTGTAAACCCCCTGTGCACGAGGTGAGCGCGGAGCGCGGCGGGGGAGGGGGTGAGCGGGGCGGCTCCGGCAAGCGCTTGCCGGACGGGGCCGGTTCAGGGCCCGGAAAGGAGCCCGTACGGCCGGTGGGCCGGGAGTCGAAACCCTTGGTCAGGTGTTCGCGGTGCCGGTGCCGGCGGACCGGCCCAGGGTGCTCTCCCGTTCGACCAGGCGGTAGTCGGCCCGGATACGACGCGGCTCGGGAGCCGTGTCGTGCAGCCGGGCCAGCACCGACTCCACCGCGAGTCTGCCGATGGCGGCCTTGTCCGGTGACACGGAGGTGAGGGTCACCGCGCCGAACCGCCCTTCGAGCACGTCGTCGAATCCGACGACGGCGATGTCGTCGGGGATCCGCAGACCACGCTCGTGCAGGACCCGCATCGCCCCGATGGCCATCGGATCGTTGTAGGCGAACACCGCGTCGGGCCGCTGCCCGCTGTCCAGGATGTGGGCCATCGCCGCCGCACCGTCCGCGTGCCCCCAGCCGTCGGTGGCGGCGACGAGGCCCTCGTCGGCGGGGAGGCCGACGGCGGTGAGCTCCTCGCGCCAGCCCCGTACGCGCAGTTGCGCGGGCTCGCTGCGGGCGCGCCGGGCCCCGATGAACGCCACCTTGCGGCGTCCCAGTGAGACCAGGTGCCGGACGGCGGCGCGGGCCGCGGCCACGTTGTCGATGGCGATGTGGTCGTACGGCAGGTCGTACTCCCGCTCGCCGAGCAGGACCAGCGGCACCTGCTCCGTACGCTCGCGGAAGTCCTTGGCCTCCAGCTCGATGGGGCTGAGGATGAGTCCGTCGATGACCCTGGCCCGGAACCCCTGGCTGACCAGGATCTCCTGCTCGCGACGGCCCCCGGTGTGGTCCAGCAGCACGATGTAGTCGTGCTCGGCCGCGGTGTCGATGACGGCGGCGGCGAGTTCGGCGAAGTAGGGGTTGCCGAGTTCGGGCAGGGCGAGCGCGATGATGCCGGTGCGCCCTTTGCGCAGGTGCCGGGCGGTCAGGTTGGGCCGGTAGCCGAGGGCGTCGATGGACCTCTGGACGCGCTCGCGCATGGCGGGGGTGACGTGCTGGTAGTTGTTCACCACGTTGGAGACGGTCTTGATGGAGACCCCAGCGTGCGCGGCGACGTCCTTGAGGCTGACCCGCACGGCAATCCCTTCGTGGACGGCCCGGCCGGGGACCGGTGGCGAGACGGGCGCCGTCACCGTGAGCCGGGCATCGAGCCGCCGGATGAGAGTTTTACAACGTTATACACGCGCTTCCGCGCCACTGACAAGGCCAGGGGACAGGGCGGGGGAGGCGGATCCTGACCGGCTGCCCCCGGCCGCCCCTGCCGTCCCGCCCGGACCGGGCCGTCGCACCGGTTCAGGCGCCTGGCGCGGAGGTGGCGATGTGCAGGGGGCAGATCACCGGGGTGCCGTGGACCGGGTCGGTGAGGATGGCGCTCTCGACTCCGTAGAGCTCCCGGACGAGGTCGGGGGAGACGATGGCCGACGGGGCGCCCTGGGCGACCACCGCTCCGTCCTTGAGGGCGATCATATGGTCGGCGTAGCGGCACGCGGTGGTCAGGTCGTGCAGGACCAGGACCGGGGTGCGGCCCTGTGCGGCCAGCGAGCGGACCAGCTCGAGCACTTCGAGGGCGTGGCCCATGTCGAGGGCCGAGGTGGGTTCGTCGAGGAGGAGGATCTCGGTCTCCTGGGCGACGGCCATGGCGATCCAGGCACGCTGGCGCTGACCGCCGGAGAGCGTCTCGAGCGGACGGTCGGCGAGGCCGTGCAGGTCGGCGGCGGTGAGCGCCTCCTCGACCGCGCGGGCGTCGGCGGCGGACCACTGACGCAGCAGGCCCTGGTGGGGCTGGCGGCCGTAGCGGACGAGGTCGCGGACGGTGAGGCCGTCGGGGGCGATCGCGGACTGGGGGAGCATGCCGATGGTGCGGGCGATCTCCCGGGTGGGGATCCTGGTGAGTTCCCGGCCGTCGAGGAGGACCGCGCCGCCCCGGGGGCGCAGGGTGCGGGCCAGCCCGCCGAGGAGGGTGGACTTGCCGCACCCGTTGGGGCCGACGATGACAGTGACCCGGCACTGGGGCAGAGCGAGGTCCAGGCCGTCGATGACGAGGTCGGAGCCGTGTCCCAGGGACAGGGCCCGGGTGCTCAGGCGGCTGTCGGCGGCGACCGGGTTCACAGGGACCTCCTGGTACGGGTGGTGAGCAGCAGCCAGATCAGGTACGGACCGCCGACGACGGCGGTGACCAGGCCGACGGGGACCTCCAGCGGAGCGAGCACGGTGCGGCCCACCAGGTCGGCGAGGAGGGTGAAGAGCGCGCCGGTGAGGGCGGAGAGCAGGACGGGAACAGCACGGGGCCCGGCGATGCGGCGGGCGGCCTCGGGGGCGGCGAGCGCGATCATGCCCAGCGGCCCGGCGACGGCGACGGCGAGGCCGCCGAGGACGACCGCGACGGCGATGACGGCCAGGCGCAGGGCCTTGACCCGGACGCCGAGACCGGAGGCGACGGAGTCGGACAGGCGCAGCAGGAGCAGCCGGCGGCCGAGGACCATGCCGAGCGGCAGGGCGAGGAGCAGGGCGACGGCGAGCAGGGACACCGCTTCCTGGTCGCGGCCGTTGAGGGTGCCGACGGTCCAGCCGTAGGCGGCGTTGGCCGCGTCGGCGGCCGAGCGGGCCAGGACCAGACTGGTGATCGCGCCGAAGACGGCGCCGACGCCGAGGCCCACGACGAGGAACCGGTACCCCCCGCGCCCGGCGCCGCCGCTGAGGGCGAGGGTGAGGGCGGCGGCGGTGGCGGCACCGGTGAGGGCGGCGGCGCCGGGCAGCAGACTGGTGCTGATCCCGGTGACCGAGGCGACGGCGAAGGCCGCGGCGCCGTCGTTGAGGCCGACGGTGTCGGGGGTGGCCAGCCGGTTCTGGGCGAGGGTCTGCATCAGACAGCCGGCCGCGCCGAGGGCGGCGCCGACGGCCAGACCGGCCTGCAGGCGCGGCAGCCGCAGGCGTTCGACGACCAGGATGTCGCGGGGGGTGCCCTCACCCGCCAGGGCGCGCAGCGCGTCCAGCGGGTGGACGAAGATCTCGCCGACGGCGAGGTGCACCCCGCTCGCGGCGGTCAGCACGACCAGGACGGCGACGGTGCCCAGCAGCGGCCTGCGCGGAACCAGCACGGCGTAGGGGCCGACGGCCGGGCGCCAGGCGCCGGGGACACCGCGCGGTGCGCGACGGGCCTGAACCGCGGTCCCGGTCGCCGGTCCGGACGGGGTGGGGAGAGTCTTCACAACGAGGGCAACCTGTGGGATCGGACGACGGCGACCAGGACGGGCGCGCCCAGGAGCGCGGTCATGACGCCGAGGGGCATCTCGTAGGGGCGGGCGACGAGCCGGGAGACGACGTCGGCGGTGAGCACGGTGGCGGGGCCGATGAAGACGGAGACGGCCAGCAGCCGCCGCAGGTCCGGACCGACCAGGGCGCGGGCGGCGAACGGCACGACGAGCCCGACGAAGGCCACGGGGCCCGCCAGGGCGGTGGCCCCGCCGACCAGCAGGGCCACGGCCGTCACCGCGAGGGCCCGGACCCGGCCGGGCCGGTGGCCGAGGCCGGTGGCCACGTCGTCACCGAGACTCAGCGCGGTCAGGGAGGGAGCCACGAGGACGGCGAGGAGCAGCCCGAGACCGACGACGGGGAGGATGCTCCACAGATCCGCCAGTTCCCGCCCGGCGACCGACCCGATGGTCCAGAAGCGGATCTCGTCGGCGGCCCGGGCGTCGACGAGGAGCATCACCGAGGAGCCCGCGGCCATCAGCCCGCTGAAGGCCGCACCGGCGAGCACGAGCCGCACGGGGTCGTCCCCGGCCCCGCGCAACCGGGCCGCGGCCAGCGCCAGCAGACACCCCGCGCCCGCCCCCAGAACCGCCACATACGGGCCGAGGGTGGCCGCCGAAGCGCCGAGGACCAGGGCGAGGACCACGGCGAAGGACGCCCCCGCGCTCACCCCCAGCAGGCCCGGTTCGGCCAGGGGATTGCGGGCGGCCGCCTGGAGCAGGGCTCCCGCGACGCCCAGGGCCAGGCCGACGGCGACCGCGACCAGGGTGCGCGGCAGCCGCAGTTCCAGCACGGTGAAACGGGCGTCGTCGTCCGCCCCGCCGAGCAGGGCGGACAGGGCGCGCCCCGGTCCGACCTCCCCCGCTCCCAGGAGCAGGCTTGCGATCACCGCGGCCAGCAGGACGCCGACGCCGGGAAGCAGGCCGCGCACGATGAGGGAACGCAGCGTCACCACCACCCCTCCTTCCATATTCAACAAAGGTGAGGTTAACCTAACTTTGCTTTCGCCGTACATCCACCTCCCCCTGGAGTCCCCCATGCCCGGAAGCCGGTCTTCGCTGCGCTCCGCCGCTCTCACTCTGGCGGCTGCGCCGCTGGTCATCGCCCTCGCCGCCTGTGGCGGGTCCGATTCCGCCAACTCGGATGACAGCAAAGGGAAGACGGCGGCCGAGGGGACCGAACGGAGCGTGCGGACGGCTTTCGGCGAGGTGACGGTCGCCGGCGCACCGAAGAGGGTCGTCACTCTCAGTGACGCTTCCTTGGACACCGCCCTGTCGCTCGGCATCACTCCGGTGGGCACCAGCGCCGCCAGAGGCGCCGAAGGCGCTCCCGCCTATCTGGGCGAACAGGCCGAGGACATTCCGCTGGTCGCCACGGTCAGGGAACCCAACACCGAGGCGATCCTCAAGGCCGAGCCGGACATCATCCTCACCGGCGCCAACCTGGAGAAGTCGCAGTACGAGACGCTCTCCGCCATCGCGCCGACCATCGTCCCGGCCGCCGGTGACTGGCGCTCCAGCCTCGACACCTACGGCGAGGCGCTGGGCAGGGCCGACGAACTCGACAAGAAGATCGACGCCCTGGTCGAGCGCGCGGGGAACGCGGGCGGGGGCGCCAAGGGCACGGGCATCGTGATGCGGTGGATGCCGGGCGGCCCGATCGTGATGAACTCCGCCAACATGCCCACCGCGATGCTGGAGGAGGCCGGCCTGTCCCCGCTGCCCCTCGCCGAGGACCTCGGCAAGCAGCCGCACTCGGACCCGCTGTCCCTGGAGAACCTCACCAAGGCCGACGCCGACCACGTCTTCATCGCCACGCTCAACGCCGAAGGCGACAAGGCGCTGGAGGCCGCCCGCTCCGAGAAGGCCTTCACTCGGATGAAGGCCGTCGAGGCGGGCCGGGACCACGGAGTCGACGGACAGGTCTGGAGCAGCAGCAACGGACCGATCGCCATGGAGCAGGTCATCACCGACATCGAGAAGGCACTCACCGAGTGACCTGAGCCGTCTCGCCCCCACCCGCCCCGGGGCCCGGGGTCATCGCTTGCGTGCCACCCCGCCGTACATGGCGACCTCCGCGCCGAGGGCCACGTCACCGGGGGCGGGACGCCAGTGGTTGCAGGACACCACACCGGGTCCGAGGAGCTGGAGCCCGTCGAAGAACCCGGCGACCGCTTCGGGAGACCGCTGGGTCAGCCTCGGAGTGCCGTGCTCGTTCCAGAAGGCGACGGCCGCGTCGACATCGGGCATGTCCGGTCGCGTGACGGTGTGCGACAGAACCAGATGACTGCCCGCCGGAAGGGCGTCCATGAGGCGCCGCACGATCCCGTGGGCCTGGGCGTCGTCCTCGATGAAGATGACGACGCCCAGCAGGATCAGAGCCACGGGCCGGTCGAGGTCCAGCAGCTGCCCGGCTCGCGCCAGGATGGTGTCGGTGTCGCGCAGGTCCTCGTCGAGGTAGGCCGTGCGGCCCTCGGGTGTACTGGTCAGCAGGGCCGCGGCATGGGCCAGAACGATCGGGTCGTTGTCGACGTAGACGACGCGGGACTCGGGGGCGATCCGCTGGGCGACCTCGTGGGTGTTGTCGGCGGTGGGCAGTCCGGTGCCGATGTCGAGGAACTGGCGTATGCCGCACTCGGCCACCAGGTACCGCACCGCTCGCTGGAGGAACTGCCGGTCCGCGCGGGCGTACTCGCCGATGCCGGGGTGGAGCTTGCGAATCTGCTCTCCCACCTCCTGATCGACCGAGTAGTTGTCCTTGCCGCCCAACCAGTAGTTCCAGATCCGTGCCGTGTGCGGTTGATCGGTCCTGATCCTGTTGCCCAGGGCACCGACGGCGGGGGTCTCGGACATGCGTACGCTCCAGTTCCAACGGCGGCCGGGAAGCAGCAACCTACCCACGGAAGTCGGATCGGGCGAGAGACAATGACGCGGTTGTGACACGAGTTCTGACGTCTGCTCAGTTCGGAGAAGACATGCGGCACCACTCCCGGCGCCCCGCCCGCAACGCCCGTCCGGCCGCCCTGCCGACCGCCGTCATGGCCGTCGTGCTCGCCACGGCGGCACCGGTGACAGCCGCGGAGACCGTCCCCTTCGGGGCGCAGGCCCCTGCCGTACCGCTGCGGGTGGCGACCTACAACATCCACGCCGGAGCCGGTCAGGACGGGGTCTTCGACCTCAACCGCACCGCGGAGGCCATACGCGATCTGGACGCCGACGTGATCGGTCTCCAGGAGGTCGACGTGCACTGGGGCGCCCGGAGCGACTTCGTCGACGAGGCCCGCGCGCTCGCCGACACGCTGGCCATGCGGGTGTTCTTCGCACCGATCTACGATCTGGACCCGGCCACCGCGGAGGGGAAACGCCGACAGTACGGTGTCGCCGTGCTGAGCCGCCACCCGGTGCTCGAGGCCGAGAACCACGAGATCACCCGGCTCTCCACCCAGACCCCCGACCCGGTGCCCGCCCCGGCGCCCGGCTTCGCCGAGGTGACGGTCAACGTCAAGGGCGTGTTCGTACACGTCTACAGCACCCACCTGGACCACCGGGCCGACCCGTCGGTCCGCGCGGCCCAGGTGGCGGACATGCTCGAGGTGCTGGCCGCCGACCGCGGACCGAAGATCCTGGTCGGCGACTTCAACGCCGAGGCGACGGCTCCGGAGTTGGCGCCGCTCCGGCAGCGCTTACGGGACGCCGACCCGGACGGCGGTGGGACGTACCCGGCGGTCGACCCCGTCAAGCGCATCGACCTGGTGACGGTTTCCCCCGGCATCACCGTGACCGGCGCCCACGAGGTCGCCACGGACGCGTCGGACCACCGCCCCGTGGTCACGGACCTGAAACTGCAGCGGCGCGGCCACTGAACCGGCCGGGACCGGGGACGACACCTCACGGGAGCCGTCCCCGAACACCCGACCGGGAGCAGCGCTGGTGACGGAGTGTCAGTCCTGCTCGGGGACGCTCATCTCGCCCAGCAGCGACCAGTCGTCCTGCGGCACCGTCGCGTTCACGATCCGCGGGGTCTCGGCGAGGTGCGGCGGCAGGGTCCGCTGAGCGGTCCTGAAGTGCTCGGACTGCACATGGGCCGCCCCCGCCGCGTCGTCACGGAAGGCCTCGACCAGGACGTACTCCGTCGGGTCGTCGATGCTGCGGGACCAGTCGAACCACAGACAGCCCGGCTCGTCACGGGTCGCGGCGGTGAAGTCGGCGGCGATGTCCGGCCACTGGTCCGCGTACTCGGGGCGGATACGGAATTTGGCGGTGATGAAGATCATCGGTCGCTCTCCCTCATCGGTTCTCTGCGCGCCGTCGCACCGCCCGGAGCGTCGTCCGACGGGCGAACACGGCCGACTGCAAAGATCGTAACCGACACGGGGCAGGCGGGCCTCGGCGGAGCTCACCGCCTGTGCGTACAACGCATACCCGGGCGCCCGGGGGGCTGGATGGCCCCGTCGGGCGCCCGGCGGGTGCGCCGAGCAGTGTTGCGGCCGGGCCGTCAGTCCTTGATCTCGCAGATCACCGCGCCGGAGGTGACCGAC
>NZ_JBSGHG010000048.1:0-48141 GCF_053604275.1 Streptomyces sp. NPDC004051 | reverse complement strand
TCCCGGTTGGACAGCAGGTCGTCCAGGTCGCTCTTGCCGATGATGGAGCGCAGCGAGGTCTGGGCCATCTGGGAGACCGCGAACCGGTAGTCCTCGACGTTGACGAGTGCGGCGGAGGCGTCGACGACCTTGAAGTAGACCACCGCGTCCACCCGTACGGTGACGTTGTCCCGGGTGATGCCCTCCTGCGCGGGGATGGGCATCGTGACGATCTGCAGGTTGACCTTGTGCAGCCGGTCCACGAACGGAACGATCAGCGTGAGCCCCGGACCCCGCACCTGGGGACGGAGCCGGCCGAGCCGGAGCACCACCCCGCGCTCGTACTGCTTGACGACCCGCGCCGCCGACATCAGACCGACCGCTCCGGCCGACGCCAGCGCCACCCCCGCCGTCACCAGTTCCTCGACCATCACGGCCCCCCAGAGTCCGAAGTGGCGCATCAGGTGATCCCGCGACCGGCGCCGCCCGGCGCGTCCTGGTGTGTGTCCCTAGACGGTAGCTCCGTGCCCCCACAAGGGCGAGCCCCCGCGCGGCGGTTGCCGTGCGGGGGCTCGTCGTGCTGCCGGCTGCGGTGAACCTGCGGGGGCCGGTGGTACCGGCCGACCCCCGGTCCGTCCTCCTGGACGGGCGACCCGCTGCTGGTCCGTCGACCCAGCAGGTCCAGAAGGTTCAGCAGGTTCAGCCGGCTCAGTAGACGCTGACGCCGTAGGCGCTCAGGGCCTCCGTCACCGGCTGGAAGAAGGTCGTGCCGCCGGAGGTGCAGTTGCCGCTGCCGCCGGAGGTCAGACCGTACGCGGTGCCGTCGTTGCCGTAGAGCGAGCCGCCGGAGTCACCGGGCTCGGCGCAGACCGTGGTCTGGATGAGGCCGGAGACGACGTCGCCGCCGCCGTAGTTCACGGTCGCGTTGAGCGCGGTGACCCGGCCGCTGCGCGTACCCGTGGTGGAGCCGTCACGGATGACGGTGGTGCCCACGCTCGGGGTGGCCGCGCGGGTGATGTCGACGCCGTTCGCGGTGCCGGGCCTGGCTATCGAGGAGTTGGTGTACCGGACGATGCCGTAGTCGTTGCCCGGGAAGCTGGAGCCGGCGGTCGTGCCGAGCACCGTGGTGCGGCCGGAGTTGGCGTACCAGGTGCTCGAGCCCTGGGTGCAGTGGCCGGCGGTCAGGAAGTACTCGGTCCCGTTGCTGGACCGGACGTTGAAGCCGAGGGAGCAGCGGCCGGTGCTCGAGTAGATGGCGTCGCCACCCTGGATGAGCTTGCTGAACGTACCGGGCGTGCGCTTGATCTGCAGCGCGCCGGCGTCGGCGCCGGCCTGCTGCTTGATCTGCGCGATCTCGGCCTGGGACACCGTGCTGTCGACGGTGACGACGACCCGGTTGGTCTTGCTGTCGACGGCCCAGGCAGTGCCCGGGATGTCGGCCTTCAGCACCGATCCGCTGACGCTGTTGAGCTCGGCGGAGCTGAAGGTGGTGGGTGCTTCGGACGCGTTCGCGCTGGGGATCGCGATCGCGGCGGCGGCCACGAGGCCGGTGGAGACGGCGATCAGCCGGGTGCGTCTCGAGATGCCGCTGCGGGGGGTGGTGCGCTTGATCCTCACTTCTCGTTCCTCCACAAAGGAAGTAGGGGGCCCCGTGGGGTTCGGGCCCGTGAGGCGCAGTCAGGAAGCAGGTCGTCCGGATTCCGAACATGCCGTGCCCCTGACAAGCGCTGGGGGTGAGTATTCGGCCGAACGGCCGGTCGGCGCAAGAGTGCCTTTCGGACGTCACCCGCCGCGCGGTGTCCGGAAGTAGCCCCTCCGATTCCTCCCTGTTCCCTCTCCGATTTCCCCTCCGGTTCCTTCCGCAGGGCCCCTTGGAACGCCTCCCCGAAAGCCGGTTCAGCAGTCGCAGCCGCAGTCGCAGCCGCCGTCCTCACCGCAGCAGCGGCAGCACTCACAGCAGTTGCAGCAGTCGCAGCACCCGCCGCAGTCGTACCGGGAGCAGAGCGCGTCCTTGTGCTCCCGGCTCCAGGGGTCCTCGTACGTGCCGCAGCACATCCGGCACGTACAGGCCAGCCCCAGCCACACGGCGCAGCCGGCGAGCAACCCGCGCCGGTCGCGGCGCGGCGGCTCGGGCGGCATCGGGCCTCCGGGCATGCCCGGTGCGCCGGGCGGGGCGTAGGGGCCGGAGCCGTGGGCACAAGAGACGGTATCGAAGGCACGGTGGACGGAGTTGGGCAGTTCGTGGACGAGCAGCCGGTGCGCCAGACCTCCGTCACCGAACTCCACCTCGCGCAGCGCGAGCCGGATGCCGTGCACGGCGTCGTCGGCGAGCCGGCGGGCCTCGGCGAGTGGGGTTCCGGTGGCGGTGAGGGGGTTCCACGCGCCCGCCGCGGCGTCGGCCTCCCGATCCTCCACGGCGTCCAGGAGATGGGCGAGCCGGCCGAAGAGACGCCCGGCCTCGGCGAGCGGCCCGGCGTTGTGCGGGCGCCCGGCGAGCACCGCGGTGTGCGCGAAGGCCGCCGCGGTGGCGGTCTCGGTCGGTTCGGTGACGGTGAGGATCGGGGTACCCGGCCCGGCCAGGGCCTCGATGCCGGTCTGCCGGTCGACGGCGTCGACCAGGACGGCCGTGTCGAACCCGACGTCCGAACCGGTCCGCGCTCCGGCCCGGCCCCAGCTCGCGGCGACGCGGCGAGCGGCGAGCGCCACCGGCCGGCGGGCCAGCAGCCCGTCCCCGTCGGCCACGTGGTCGCGCACCTTGGCGGAGGCCAGGACCAGCGAGACGGCCGCCGCGAGTCGCGCGCCCTCGCCGTGCGCGACGGAGGCGGTCCGCATGCCGCGCAGCGGACACGGCCCGGCCGTGCGCCGTACGGCGTCCGCGCGCGCCGATTGAGCCTCCGTCAGGACCGAGACGAGCAGACCGTCGTAGTTGGTGACCACGCGCGCGAACTGCCCGTGGTCCCCGCGCAACGCCAGGCACAGTCCGCACAGGTGCGCCGTCCACTGAGCCGTGAGCCGTTCACCGAGCCGATGCCGGCAGGGCCTGACCATTCCGAACATGACGTCCCCCCGTGGATGTCGCGAAGTGGAGCGGCGGCATCGTACCGACTGTCACATTCACCCGTACGCGCTGCCCATCACCCATACGCCGAGAAGAATCATATTTCACTCACAGTCAGCACCCGCTTACGTCAAGGCCCTTGGGGGGCTTGGGCTCTCGACGGATTCTCCGTGCACCAGTACCGTCACAAACCCCCCGCGCGGCGTCCCATCACTTGGCGCGCCATCCGCATCATGGACGACCATAGGGATGCGGAAAGCAAGAAGGACCGCTGTGAGAGGAGGCGTCCATGGGATCGGTACGCAAGGCAAGTGCCTGGCTTGGCCTCGTCGACGACAACGAAGACGAGCGTTACTACGACGACGACTACTCCGACGGAACCGAGCCGGGGGACGCCTGGGTCACCGATCCGCGGGTCAAGGTGGCCACGGACGTCGCCGAGGAGAAGGGCCGCCGCATCGGCACGGTCACCCCGGACAGCTTCCGGGACGCCCGCGCCATCGGCGAACTGTTCCGGGACGGGATTCCCGTCATCATCAACCTCACCGCCATGGACGCCGGTGACGCCAAGCGCGTCGTCGACTTCGCCGCCGGACTGATCTTCGGTCTGCGCGGCTCCATCGAGCGCGTGTCCAACCGGGTGTTCCTGCTCAGCCCGGCCGACACCGAGGTCGTCAGCGGAGAGCCCGCGGCGCACCGGTCGGACGGCTTCTACAACCAGAGCTGAGGCAGGGCCGCTCGCCGGCCCTGCCCCCACCGGGCCTACCGGAACGCGTCGATTCCGGTGAGCGCCTTGCCCAGCACCAGCTGGTGCATCTCCACGGTGCCCTCGTAGGTGAGCACCGATTCGAGGTTCGTCGCGTGCCGCATCACGGGGTACTCGAGCGAGATCCCGTTGGCGCCGAGGATGGTGCGGGCCGTGCGGCAGATGTCGATGGCCTCGCGGACGTTGTTCAACTTGCCGAAGCTGACCTGCTCGGGACGCAGGCGGCCGGCGTCCATGCGCCGCCCGAGATGATGGGCGAGCAGTGTCCCCTTGTGCAGTTCGACCGCCATGTCGGCGAGTTTGGCCTGCGTCAGCTGGAACCCGCCGATGGGCCGCCCGAACTGCTCCCGCGACTTCGCGTAGTCGACGGCGGCCTCGAAGCAGGCGCGCGCCGCGCCCATCGCACCCCAGACGATCCCGTACCGGGCGTGCGTCAGGCAGCTGAGCGGGCCGCGCAGCCCGGTCACCTCGGGCAGTACGGCGTCGGTGGGCAGCCGTACGTCGTCGAGGACCAGCTCGCTGGTGACGGAGGCGCGCAGCGACCACTTGTGCTTGATCTCCGGCGCCGAGAACCCGGCGCTGTCGGTGGGCACCACGAACCCGCGGATCCCGTCGTCGGTCTGCGCCCACACGACGGCGACACCGGCCACGGACCCGTTGGTGATCCACATCTTGCGACCGTTCAGGATCCAGTCCCCGCCGTCGCGCTTGGCGTACGTCCGCATGGCCGCGGGGTCGGAACCGTGGTCGGGTTCGGTGAGCCCGAAGCAGCCGATGACCTCACCGGCGGCCATCTCCGGCAGCCACCGCTGCTTCTGGTCCTCGCCGCCGAACCGGTGGATCGCGTACATGGCGAGCGAGCCCTGCACCGAGACCAGGGACCGGATGCCGGAGTCGGCGGCCTCCAGTTCCAGGCAGGCGAGCCCGTACTGCACGGCCGAGGCGCCCGCGCAGCCGTAGCCGCGAAGGGGCATGCCGAGCGCGCCGATCCCGCCGAGCTCCCGGGCCAGCTCCCGGATGCCGGGCAGTTCGCCCTTCTCGTACCAGTCGGCGACATGGGGCAGTACCCGGTCTTCCGCCCAGGCGCGCACGGTGTCCCGGACCGCCAGGTCCTCCGGCTCCAGCAGGTCGTCGAGGCCGAGCGGGTCGGCCGGGTCGAAGGGGGGCGACTTCGGTGACGGCGATGTCTTCGATGTCTTCGATGAGACGGACATGGGGCACCCTCCGAGGAATCCGACCGGGGCGGAGCCGGCCGGCGCACTTGTCAACTAGCGCTGCTGGTCAGGGCTCGGACCGACCCGACGTTACGGCGCGGTGCCGCACACGTCCACCCGGCCCGGCGGCGGCACGCCTCACACCGAGACGCCGGAGTCCGCGGCCGCCCGCGGGGCGGGCACCTCGGCGGCTTTGCGCGATTCGGCAGGTTCAGCCGGTTCACTCGGTTCGATCGACTTGACCGAGGGTTCGTCGGCGGGCACGGCCGCAGGCGCCTGCGCGGGAGGTTCGGCCGGCACCTCCGCGGGGGTCACCCCGGCCTCCGCCGTCTCGCAGTGCATCGCCCGCGGCAGCCGCAGCGCCATCGCGGCCCCGAGCAGCAGCAGGCCGGCGCTGACCAGCAGGGTCACATGCAGCCCGTGCACGAAGGCGTGGCGTGCCGCGTCCAGCAGGGCGGCCCCGGCGGGCCCGCCCAGTTGGGCGGCGACCTGGTGGGCCTCCCCCAGCGAGTGCCCCGCCGCCGCGGAAGCCGACGCGGGCACTCCGGGAACTCCGGTGAGGCCGGGCGCGTAGGCGGCGTTCATGATGCTGCCGAGGAGCGCGATCCCGATGCCGGCGCCCAGTTGGTACGAGGTCTCGCCTATGGCGGCGGCCCCGCCCGCCTGCTCCGGGGGCGCTTCGCTCAGCATCGACTCGTACGCCCCGAACAGGGTGGTCTCCAGGCCGAAGCCGAGCAGGACGAATCCGCTCAGCAGCAGGGTGCGGTTGTCCTGCCCGCCCATCGCGGTCAGCAGCAGCACCGCGGCGGCCGTCAGGCAGAAACCGAAGCAGACCATGCGGCGCGGCCCGAACCGGCGCAGCAGCCGCGCGCCCGCCAGTCCCGCCGCCATCGCCGCGAACGTCAGCGGCAGCAGGCGCAGTCCGGTCTCCAACGGGGACAGTCCCAGGACGAGCTGGAGGTACTGCGCGGCGATCAGTTCCAGGCCCACCAGGGCGAGCATCGCCAGCACGATGCAGCCCACCGACGTGCTGAACGCCGGCCGGGTGAACATCCGCAGGTCGACCAGCGGGTGCGCGCGGCGCCGCTGCCTGCGGACGAAGACGATGAGCAGGGCGGCGCCCGCGACCAGCGTCAGGGCGGTCCACACACCGCCGCCGGCGGCGGATCCGCCGCTGCCGAGCCGCTTCACGCCCAGGACCACCGCGAACAGCCCCGCGGCGGCCATCAGCGCGCCCACCACGTCCCAGGGGCCGCTGCCGTCGCCCTTCGACTCCGGCAGCAGGATCCGCCCCACCGGGAGGCTGACCAGCATCAGCGGAATGTTGATGAGGAAGACCGAGCCCCACCAGAAGTGCTCCAGCAGGAACCCGCCGAGCAGGGGGCCGACCGCCGCGCCGACCGCGGCGACTGCGCTCCAGACGCCGATGGCGAGGGCCCGCTCGCGCCGGTCCGGGAAGACCTGCCGCAGGATCGACAGCGTCGCGGGCATGATCATCGCGCCGCCGACGCCCAGCAGCACCCGCGCCGCGATCAGCACCTGCGCGTCGTCCGCGAAGGCCGCGACACCGGAGGCGACGCCGAACAGGGCGTAGCCGAGCAGGAGTACGCGCCTGCGTCCGACCCGGTCGCCCAGGGTGCCGAACAGGATCAGCAGCGAGGCGCAGACCAGCGGGTAGGAGTCGACGATCCAGAGCAGTTCCATCCCGCCGGGCCTGAGGTCCTCCGTGACGGCGGGGACCGCCACGTGCAGCACGGTCGCGTCGACGGCCACGAGCAGCAGGCTGACGCAGAGGACGACGAGTACCACCCAGCGGTTGGCCCCGGCCCCGGCCGCCCTACGACGCAGCGCGGCAGCCGTGGTCGTCCCGGACATGCACAGACCTCCCAGATGTTCCCTCGCGCTCGGCGGCTCACGGGGTCGGGGACTTCCCCGCGACTCGGTCGGAGAGGAGCGGTGTGGCCTCCGGCCTGCGCAACGAACGGCGAGTGACACGTCAGCGTACGCGAGGGAACGGTGGTATCGAGTGGCGGGCCTCTCACAGATTCGGCAGAAACGTGTGGCGTACACCACTTTCTTTCGGGTCGCTTCCGGTCGCTTCCGGCGCCTTCCGGTCGTCTCCGGGGCCCGTGCGTCCTGCAGGATCGCCCCTCCCCGTGGGCGGCCCGCCTCCCACGGGGAGGGCGCTCCGCCGAACCGATTCGCCACGCGCCCGGTCGATAATCGGGCCCGTGACCGATCTCGAGACGCGTGCCCCGTCGTCCCGCCCCGGCCCGCTGCGCCGGGCCGCGCCGGCGCTCCTCGGGTACGCGGCCGTGCGCGCCCTGGGGCTGGTCGTCCTGGCGCTGTGGAGCGAGACGCGCGGCAAGAGCGCGTACACCCTGCTGACGGCCCGCTGGGACGCGCTCTGGTACACGGGGATCGCCGAGCTGGGGTACGGCTACGAGGTGCGCCTCCCGAACGGGGACGTGCACTCGAACCTGGCCTTCTTCCCCCTGCTCCCCTGGTTGGAGCGGCTGCTGGCGGCGGTGTCCCCGCTGTCGTACGCCGACGGGGGCTTCGCCGTCGCCGTACTGGCCTCGCTCGCCGCCGCCTGGGGGATCTTCGCGGTGGCGGACCATGTGTACGGGCCCCGGGTGGGACTGTGCGCGGTGCTGCTCTGGGCGGTGCTGCCGGTCGGTGTCGTCCAGTCGATGGCGTACAGCGAGTCCCTGTTCACGGCACTCGCCGCGTGGTCGCTGTACGCGGTGCTGACCGGGCGCTGGGTGACGGCCGGGGTGCTGGCGGGTCTGGCCGGGCTGACCCGCCCGGTGGGGCTGGCGGTGGTCGCGGCGGTCTGGGCGGCGGGCATCGCCTCCCTCGCGCACGGCCGCCGCTCCCCCGCCGGCTTCCGCTCGTTAGGGGGAAGCCGGGGCGCGGCACCGGCGGGCGGCGCGCGCTCCGCGGAACGCGCCGCCCCGCACGAGGACACCCGGCGTGTTTCCTCGCCCGAGGGCGCGCACGTGCCGCCGAGCGCCCCCGGCGTCGGCGTCCGCCGGGCGCTCGGCATGTTCCTCGCTCCGCTCGGCGCCGCCGGTTACGTTCTGTGGGTCGGCCACCGGACCGGAAAGGGGCCGTTCGGGTATCTCGACGTGCAGGCCGGCTGGCGGAACGGGTTCGACGGGGGTTACGCCTTCGCCCGGTTCGCCCTCGAGAAGTTCACCTCGTTCCCGTCGGCCCTGGCGGGCCTCGGACTGGTCCTCGGGGTCGGTCTGCTGGTGTGGCTGTACGTGGTCTGCGTACGGCGGCGCCAGCCGCTGCCCCTGCTGGTGTACGCCGGCGTCGTCACCGCCCTCGCCCTGTGCGCGTCGAGTTACTTCGGCTCGAAGCCGCGTCTGCTCATGCCCGCCTTCCCGTTGCTGCTGCCCCCCGCACAGGGCCTGGCCCGGCTGCGTACGCCCAGGTCGGCGCTGGTGGTGGTGTCCGTCGCGGTGTCCTCGGCGGTCTACGGCGCCTTCTGGCTGAACGGTTCCGGCCCGCCCTGAGCCGCTCCCGCCCCGGCCACCGGCGGTGAGCACCGGGGAAATTCCGCACCATCGCCTGGTGAACGAATTCCAAAAGCGCGATAAATCCGCACCCCCGAATGATCAAAAGAATTCAGGGAAACAATGTTCGGGGATTGCCGATTCACCAAGAACAAAGGTCACCTTGAGAGCAATCCCACATCACATCGTCATCACAAAGCCGCCGGTTCGGCGGGGCCGCGCGTTCACTCCCTGTAACGTCGATTGGGTGCGTACCGAACGTAAGCCCACCCGTCTGGACCGGGTGTTCGCGAGGCTGGATCGTGAGCCGGAACGACCGGCTCACATCGACATGCCCCGAATGAGCCGGCACCGGACGGTGCTCTTCGGCTCCGCCCTGGCCTTCTACGTGGCGATCGTGTGGGCCGTCGTCATCACGTCCTGGCTGGTCCGGCTGGACTGGCGGGTGATGTTCTTCCGCCCCTACGAGCAGTGGGCACAGCTCCACGCCTTCGTCGACTACTACGTGGTGCTCGGCCAGCGCGGCCCGACCGCGGTGATGGTCGCCGCCTGGCTGGGCTGGCGCTCCTGGCGGCAGCACACGCTGCGTCCGCTGCTCGCGCTCGGGGTCTCCCTGTTGCTGCTCAACATCACCGTCGGTGCCGCGAAGTACGGCATGGGGCGCCTCGGACCGCACTACGCCACCGAGATCGGGTCCAGCGAGATGTGGCTCGGCGGCAGCATATTTCCCAGCGGCCACACCGCCAACGCCGTGGTGACCTGGGGAATCCTGGCCTATCTGGCCTCCACTCCGAGAGCGCGGCGCTGGCTGTCCGCCCTCTCCGCGGTGACCTCGCTCGGTGTCGGCCTGTCCACCGTCTACCTCGGCACCCACTGGCTGAGCGACGTACTGCTCGGCTGGGTGGCCGGCCTGCTGATCCTGCTGGCGCTGCCCTGGTTCGAGCCGATGATCGCCCGCACCGAGGACCGGATCTTCGACTGGCGCGACCGCTGGCGCGAGCGCCGGTACGCGCGTCGGGGCCGTACGGCGCCCGCCGCCCCCCTGCCCGCCGCGGCGCCGGTCACGCTCAAGCCCCTCACCGACCGCGAGGACACCGCGGTCCCCGAGCCGGTCTCCGCGTCCCGTTCCGCCACCCGGTCTCCCGTCTACCTGGCGCCCGGCCCGCACCTGGGCCGGGCGGAGCGCAGTCCGGTCAGCCCGGCGGGCAGCCGCCGCCCGTCGCACGGGGAACGCCATCCGCGCGGCAGCGCGCCGTCGGCCCGCTCCTGACGGATTCCCTGGCGGATCCCGGGGCGCCGCCGTGCCTCAGCCCTTCCAGGAACGCGCCACGCTGCCGTCCCGCACCTCGAAGTTCAGCCGTCCCACGAGGTACTCCATGGTGATGATCGCCCCCGGCGGCAGCGCCCGCACCGTCGACCAGCCGCGCTCGCGCGCGAGTCGCTCGGCGCGGTCCGCGGGCAGGCCCACATAGGCGTCGGGGCTGTCGTCGGGTTCGGCGGAGGGTGTCGGAATGGGTGCCATACGGTCACGCTATGCCCTGCCCGGCGGACGGGGAAGGCCCGGCCGGGAACACGCTCCGACATCCCCCGGTGGTCACACTTCTGTCACAGGATCACGACAGGCGTTTATGCCCGCAACCATCACACGAATGGGTGATTCGACACCTCTTCCGGAGGAGGTCGCGGACAATTCCCGAGCCTCGTACCGGGGGCGCGGATAAACCTGGCGCGGTTCCCGGAAGAAACGTCCGGGGCCTCGCACATTTCGCCGTCCGCACGCCCGCGGAGGCGTCATCCGCACAGATTGTTCGCGCTTCCCTCACATGCTCCGCGGCGGTTCGGGCGGGCGGGCGGACATGACGGGAAACAGCAGCCCGGCCGCCGGTTCCGGCGCCCGGCCCGACGCCGAAGGCCCCGTCCGGCCGGCCGAGTACCGGCAGCCGGCCGGACGGGGGGCTTCACCACGGGCGACCGGGCCTCACCTGGGCCTCCGGTCCACCCGGGCGGTTCAGAGCGCGAGGCGCTGTCCGGGCATGATCAGGTCGGGATCGCCGCCGATGACGTCATCGTTGGCGGCGTACAGCCGCTGCCAGGTGGTCCCGTGCCGGGCGGCGATGCCGCTCAGCGTGTCGCCCTTGCGGACGGTGTAGTGGCCGCCGGACGAGTCCTGTTTCGCCTCGCCCGACGACTGCGCCGGCTCCTTCCCGACGGGCGCCGGGCCGGCGGCGGGTGCGCTCCCGGTCGCCCCGGCGCGTACCGAGCAGGTGGGCCAGGCGCCCCACCCCTGGACCTGCTGGACCTTGGCGGCGACGGCGATCTGCTGCTCCTTGGTGGCCCGGTCGGCGGTCGGCGCATAGGCCGTGCCGCCGAACGCGCGCCAGGTGGATGCGGTGAACTGCAGCCCGCCGTAGTGGCCGTTGCCGGTGCTCGTGTGCCAGTTGCCGCCGCTCTCGCACTGCGCGATGCGGTCCCACACTCCGCTGTCCGCCGCCGTGGCGTTGTCGGCCCCGGCCAGCAGCCCGAGGGGAGCGAGCAGCACCGCGCCGGCCAGCACCGCCGCCGTACGGGGCTTCTGAGCCTTTCGCTCGCCGTCGTGGGCATCGTCGTGGTTGTTGCCGCGGATGTCGCCGGCGCATTCGAACATGTAGTTCCCTCTCCAAGGACTCGGGGTCCCCCAAGGCGGAGCGCCGCCACCACGTCACGAGACGCCGTGCGCCAACGCCCGAACCGGCAGGATCAAGCAACTCCCCGTCCTCCCAGGCCAGTTCACCTTTACCCTAAGTAGCGTCAGTTTCCGGACACCCACTTTATTCCCCTATTTCCTGATTTACCGACCGACACGCCGGACGCTCCGCGAGCTGTTCTCTCCGGGCAACACCTTTGAAACCGAAGGCAGTTGACGATGAGTGTCCGATTCCGTGCCGGAAGTGACCGGGTGCGCCAGATGGTTCGATTCCGTTCGCTTCAGGGCGTGACTCCCCCCGCGGATCGCCCGTTGTCTTCTGTGTGAGCCGGGGACCCGCCCGGACCACGGGCCGGGAGCCCCCCGGCCTCGTCCACGCACCGCATCCCGAGGGAGTCACCCGTGCCGCGCATGCTCGACGTCAGCGACGAGGTACGCGCCGAGATCGGCGACGAAGAAGCCGACCGCCTGCTCGCCGGAGATTCCGCCCCGGGCGGCTACGACTGCACCTCCTGCCGCACCCCGGGCGACCCGGAGCAGGAGCGCACCAGCACAGTCCTGTTCATCGGGGAGGAGACCGCCGTCCTCGCCTTCGCCCACTCCACCTGCCTGCCCTCGCAGGTCGTCCAGGTCACCGAGGAGCAGCTCCAGGGCGCCGTGCGGTCCATCGGCGGAAACGACACCGCGCCCGCACCGGCCGCACCCCCCGTACAGGCCGCCTACGCCCCACCGGGACACGTCGCACCGGAGCAGGTCGTACCGGAGCAGGCCGTGCTCGGCGTGACCAGCGGACTGGTCCTGGTCGCCGGGGAACTGCACCCGGCCCTGGTCGTCGAGCCGACCGCACCGGTCGCACGCCCCGGTTCGCTCGCGTCCGGCGACGAATTCCTGCCCCTGCTCATCGAGCAGGGATTCGTCCCCGTGACCGAGCTGTCCACCACACCGCCCGTGCTGCACGGCTGGTCGGTCCTGCTGGCCATGGGCCAGCTGCACGCGGTGCTCCAGCCGAACCCGAACGGCGGGCAGCCGGTGGCCTGGTGGCAGGCGCACCAGCCGCTCCAGGTCACCGAGGGCTGGCGGACGGCCGCCAACAAGCACCAGCAGGTGCTGCTGTTCGCGGCCCCGGTCGGCTCGATCGGCCGTCAGCCGCGCGAGGACCTGCTGCGCGACGCCCTGGACCGGGCGGCGGCGAACGGGAGGCTGGTCGCGGCGGCCCTGCCGCTGGCCGGTCTCTGAGCGGCTGCCGAGCCGCCGCTGACCGGCGAAAACCCCACAGGGGCCGCATCCCTTGCCGGGCGGGGTCGTTGGGAGATATGTGCACGCATACGACGCTCCCCGCCGCCAGGCCTTCCCGCTGGTCCCCGCCCCGGTGCGGTCTGCCCAGGGCTCCCCGGGCGGCCCTTCGGCCACGCCGATCTACGACGCGCTCTACGCCGAGTACGTGAAGTCCTTCCGCTCACTGCCGGGCGACCGCAGCGGCGAGGACAAACTGGGCTTCACCGCCTTCGGAAGCATCCCGCACAGAACGAGCCCGTCCGGCGGTGCGGACTCGTCCGTCGGCCACGGTTCGGGGACCTTCGGCGGCGGGTCGTACGGCGCCTACGAGGCGGGGGCGGGCAGTGCCCGTCGGACCGCCGGGCAGCAGCCGCAGTGGCAGCAGGTCACAGCGGTCGGCCGGCACGCCATCGGGATGCACCACGTGCCGGCGGCGCTGCCCCCGGCCCCGCGCCGGGAGGCCTGACCGAGGGTCGCCGAGCCCGTCGGCCCCGCAGGGTGAAGGGGGCGGTCCCGGTCGGGACCGCCCCCTTCACCCTGCTTCACCCCGCGTGCCGTCGGGTCACTTCTTCTTGCCGCGCTTCTCGCGCACCCGCACCGAGATGTGGATCGGCGTGCCCTCGAAGCCGAACTCCTCGCGCAGCCGACGCTCGATGAAGCGCCGGTAACCCGCCTCGATGAAGCCGGAGGCGAACAGGACGAACCGCGGCGGCTTGGTGCCGGCCTGCGTGCCGAACAGGATGCGCGGCTGCTTGCCGCCCCGCACGGGGTGCGGGTGGGAGGCGACCAGCTCGCCGAGGAAGGCGTTCAGCCTGCCCGTCGGGACCCGGGTCTCCCAGCCCGCCAGGGCCGTCTCGATCGCCGGGACCAGCTTCTCCATGTGGCGTCCGGTGCGGGCCGACACGTTCACCCGCGGTGCCCACGTCACCTGGCCGAGTTCGGTCTCGATCTCCCGCTCCAGGTAGTAGCGGCGTTCCTCGTCGAGGGTGTCCCACTTGTTGAAGGCCAGGACGAGCGCCCGCCCCGCCTCGACGGCCATGGTGACGATGCGCTGGTCCTGCACCGAGATGGTGTCGGCGGCGTCGAGCAGGACGACGGCCACCTCGGCCTTCTCGACGGCGGCGGCGGTGCGCAGCGAGGCGTAGTAGTCGGCGCCCTGCTGCAGGTGGACGCGCTTGCGGATGCCCGCGGTGTCGACGAACTTCCAGGTCTTTCCACCCAGCTGGATCAGCTCGTCGACCGGGTCGCGGGTGGTGCCGGCGATCTCGTTGACGACGACGCGCTCCTCGCCGGCGACCTTGTTCAGCAGGGAGGACTTGCCGACGTTCGGGCGGCCGATCAGGGCGACCCGGCGGGGGCCGCCGACCGCGGTGCCGAAGGTCTGCGCCGGCGCCTCCGGCAGCGCTTCCAGGATCCGGTCCAGCATGTCGCCGGTGCCGCGGCCGTGCAGGGCCGAGACGGGGTGCGGCTCGCCCAGGCCCAGGGACCACAGGTAGGAGGCGTCGGCCTCACCGCTCGGGCCGTCCACCTTGTTGGCGCACAGGACGACCGGCTTGCCCGCCTTGCGCAGCAGCCGGACGACGGCCTCGTCGGTGTCGGTCGCGCCGACCTTGGCGTCCACCACGAACACCACGGCGTCGGCCGCCTCGATCGCGTACTCGGCCTGCGCCGCCACGGAGGCGTCGATGCCGAGGACGTCCTGCTCCCAGCCGCCGGTGTCGACGACCTTGAAGCGGCGGCCGGCCCACTCGGCCTCGTAGGTGACGCGGTCGCGGGTGACGCCGGGCTTGTCCTCGACGACGGCCTCGCGGCGGCCGATGATGCGGTTCACCAGGGTCGACTTGCCGACGTTGGGGCGTCCGACGACGGCGAGCACGGGCAGCGGGCCGTGCCCGGCGGCCTCGATGGCGCCCTCGACGTCCTCGAGGTCGAAGCCTTCCTCCGCGGCGAGCTCCATGAACTCCGCGAACTCGGCGTCACCGAGCGCCCCGTGATCGTGCTCGTGCTCGGCCGAGCCGTCGGGCTGGATGTGGTCGTTCATGAAGTCCGTACCTCGTTGTCCATCGTGGTGGTCGGTGGAATGCCCGGTTCCGGGTGATCCA
This sequence comes from Streptomyces sp. NPDC004051, assembly GCF_053604275.1. Lineage (NCBI taxonomy): Bacteria > Bacillati > Actinomycetota > Actinomycetes > Kitasatosporales > Streptomycetaceae > Streptomyces > Streptomyces sp. NPDC004051. The sequence goes on along the minus strand of NZ_JBSGHG010000048.1, from coordinate 33,540 downwards.
CTACTCAGTGTCGCCTAGCGCCCGGTGAGGCGTCTGGCGTTTTCCAGGTGCGCGGTGAGCTGCTTCTGGATCCGCTCGGTGGCCGCGTCCAGCGCCTTGCGGGTGCGGCGGCCGTCGCCGTCGCCCGCGTCGAACGGGTCGCCGAAGACGACGTCGACCCGGGAGCGCAGCGGGGGCAGCCCCTTTATCAACCGTCCGCTCCGCTCGGAACTTCCCAGCACGGCGACGGGCACGATCGGCGCGCCGCCGCGTACGGCGAAGTACGCGAGCCCCGCGCGCAACGAGGCGAAGTCTCCCTCGCCCCGGGTGCCTTCGGGGAAGATGCCGAGGACGCCGCCCTCCCGCAGGACGCCGAGTGCCCGGGAGATCGCCGTGCGGTCGGTGGTCTCCCGGTCCACCTTCACCTGGCCGATGCCGGTCAGGAACGGGTCGAGCGGTCCGACGAACGCCTCCTTCTTGATCAGGAAGTGCGTCGGCCGGGGCGCCACGCCCATGACCATCGGTCCGTCGATGTTGTGGGAGTGGTTCACGGCGAGCACCACCGGACCGGTCGCGGGCACCCGCCAGGCGCCCAGCACGCGCGGCTTCCACAGCCCGTACATCAGGCCGACGCCGATCCGCCGCCCGACCTCGGCGCCCCGCGCCGACGGAAGTGCGGTCACCGTCCGGCTCGCTTCTCCTCGACGAGGGTGACGACACACTCGATGACCTGCTTCAGTGTCAGGTCGGTGGTGTCCACCTCGACCGCGTCGTCCGCCTTGGCCAGCGGGGAGGTCTTGCGGCTGGAGTCGGCCGCGTCCCGCTTGATCAGGGCCTCGCGGGTGGTGTGCAGGTCGGCGCCCTTCAGCTCACCGCTGCGGCGGGCCGCGCGCGCCTCCGGGGAGGCGGTGAGGAAGATCTTCAGGTCGGCGTCGGGCAGCACGGTGGTCCCGATGTCGCGGCCCTCGACGACGATGCCGGTGACGGCGGAGCCGGCGATCGTGCGCTGCAGCTCGGTGATCCGGGAACGCACCTCGGGGACCGCGCTGACGGCGCTGACCTTGGAGGTGACGTCCTGCTCGCGGATCGGACCGGCCACGTCGACACCGTCGACGGTTATGGTCGGTCCCGCCGGGTCGGTGCCGGAGACGATCTCGGGCTTGCCGGCCACGGCGGCGATCGCGGAGGGGTCGGTGATGTCGATGCCGTTGGCGACCATCCACCACGTGATCGCCCGGTACTGGGCGCCGGTGTCCAGGTAGCTCAGGCCGAGCTGTGCCGCCACGGCCTTCGACGTGCTCGACTTGCCCGTGCCGGACGGACCGTCGATGGCGACAATCACTGGCGTGGCGCTTTCCACAGTGGGGACCTTCCTGGACCTGGCTGACGGGGAGCGGGGCGCGACTGCCCTGGACAAGGTTACTGGGTGTATGTCCCTCGATCGGCCCTGCCCGTTCCCGGCTGCGCGCAGGGCCCCGGAAGCGGTACGGGCGCTGTCGCGGGACGCACCGCCCGTACCGCTTCCGGCGGGTGCCTACTGGCGGATCGCCCAGCCCCGCTCCCGGAGCGCCGCGGTGAGCACCGGGGCCGCGTCGGGTTCCACCATGAGCTGCATCAGACCGGTCTGCTGTCCGGTCGCGTGCTCGATGCGCACGTCCTCGATGTTGACGCCCGCGCGTCCCGCGTCGGCGAAGATGCGGGCCAGCTGACCCGGCTGGTCGTCGATGAGCACCGCCACGACCTCGTAGACGCGCGGCGCGGAGCCGTGCTTGCCGGGGACCCGGATCCGGCCGGCGTTGCCCCGGCGCAGCACGCCCGCGACGCCGGCGCTGCCCTCGCGGCGCTTGTCCTCGTCGGAGGACTGCAGCGCGCGCAGGGACCGCACCGTCTGCTCCAGGTCGGCGGCGACGTCGGTGAGCAGGTCGGCGACCGGTCCGGGATTCGCGGAGAGGATGTCGATCCACATCCGGGGGTCCGAGCCGGCGATCCGGGTCACGTCCCGGATGCCCTGCCCGCACAGCCGTACGGCGGCCTCCTCGGCGTGCTCCAGGCGCGCGGCGACCATGCTGGACACCAGGTGCGGCATGTGGGAGACGAGGGCCACGGCACGGTCGTGGGCGTCGGCGTCCATGACGACCGGCACGGCCCTGCAGTGCGAGACCAGCTCGAGGGCGAGGTTCAGCACCTCGGTGTCGCTGTCCCGGGTGGGGGTGAGCACCCACGGGCGGCCCTCGAAGAGATCCGCGCCGGCGGCCAGCGGGCCGGACTTCTCCCGGCCGGACATGGGGTGGGTGCCGATGTACGCCGACAGGTCGAGCCCCCGCTCCTCGAGCTCGCGGCGCGGGCCGCCCTTCACGCTGGCGACGTCGATGTAGCCGCGCGCCGCACCACGGCTCATGGCCTCGGCGAGGACGTCGGCCACATGGGCGGGCGGGGCGGCGACGATCGCCAGGTCCACCGGGCCCTCCGGCTCCCGGTCGGTGCCGGCGCCGAGCGCGGCGGCCGTACGGGCCTGCTCCGGGTCGTGGTCGACGAGGTGGACGACGACGCCCCGCCGGGACAGGGCGAGGGCGGCGGACGTGCCGATCAGCCCGGTGCCGATGACGAGTGCGCTTCTCACTGGGCGATGTCCTTGCGCAGGGCCGCCGCGGCACCGAGGTACACATGGGCGATGTCGGCACGCGGCAAGTCGGACTCGACGTGCACAAGGATGCGGACGACGCGGGGCATGGCTCCCTCGATGTCCAGTTCCTGGGCGCAGATCAGGGGGACGTCGACGATGCCGAGCTTGCGGGCGGCGGCGGCCGGGAAATCGGAGTGCAGGTCGGGCGTGGCCGTGAACCAGATGCTGATCAGGTCGTCCACGACCAGATCGTTGCGCTGCAGAACAGCGGTGAGCAGGGCTCCGACCCTCTCCTCCATGTGGCCGGACTCGTCCCGCTCGAGCTGGACGGCGCCCCGGACCGCTCGTACCGCCACGACGATGCTCCTTGCTGGTGCGCTGGTGTACGGGTGTGCCGGAGTGTTCGCTCGTCGGCACACCGACGTGGGTGTCGGTCGTCCAGCCTAGTCAGAACGGACGCGCTCGGCGTGCGGTGCCCGCCCGCCGAGACGTCGGTGGTCCGGTGGAGGGAAATTCGATTCGCCTGGCGTGGACCGCCGCATACGCTCCCGGGCATGCGCTCCGAGCACCTGGTCCGCGACCACACCGTCTACGCCTGCGTCATGGGGTCGCGTGCCTTCGGTCTGGCCACGGAGGGCAGCGACACCGACCGCCGGGGCGTCTTCCTCGCCCCCACTCCCCTGTTCTGGCGCTTCGAGAAGCCGCCGCCCCATGTCGAGGGACCGGCCGAGGAGCAGTTCAGCTGGGAGCTGGAACGCTTCTGCGAGCTGGCGCTGCGGGCCGACCCGAACATCCTGGAGTGCCTGCACTCACCGCTCGTGGAGCACGCCGACGACACCGGGCGCGAGCTGCTCGCCCTGCGCGGCGCGTTCCTCTCCCGCCGGGTCCACGAGACGTTCACCGGGTACGCCCACAGCCAGCGCCGCAAGCTGGAGGCCGGCGTCCGCGCCCACGGGGCGCCCCGCTGGAAGCACGCCATGCATCTGCTCCGTCTGCTGGCCTCCGCCCGCGATGTCCTCCGTACGGGCGCCCTCACGATCGACGTGGGCGAGGAGCGCGCGTCGCTGCTCGCGGTGAAGCGGGGCGAGGTCGCCTGGTCCGAGGTCCAGGCACGGATGACGCGCCTGGAGCGGGAGGCCGGGGAGGCCGCCCGTCACAGCCCGCTCCCCGCGGAACCGGACCGCCGGCGGGTGGAGGACTTCCTCGTCCGCACCCGCCGCGCCTCGGCCCTCCGGGCGGGCTAGGAACGGGCGTCCCAGAGCGTGCCGAGCGCCGGCGGCTCCTCGCGGTGCTCGACGCGGTCCGCCCACGCGGCGGGCCAGGCGTCGGCGCCCAGGTGGGCGCCGGCGAAGGCGCCCGCCAGGCAGGCGATCGAGTCGGAGTCGCCCGCGGTGCAGGCGGCGCGGCGCAGAGCGGTGAGCGGTTCGTCGACGAAGAGCGGGAAGCAGAGCAGGCCGGTCGCCAGTGCCTCCTCCGTGATCCAGCCCTCCCCCGTCGCCAGGCACGGGTCGGTCTCCGGCGAGACGGTGCGCACGACGTGCCGGAGGCGCTCCAGGACGGCCAGGCACTCGTCCCAGCCGCGCGCGATGAAGTGCTCGGGGGCGGGGTCCTGGGCGCGGGTCCACAGGTCACCGAGCCAGAACTCGTGGTAGCGGGTGCGGTTCTCGTAGGCGTAGGAACGCAACAGGCCGATCAGGCCGGTGGGTTCGGCGCCCTGGGCGAGCAGTCGTACGGCGTGGGCGGTGAGGTCGGAGGCGGCGAGCGCGGTCGGGTGCCCGCGGGTGAGGGCTGCCTGCAACTGGGCGGCGCCCGCGTGCTGTTCGCCGGTCAGGCCGGGGCCAGGCCTGTGGGGGCGACCCGCATGTCGGCGCCGCAGCCCTTGGAGCCGACCTGGAAGGCGTCCTGCCAGGGGAGAGCGCTCTGCAGCGGACCGCACGCTGTGAGACAGGTCCGCCCCGGTGCCCGGTTGTTCTCGGGCGAGCGGTACCACTCCACGAACTCCTCGCGCGCCGGACGCTCCAGCCCTTTCGGGGTGAGCATGCCCCGGTCCACGGCCGTCCGCAGCCCCCTGCCGAGCGCCGGCGTCATCTGGGTGTCATCGGTGACGCGGGCAGGAGTGGGCAACTCCATCGCCCGCCAGGTCCCGTACCGGTCCAGGATCTTCGGTACGCCGATGAACTCGGTCGGGAAGCCCAGTGCGTCCCCCAGGGCGAGTCCGGTGAGCGCGCCTGTCACGGCGCGCTTGGTGACGGTGGTCGTGGTCACGCGGGACGTCCTTCCGGAGCCGGCCGGAGCAGTGGCGGGTGGAGGGTGACGGCGGTGCCCGCGCGGTACAGCGCGGCGGGTTTGCCCCGGCCGCCGGTGAGGCGCGCGGCGCCCGGGACGGCCTCGACGAAGCCCGGGGTGGCGAGCACCTTGCGCCGGAAGTTGGGCCGGTCGAGCGCGGTGCCCCACACGGTCTCGTAGACCTGCCGCAGCTCCCCGAGGGTGAACTCGGGCGGACAGAAGGCGGTGGCGAGGCAGGTGTACTCGAGCTTGGCGCCGACGCGCTCCCGGGCGTCGGCCAGGATCCGGTCGTGGTCGAAGGCGAGCTTGCGCGCACAGTCGTACGGCGTCCAGCGGGCCTGTGCCGCGTCGCTGCCGCCGTGCGCCTCGGGAGCGTGGGGCAGCAGTGCGGCGAAGGCCACGGACACGACGCGCATCCGCGGGTCCCGGCCGGGTTCGCTGTAGGTCCGCAGCTGCTCCAGATGCAGCCCGGACACGTCCGTCAGCCCGGTCTCCTCGCCCAGCTCGCGCCGCGCGGCGCTCTCGGCGGACTCCTCCGGCCGGACGAAGCCTCCCAAAAGCGCCCACCGCCCGGCGTACGGCTCCTGGCCGCGCTCGACGAGCAGCACGTGCAGCGCGCCCCCGCGGATCGTGAACACGGCGAGGTCGGCGGTGACGGCGAAGGGCTCGAAGGCGTACTTGTCGTAGCCGTCCATGAGCCGCACCCCCTTTTTATGGTCGCCCTGACCATAAAAAAGGGGGTGCGGCCCGGCGGCAAGCCCCTAGAGCTCGACCTCCTGCATCAACATGCCGACCTCAGTGTTCGACAGCCGGCGCAGCCAGCCCGACTTCTGGTCGCCCAGGGTGATCGGCCCGAACGCCGTGCGCACCAGCTTGTCGACCGGGAAGCCGGCCTCCGCGAGCATGCGGCGCACGATGTGCTTGCGGCCCTCGTGCAGGGTCACCTCGACGAGGTAGTTCCTGCCGGTCTGCTCGACGATGCGGAAGTGGTCCGCGCGCGCGTAACCGTCCTCCAGCTGGATGCCGTCCTTCAGCCGTTTGCCCAGGTCGCGCGGGACCGGCCCGATGATGTGCGCGAGGTAGGTCTTCTTCACCCCGTACCTCGGGTGGGTCAGCCGGTGTGCCAGCTCACCGTGGTTGGTGAGCAGGATGACGCCCTCGGTCTCGGTGTCGAGCCGGCCGACGTGGAACAGCCGGGTCTCGCGGTTGGTGACGTAGTCGCCGAGGCACTGACGCCCGTCGGGGTCCTCCATGGTGGAGACGACGCCGGCGGGCTTGTTCAGCGAGAAGAACTGGTAGGACTGGGTGGCGACGGTCAGCCCGTCCACCTTGACCTCGTCCTTCTCGGGGTCGACCCGGCGGCCCTGCTCCAGCACGATCTCGCCGTTGACCTCGACCCGCGCCTGCTCGATCAGTTCCTCGCAGGCGCGCCGGGAGCCGTACCCCGCGCGGGCGAGCACCTTCTGCAGCCGCTCGCCCTCCTGCTCGGCGCCCGGGAAGGTCTTCGGGGGCTTCACGTCCTTCTTGCCCGCGTACCGGTCGCGGTTGCGCTCCTCCATCCGCGTCTCGTACTCGCGTGAACGCCCGGGGAGGGTGCGACCGCCCCGGCCGCCGCCCTTCTGGGACGACGGCTTGGCGCCGCCACGGCCGGACTTGGGCCCCTCCTTGGCTCCCTCGGGGCCCACGTCGTAGCGGCGCTCCTCGGGGCGGGGTTTGCCGGGGCGGCCCTGCCCCTGCCTCTGGTCCCTGTTGCCGCCTGCACCGCGGGGGTTACCGCGTCCGCCGCTCTTGCCGCTGCTTCGCATCACAATTCCGTGTTCGTAGGGGGACCGTCGTCCGGGTCCGGGGCGTCCGGATCGAACGACGGTACGGCTTCCTGGGTCTCGGCCTCGATCGCCTCCGCCTCCGGGAGGAAGGGCGCGAGCTCCGGGAGCTCGTCCAGACCGCGCAGGCCCATCCGCTCCAGGAAGTAGTTCGTCGTCGTGTACAGGATCGCACCTGTTTCGGGTTCCGTGCCCGCCTCCTCGACCAGACCGCGCTGCAGCAGGGTGCGCATGACCCCGTCGCAGTTCACTCCGCGCACGGCGGAGACCCGGCTGCGGCTGACCGGCTGGCGGTAGGCGACCACGGCGAGGGTCTCCAGGGCGGCCTGGGTGAGCCGGGCCTGCCGGCCGTCCAGGACGAAGCCCTCGACGGCCGCGGCGTACTCGGGGCGGCTGTAGAAGCGCCAGCCGCCGGCGACGAGCCGCAGCTCGAAGCCGCGCCCCTGGGCGGTGTACTCGTCGGCCAGCGCGCGCAACGCGTCCGCGATCAGGCGTCTCGGCCGTTCCAGTGTCTTCGCCAGGTGCTCCTCGGTCACGGGCTCGTCCACGACCATGAGGACCGCCTCCAGAGCGGGCCCGAGGTCGAGGTCCGCGACGGTGCGCAGCCCCGCGGGAACGTCGCTCGTGTCCTCGCTCACGCCTTCTCCTCCTCCGGTCGTCCCTCCGGCTCCCCCGCCTCCTCCGGTTCCCCCGGCGGCTCGGGCGGCCGGTCGAACTCGTCCGTGACGGTGGGGGTGACGTCCCCGTCGCCGCCGGTCCAGCGCACGGTCAGCTCGGCGAGCGCGGTCTCCTGCTCGAGGGCGACGGCCTTCTCCCGGTACAGCTCCAGGAGCGCGAGGAACCGGGCGACGACGGTCAGCGTGTCGTCGGTGTCCTCGATCAGCTCCCGGAAACCGGCCTCGCCGAGTTCCCTCAGCCGCGCCACGACGATCGCAGCCTGCTCCTGCACGCTGACCAGCGGCGCGTGGATGTGGTCGACGTACACCTGCGGTTCGGGCCTGGGCTGCATCGCCTTGACGGCGAGCCTGGCGAACCCCTCCGCGCCGATGTCGAGGACGACCTCGGGCAGCAGCTCGGCGTGGTGCGGCTCGAGCCCCGCGGTCCGGGGGTGGCGCCGGGCCTCGTCGTCGAGCCGCCCGCTGAAGATCTCCGCGATCCGTTTGTACGCCCGGTACTGGAGCAGGCGGGCGAACAACAGGTCCCGGGCCTCCAGCAGGGCGAGGTCCGCCTCGTCCTCCACCTCGGCGACGGGCAGCAGGCGGGCCGCCTTGAGATCGAGCAGGGTGGCCGCCACGACCAGGAACTCGGTCGTCTCGTCCAGGTCCCACTCCGGGCCCAGCGCCCGGATGTACGCCATGAACTCGTCGGTCACCTCGGAGAGCGCGACCTCGGTGACGTCCATCTTGTGCTTCGAGATCAGCTGAAGCAGCAGGTCGAACGGTCCCTCGAAGTTCGACAGCCGGACCTTGAACCTGCCGTCGCCCTCCCCGGCGCCCCCGGCGCTTCCGGTCTCTTCGGCGCTTTCGGCGTCCGGTCGGTCCTCCGTGGCCGCCGGAGCGGGCACGGGGGCGGGAGCAGGAACCGGAGCCCGGGCCTCTGCCGGAGGCGCGGCCCCCGGCCCCCGCCCCAGCGCGCGCCGGCGGCCGGGCCGCGGGCCGTGGCCGGTGGCGGGGGTGTCGTTCGAGGTCATGGCCTCCGCAGGCTACCGCTACCGCCCGCGCAGGCGCCGTACGAGGATGCTGGCGTCCCCGCGGGACTCCAGGTCGGCGAGGACCACGGCGACCGCCTCGCGGACGATCCGGCCCCGGTCGACGGCCAGTCCGTGCTCGCCCCGGAGCACCAGACGGGCGTGCTCGAGGTCCATGAGCTCCTCGGCGGACACGTACACCGTGATCTTCTCGTCGTGCCGCTCACGTCCACTGGGCCGTCGCGCCGCCGCTCTCGCGCGCTTGCGCGGGGCCGCCTCGGCGGCCGTGCCGGCGGAACCGACAGAACCCGCGGAGCCCGTCGCCCCCTGCTGCGTCCCCCGCCGTCGCGCGGGGCGCTCCGGCGCGGTGCGGCTGCGGGACTCGGCGGCCTCGGCCGGCTCGGGCTCCGTGGCGACGTGCTCGGCGCCCTCGCCGTCGCCGCCCTGCGCGGGCACCGACTGCGGAGTGTCGTCCTGGGCCGCGCCGCCCTCCCCCGCGGGAGCGGGGATCCGGGCCTCGCCGCCCGCCTGGCGCCTCGGCGTGGACGGCTGGAGCGCCATCCCCCCTGTCGTACGGAAGAGTTCGTCGGCTCCCGGCAGACTCACTCGGCGTGACACCGGGCGAGCACCTCCCTGGCAAGCTGGCGATAGGCGGCGGCGCCGACGGAGTTGGACGCATACGTGGTGATCGGCTCACCGGCGACGGTCGTCTCCGGGAAGCGGACCGTGCGCCCGATGACCGTGTGGTAGACGTGGTCGTCGAACGCCTCGACGACGCGCGCGAGCACCTCGCGGCTGTGCACCGTGCGCGAGTCGTACATCGTGGCGAGGATCCCGTCGAGCTCCAGCTCGGGGTTGAGCCGTTCCTGGACCTTCTCGATGGTCTCGGTGAGCAGCGCCACGCCGCGCAGGGCGAAGAACTCGCACTCCAGCGGCACGATCACCTTGTGCGCCGCCGTCAGCGCGTTGACCGTGAGCAGGCCGAGCGAGGGCTGGCAGTCGATCACGATGTAGTCGTAGTCGTCCATGAGCGGCTTCAGCGCGCGCTGCAGCGTCGACTCGCGGGCGACCTCGGAGACGAGCTGCACCTCGGCCGCCGACAGGTCGATGTTGCTGGGCAGCAGGTCCATGTTGGGGACCGCCGTCTTCAGCAGCACCTCGTCGGCCGCCATGCCCCGCTCCATGAGCAGGTTGTAGACGGTGAGGTCGAGTTCCATCGGGTTGACGCCGAGCCCGACCGACAGCGCGCCCTGCGGGTCGAAGTCGACGAGCAGCACCCGGCGGCCGTACTCGGCGAGCGCGGCACCCAGGTTGATGGTCGACGTCGTCTTGCCGACGCCGCCCTTCTGGTTGCACATCGCGATGATCTTCGCGGGGCCGTGGTCGGTCAGCGGGCCCGGGATCGGGAAGTACGGCAGCGGGCGGCCGGTCGGGCCGACGCGCTCACGGCGCTGGCGGGCAGCGTCGGGCGCGAGGGTGGCCGCGTACTCGGGATCCGGCTCGTACTCGGCGTCAGGGTCGTAGAAATGCCCCTCGGGCAGTTCGTCGTAGTCGGCGAGTTGGTTGTGGGGCGCGCCACTTCCGTCGCCGGCCATGGCGTTCACGTGATGGCCATCCATGCTCGGGTGTGCAGTGAGAGTCGCCTGCTGACTCTGTTGGGCTGCGAAGGTGTGCACGGCGACGGAGCCGACAGCAGCGAACCCCGCGGGACCCCGGTCCCGTGCAGGCATTCCTGGTTGACCACCCCCGGGAGTAAATGTCGACTCATTCACAAGTCGTCTTACCTCCTTGGTGACCAGGAAACTTCTAGACAGGTCAGCGTGGCATCATGCCGACGGTTGGCGACTCTATGGCGTGTCGGCGGTCCGCAGCAACACAATCCGCCGGACCCGGCCCGATGTGTCGACAATGAAACATCCCTCTGTCAAGGGCGTACGACCGTCGCACAGCAGGTTTCACCGGTGTGCGAATCGGCGGAAGCGTTACGTTCGAGGCGAGTTGTCCTGGATCCGTGAAGTGACCATACACACATCGCGCCGGACCTGTCGGGCAAGGCCGGGCCGAGTCGGCCGCGTTGGTGAAACCGGTTGACGTATCGCCTTTACCGGTCGGTGACTTGGTCGACTTGACGCCCGGAGGTCACCTTCCCCTCCGCCCGCGGGTTCAGTCGAGCAGCGCGGCGACTTCCACGTGGTCCAGGCCGTGGGCTTCGGCGACTTCCCGGTACACGACCTTGCCGTCATGCGTGTTGAGGCCCTTGGCGAGCGCGGGGTCGCGGCGCAGCGCCTCCGCCCAGCCGCGGTCGGCGAGTTCGACGACGTAGGGCAGCGTGGCGTTGGTGAGGGCGTAGGTGGACGTGTTGGGCACCGCGCCGGGCATGTTGGCGACGCAGTAGAAGACCGACTCGTGGACCGTGAAGGTCGGCTCGGTGTGCGTGGTCGGGCGGGAGTCCTCGAAGCAGCCGCCCTGGTCGATCGCGATGTCGACAAGGACACTTCCGGTCTTCATCCGTGCGACGAGGTCGTTGGTGACCAGCTTCGGCGCCCTGGCGCCGGGGATCAGCACCGCGCCGATCACCAGATCGGCCTCCAGACAGGCCGTCTCCAGCTGGAAGGCGTTGGAGACGACGGTCTGGATCCTCGTGCCGAAGACCCGGTCGGCCTCACGGAGTCTGTCGACGTCCTTGTCGAGCAGGGTCACGTGGAACCCCATGCCGACGGCGATCTCCACGGCGTTCCAGCCGGACACTCCTCCGCCGATGACGACGGCCCGGGCGGCCTGCACCCCGGGGACTCCGCCGGGCAGCACACCGCGGCCGCCGCCGGCCCGCATCAGGTGGTAGGCGCCGACCTGGGCGGAGAGCCGCCCCGCGACCTCGGACATGGGCGCGAGCAGCGGCAGCACGCGGCCGGGCAGCTCGACGGTCTCGTAGGCGATCGCGGTGGTGCCGGCCGCCAGCAGTGCGTCCGTGCACTCCCTGGAGGCGGCCAGGTGCAGATAGGTGAAGAGCGTCTGGTCCTTGCGCAGCAGGCGGTACTCCGCGGGGGTCGGCTCCTTGACCTTCAGCAGCAGGTCGGCGGCTGCCCAGACCTCGTCGGCGGTGTCCAGTATCTGCCCTCCCGCGGCGATGTACTCGCCGTCCGGGATCGAGGAGCCGGCGCCCGCGCCGCGCTCGATGACGACCTGATGGCCGTGGCGCACCAGTTCGTGCACGCCGGCGGGGGTGATGGCCACCCGGAACTCGTTGTTCTTGACCTCGCGGGGGATGCCGACCTTCACATCGATCACGGTCCTCGGTTCGCAGGAGAGTTCGCAGGATACGCAGGGCATGAGGTATCACTACTCATACCCCGGCGCCCGCGCGCGCACCGGGGGACCGCCGGAGACAGCGCCGCATCACCGTCTCGACGAAGGCCGTACCACTGTCCGGCCTCGCAAAGCATCAGTCTTCCGCGGGAACACCACGGATTTCGCAGGCGCCGCCTTCTCGCTCCGGGGCGGTTCCGGACGCCTCGGCCGCTTCGGACACGTCGGACGCCTCGGCCTCCTCCCGCAGCATCCGCTCGGCCGTCTCCCGGTGCAGCGCGGCCGAGGCGGGGTCGCCGAGGTGCTCGAAGGTGTCGGCGAGCCGCAGGTGCAGCGCCGCCTGCAGCCGGGTGTCCTCGGCCCGCCGGGCCCATTCCACCGCCTCCCGGCAGGTGCGCAGCGACTCCTCGGGCCGGCCCGCGTACTCCTGGACCCGGGCCAGTTCGCTCAGCGCCCGCGCCTGGGCGGCCACATCGCCGCTCTTGCGGTACCCGGCGACCGCCGCCCGCCAGTTCCGCAGCGCCTCGCCGTAGCGGCCGACGTAGGTGTGGGCGGCGGCGATCCGGCCGTAGAGGCGGGCGGCGTCCGCGCGCTCGTCCCGGGCGAGCCGCTCGGCGAGGGCCCGCCCGAACCAGTCGGCGGCCCGGTCGAAGTCCCCGAGCTCCAGATGGGCGCCCCCCACGGATTCCATCGCGCGGCCGGTCGCGTACGGGTCGTTCGCCGCGCGTCCGGCGTCCAGCGCGGCCCGGTAGCGCGCCAGCGCGTCGGCCGTGCGGCCGGTCCGGGCGTCGAGGTCGCCGAGGTTCAGCAGGGCCGCGGCCTTCTCGCGGGGCAGTTCCCGGCGCTCGGCCACGTCGAGGACGAGGCGGTGGATGCCGTACAGGTCGCTCGCGGCGGCCTGGGTGCCGAAGTGGGCCACCATGGCGCGCACCAGCTGCGACATCAGACGGCGGGCCAGGGTGTCCAGCGTCCCGTCGGCGACCGCGAGCCGGGCCGAGGCCAGCAGGGCGGGCCTGCGGGCCCGCAGCCAGTCGGCGGCGGCCCGGGGGGTGACGAAGCGCAGGGAGCGCGGCATCCCGAGCAGTCTCTCGCGGGCCTGGGGGCTGTCGGTCTCGGTGATGGCCCTGCACGACTGGAGCAGCCGCACGGTCCGCTCCAGCATGCGGGCGCGGGCCAGCTGGAGCTCCCCGGGCCGTTCGTGGGTCTCGGCGAGATCGCGCAGCAGGGGGTGCAGACAGCAGGGCACCTCGTACTGCGGCAGCGACGACCCCACCGGGTGCAGCAGGCCCACGGAGACGAAGTCGTCCAGGGTGGCGCGTGCGCTGCCCACCGAGCAGCCGGCGAGCGCGGAGGCGGTGTGCGGGTCGACCAGGCCGGCCGGGGCCAGGCTCAGCAGGCGCAGGGTCCGGGCGGCGGGCGCGGGCAGTTCGGCGTGCACGAGGTGGAGGACACGGGCGACCGCGGTGCCCGCGGCGCCGACGGCGCCGGTGTCGGGGTCGGTGTGCAGCTGCCTGGCGAGGTCGGCGACGGCGGCCTTGGGCCGGGCGGCGAGCCAGCCGCCGGCCAGGACCAGGGCGGCCGGCTGCCCCTGGCACTGTTCGGCCAGGCTCTCCGCGGCCCGGGGGTCGACGGTGACGCGGACCGAGCCGGTGGAGCGGGAGAGCAGTTCCACGGCGGACTTGGTGTCGAGGCCGCCGAGGGTGCACGGGCGGACGTCGGAGATGCCGGTCAGCGGCCCCTCCGAGACGGCGACCACCAGGCAGTCGGGGTTGTCCGGCAGCAGGGCGTCGACCTGCTCGGCGTCGGCCGCGTCGTCCAGCAGGAGCAGCGTCCGGCGGTCGGCGAGGGCGGTCCGCAGCGCCTCGACGAGATCGTCCTCGGCGGCGCCGGCCGGGGCGGGCACGTCGAGCGCGTCGAGCAGTTCGCGCGCGGAGCGCTCGACGGGTACGCGCGTGCCGTCGGTTTCGCTCAGCCGGGCGCGCAGCACCCCGTCGGGGTACCGGTCGGCGACCTGGCGTACGAGTTCCTCGCCGAGAGCCGTGCGGCCCGAGCCCGGCCGGCCGGCGATGAGCAGCACGCGCGCGCGGGGAGCCTTGCGGCCGGAGAGGGTGTCCAGTCCCGCCCGCTCGATGTCGGCGCGCAGTTCCTTCAGCTCCCTGGTACGGCCCAGGAACCGGTCGCCCACGGCAGCACCCCGGGAGAGCCGTGCACCGTCCGTGTCCGCCGCCTGATCCGTCACGGGCCACACTCCCGTCCCACCGCACGCGCAAGCCCGCCGGGACTCCGGACCGGGCGTTTTCCAGAGCCTAGTTCACGCTCTGCTACGTTCCGTGGGGAGCGCGGCGAACGCGTCCCCCAATCGGATCAGCCGATGGTCACATCGCAAGGGGCCGGGGTGGTTCAGGCCTCGAACGGGCGCGCCGGCCACGGCGCCTCGGCGGGGCGCAGCGCGTCGAGCCCGTCCCCGCTCCGTGCGGCGACGAGCGAGAGGACGCCCACCACCAGGCAGTTGTTGTGCAGTTCACCGGCCAGCACCTTGCGGACCAGGTCCGCGGCGGGCACCCGGGCCAGTTCCATGTCGGCCTCTTCGTCCTCGACCTCGAAGCGGTCGCCCTCGGCCTCGGACAGCCCGCGGGCCAGGAAGATCCGTACGGCCTCGTCGCAGCCGCCGGGGGTGGTGTAGACGTCGGTCAGCACCCGCCAGTCCTCGGCCTTGACGTGCGCCTCCTCGTAGAGCTCCCGCTGGGCGGCGCGCAGCGGGTTCTCTCCGGGCACGTCGAGCAGACCGGCCGGGATCTCCCACAGCTTGTGGCGCACGGGGTGGCGGTACTGGCGCAGGACCAGGACACGGTCGGCGTCGTCGAGGGCGAGGACGGCCACGGAGCCCGGGTGGACCTGGTAGTCGCGGTGGGCCACGGTCCCGTCGGGCATGACCACGTCGTCGGTGCGGACGGAGGTCTTGTTGCCGACGAAGGGGGTCCGGGTCTCCCGGACCTCCCACTCCTCCGGGGTGTCCTTGATCGTCATGCCCGTCCTTCCCGACGTACAGGGGTCGTGCGATTGCGGTGGGTGTGAAGAGCGGCCGGGGTGCTCACCCTTGGGGAGTTCGCACCCCGGCAACCGTACAACCGGTGTGCTACTTCGAGATCTTCCGCTCGACGGCGGCCTTGACGAGACCCGCGAACAGGGGGTGCGGACGCGTCGGACGCGACCGCAGTTCCGGGTGCGCCTGGGTCGCGACCAGGTACGGGTGGACCTCGCGCGGGTACTCGACGTACTCGACGAGCTTGCCGTCCGGGGAGGTGCCGGAGAAGACGATCCCCGCCTTCTTCTCCAGCTCCGCGCGGTAGGCGTTGTTCACCTCGTAGCGGTGCCGGTGGCGCTCCTCGACGTACTCCTTGCCGTCGTACACCTCGCGCACGATCGAGCCCTCGGCCAGCTTCGCCGGGTACATGCCGAGCCGCATCGTGCCGCCCAGGTCGCCCTCACCGGCGACGATGTCGAGCTGCTCGGCCATGGTGGAGACGACCGGGTGGGAGGTGGCCGGATCGAACTCGGTGGAGTTGGCGTCGGAGATGTCCGCGAGGTTGCGGGCCGCCTCGATCACGATGCACTGCAGCCCCAGGCAGAGACCGAGCAGCGGAATCCGGTTCTCGCGCGCGTAGCGGATCGCGCCGACCTTGCCGAGCACCCCGCGGTCCCCGAAGCCGCCGGGGATGCAGATCGCGTCGACGTCACCGAGCTGCGCCTGGGCGCCGGCCGGGGTCTTGCAGTCGTCGGAGGCGACCCACTTGATCTTCACCCGGGCCTTGTTGGCGAAGCCGCCCGCGCGCAGCGCCTCGGTGACCGACAGGTAGGCGTCGGGCAGGTCGATGTACTTGCCGACCAGGGCCATGACGATCTCGTGGTCGGGGTTGTGGACCCGGTCGAGCAGGTCGTCCCAGGTCGTCCAGTCCACGTCCCGGAACGGCAGGTCGAGCTTGCGCACGACGTAGGCGTCCAGGCCCTCGGCGTGCACGACCTTCGGGATGTCGTAGATCGAACGGGCGTCGGGGCAGGCGACCACGGCGGCCTCGTCGACGTCGCACATCAGCGAGATCTTCCGCTTGATCGCGGTCGGCACCTCGCGGTCGCAGCGCAGCACGATCGCGTCCGGCTGGATACCGATGTTGCGCAGCGCGGCGACCGAGTGCTGGGTCGGCTTCGTCTTCAGCTCGCCCGAGGGACCGATGTACGGCAGGAGCGAGATGTGGACGACGAACACGTTGTCGCGGCCGACCTCGTGCCGCACCTGACGGACGGTCTCCAGGAACGGCAGCGACTCGATGTCGCCGACCGTGCCGCCGACCTCGGTGATCACGACGTCGACCTCGTCCGTCGCCATCCGGCGGATGCGGTGCTTGATCTCGTTGGTGATGTGCGGGATGACCTGCACGGTGTCGCCCAGGTACTCGCCGCGCCGCTCCTTGGCGATCACCGTCGAGTAGACCTGTCCCGTGGTGACGTTGGCGGAGCCGTCCAGGTCACGGTCGAGGAAGCGCTCGTAGTGCCCGATGTCCAGGTCGGTCTCGGCGCCGTCGTTGGTGACGAACACCTCACCGTGCTGGAAGGGGTTCATCGTGCCGGGGTCGACGTTGAGGTACGGGTCGAGCTTCTGCATCACGACGCGCAGACCCCGGGCCTTGAGCAGCATGCCGAGGCTGGAGGCGGTCAGGCCCTTGCCGAGAGAGGAAGCGACACCCCCGGTGACGAAGATGTGCTTGGTCGTCGTGGATTTTGGCATGGCCAAGAGGGGGCTCCCGTGGTCGCGGTCTGGAGGGTGCGGGGCGGCTGCCTGCCGGAGAACTCCGGCGGTGCCGTCGCTGCGGTTCGGGGGTGCCCTGTTCGGATTTCCCCTTCGGGGAAGGGGCCCACCGGTCCACGGGCTACCAGCGTATCAGCGACGCGGGGTGGTGCCGTCCGGCCACGCTCCGCGCACGTCCGGGCACGGGACCGTCACCTCTCACGGGCCCGTCACCCGCTGCTCACCCGTTCGGCAGTGGTGCGTTGTCCGGAGCGGCATACAGACCCTCCACGTGCGTCGTATCCTGCTCGGACACCCCACTGCCGAGCCCCGGCCGGCCGGACGGCACCACCCCCGCCCGTCACACCGGAACAACGAAAGCTCGTCAGTTCGTTGATTGAATAATCGGCGCTTTGCATTCATGACTGAGCGACTGCTTTGCTTCGTCGCTCAACGACGTATGACGTCACGCACCATTCACTGTCCCCTTGACCGCACTAGCGACAGCCCCCTCGTGGGGTGACGTGGCCGTTCGACTGGAGTTGCACGTGGCCGGGCGCATCGAAGACTACGCACTCATCGGAGACATGCAGACCGCCGCCCTGGTCTGCCGGGACGGCACAGTCGACTGGCTGTGCCTGCCCCGCTTCGACTCGCACGCCATCTTCGCCGGCCTACTGGGCACCGAAGAACACGGCTTCTGGCGGATCGGCCCGGAGCATGCCTCCGACGCCCCGCCGCCGGCCGCGACCCGGCGTGGCTACCGCGGCGACTCGCTGGTCCTGGAGTCGGAGTGGGACACCGAGCACGGCACGGTCCGGGTGATCGATTTCATGCCCCAGCGCGACGGCGCCCCGCAGCTCATCCGCATCGTGGAGGGCGTCTCGGGCCGGGTGCCGATGCGTTCGGCGCTCCGGATGCGTTTCTCCTACGGCCGGGTGGTGCCGTGGGTGCACCGGCACGAGGGGCGCACGGTCGCCGTCGCGGGACCGGACTCGGTGTGGTTCGACACGCCCTCCGAGACGTACGGGGAGTCGCTGACGACGTACTCGGACTTCACGGTGGCGCCGGGCGACCGGATCGCCTTCACGCTCTCGTGGCAGCCCTCGCACAAGGAGCCGCCGCCGCTGCCGGAGCCGGAGCAGTCGCTGGAGGCGACCGAGGAGTTCTGGCGGGAGTGGGTGGAGCACTGTACGTACCACGGCCCCTACCGCGAGGCCGTGATCCGCTCCCTGATCACGCTGAAGGCCCTCACCTACGCCCCGACCGGCGGCATCGTCGCCGCGCCCACCACCTCCCTGCCGGAGGAGATCGGCGGCGTCCGCAACTGGGACTACCGCTACACCTGGCTGCGGGACGCGGCGATCACCCTGTCCTCGCTGCTGCGCACCGGCTACCGCGAGGAGGCCCGCGCCTGGCGCGAGTGGCTGCTGCGCGCGGTGGCCGGCGACCCGGAGAACCTGCAGATCATGTACGGCATCGCCGGTGAGCGCGAGCTCGGCGAGGCGGAGCTGGACTGGCTGCCCGGCTACGAGAACTCGACCCCGGTCCGGGTGGGCAACGGCGCGGCGCACCAGCTCCAGCTGGACGTGTACGGCGAGGTCACCGAGGCCCTGCACCTGGCCCACATGACGGGCCTGACACGCAACGACTACGCGTCCCTGCTCCAGGTGAAGCTGATCTCCTACCTGGAGAAGCACTGGACGGAGCCGGACGAGGGCATCTGGGAGGTGCGCGGCCCGCGTCGCCACTTCGTGCACTCGAAGGTGATGGCCTGGGTCGCCGTCGACCGCACCATCAAGCTCATCGAGTCCGGTGACGCGGACGGCCCGCTGGAGCGCTGGAAGCAGCTGCGCGACGACATCCACCGGGACGTGTGCGAGAAGGGCTACGACAAGGAGCGCAACACGTTCACGCAGTCGTACGGCTCCAAGGAGCTGGACGCCGCACTGCTGCTGATCCCGCAGGTGGGCTTCCTGCCGCCGGACGACAAGCGGGTGATCGGCACCATCGAGGCGATCCAGCGCGAGCTGTCCACCCCGGACGGCTTCATCCTGCGGTACCCGACGGAGGGCGTCGACGAAGGCGTCGACGGGCTGCCGGGGGACGAGGGCGCGTTCCTCGCCGTCTCGTTCTGGATGGCCGACGACCTGGCGATGATCGGCCGCGTGGACGAGGCCCGCCGGCTGTTCGAGAAGCTGCTGGCCCTGCGCAACGACCTCGGTCTGCTCGCCGAGGAGTGGGACTCGGTCAACCAGCGCCAGGTCGGCAACTTCCCCCAGGCCTTCAGCCACGTCCCCCTCATCGACACGGCCCTGCGCCTGACGGCGTCGGGGGCGTACGGGGGCTGAGGAGCCCGCCCGACGGCACCCGTGCGCCCCGTGCGCACGGGTGCCGTCCGGGGCATGGGCGGCGGCGACAGGGGCGGTGACGGCGGATACGACACGCAGGGTGCCGGGGTCACCGTGCGGCAGGCGCTGGAGCTGCCCGCGGTGGTGCTGATGCGGGCCCGTCAGGGGGAGGAACCGGCGGCACGCGGCCGCGGCGACTTCCTCGTCGACCTCGCCGAGGGCCGAATCGCCCCGCAGGACGCGCTCGCGCAGGCGCGCGTGCCGGCTTTCAGGCCGGGCGCCGGCCCGCTGCTCCCGGTGGTGATGCGGATCGACGACGTGCTGTCCCCGCGGGGCGGCGGCTGGGCGGTGCCGGCCCGTGCGGTCGCCGGGGAGCCGTCTCGCTCGGGTCCCCGTGCTGCTGGGTGTGCGGCCGGTGGAGGGGCGAGTGCCGCTGCTGCTCGGGCTGCGCGCGGACGGAACGGCCGGCGCTCGCGGACCGGGGGCGGCGGCACTGCGTGCCGGGCGGAGCGGGCGGGGACGATGCCGCCGGGGGCGCGGCCGCCCGCGGTGGTGGTCGGGGCGGCCGGTGACCGGGCGGCACCGTCGACGGGTCTGCGGCACGCGGCCCGGACCGCGAGCGCGGCGCAGGGGCTGCCGGACCGTCCCTGGTACGACGCCCGCCGCCTGGACATCGGCCTGCTGATGCGGCGGCTGCGCGACCAGCCGGGCCTGGCGGCCTGCGGGGGCCGCGCGATCGGCCCGGTCCTGGACCACGACCGCCGCTCGAGGCCGCCCGCCCTGGAGACCTGTCCGGCCCGTGCGGGCCGCGAGGCGGAGACGGCCCACGAACTGCGTCTGAACCGCCGGACGCTGTACACCCGGCCGGCCAGGATCGGAGTAGTCGCCGGGCAGCGACCTCGACGAGCCGCACACGGTCCTGATCCCGGGCCCGGCCCCGCGGGCACGGCGGCACGTGCCCCGACGCGGCAGATGACGTCAGATCAGAGGTCAGATCAGACGTCAGGTCAGCGGACGGTGCTGCGTCAACTCGTCGTAGACGCTGAGCACCTGGGCCACCGCCTCGTCCTCCGTCGGCCACCCGGCCGCCTGCCGGGTGCCCTCGGCCCTGAGTTCCTCCCGGCGCCGCGGGTCGCCCAGCAGCCGTACGACGGAGTCGGCGAGCGCACGCGCGTTGCCGTGCGGGACGAGTTCGGCGGCGTCACCGACGAGTTCGGGCATGCCGCCGGCCCTGGTCGCCACGAGCGGTACGCGCGCCTGGAGGGCCTGCTGGGCGAGCACGGAGCGCCCCTCGCACCGGCTCGGCAGCAGCGCGAGGTCCGCGGCCCCGAGCAGCCCGGTGACGTCGTCGCATCGCCCGATGAGCCGGACCGGCAGCTCCTCGTCCGCGATCCGCCGTTGGAGTTCACCGCGCAGCGGGCCCTCCCCCGCGACGACGAGCAGCGGCACGGGGTCGAGGCGGCGCCACCCGTGCGCGGCGTCCAGCAGGGTGTGGTGGCCCCGGCGCCGTTCCAGGGAACCGGCCGCGACCAGTAAGGGGCGGCCGACGGCGCCGAGTTCGGCACGTAGTTTGGCCCGCGCCCCTTCGGGGTCCTCCGGCTCCCCGGCCGTGCGGGGCGCGGGGAGGGCGACGGCCGCCAGCCGCGCGTCCCGCGCTCCGGTCCGGCGGGCCCGGTCGACCAGGGCGGAGGTGGTTCCGAGCACCACGGTGGCCGCCTTGACCACCCTCCGCTCCAGCAGCCGCAGGAAGTGCGCGCGGGCGCCGTCGGCGGGCGCCCGGTCGTGCCAGGTGACGATCAACGGGGTGTGCCGGCCGCCGAGGGCGAGCACGGTCCGGAAGGAGGCGTGCAGTCCGTGCGCGTGCACCAGGTCGGCGTTCGCACAGGCCGTCCGCAGGGCGGCCACCGAGCCGGGGTCGCTGCTGCGCGGGACGTGTACGTGGCCGGCACCGACGCCCGTGAAGTCGTGGGTGTGCTCCGCCTCGGCGGGGGCGCACACCGTGACCCGCACGCCCCGTGCGACGAGCCCGGCTGCCAGTGAGCGCACATGGGCGCTGGTGGCGGCGTTGCCACCGCCCAGCACCTGCACGGTGCGCAGCGGCGACTGGCCGTGCGGTGAGTGGCTGCTCACGGGGGTCACGTGGCCGAGCTCCTGGTTCGGGTCGGATGGTCCCGAAGAACGTACAGAAGGACCGTGCGGAGGGGGTGTACCGCACGGTCTCCTACGCGTGCTCCGTCCAGCATGCCAGGACACCAGGGGATCGCGGCGACGACGGGAGCACCCGCCTGTACCGGACCGGACAGAAACTTCACCCACACGAGTGAAAAACCTCCCACGGGCCGGGACCCCGGCCCGTGGGCCGGGGTCCCGGGAGGTACGACGGCTAGCCGTCCGCGCGGGCCGTCGCCAGGAGTTCCTCCGCGTGGGCCCGGGCCGTCTCGGAGTTCTCCTGGCCGGCCAGCATCCGGGAGAGTTCCCGGATCCGTTCCTCCCCTTCGAGCACCTTCACGCCGGACCGGGTGACCGACCCGTCGTCGGTCTTCGCCACCAGCAGCTGCCGGTCGGCGAACGCGGCCACCTGCGGCAGGTGCGTGACGACCACGACCTGGGCGCTCTTGGCCAGTTTGGCGAGCCGCCGTCCGATCTCGACGGCCGCCTTGCCGCCGACACCGGCGTCCACCTCGTCGAACAGATACGTCGGCACCGGGTCCGTCCCGGCGAACACGACCTCCACGGCCAGCATCACGCGCGACAGCTCACCGCCGGACGCGCCCTTGGCGATGGGCCGGGGCGGCGCCCCGGGGTGCGGGGCCAGCAGCAGCTCGACCTCGTCCACACCCGAGGGTCCGTGGGCGACGGTGCGCCCGCCGACCTCGATGCCGTCCGGGTCCTCCGTCTGCCGGATGTCGAACGACACGCGCGCGTGCGGCATGGCGAGGGAGGCCAGCTCCGCGGTGACGGCCGC
Source organism: Streptomyces sp. NPDC004051 (assembly GCF_053604275.1). Lineage (NCBI taxonomy): Bacteria > Bacillati > Actinomycetota > Actinomycetes > Kitasatosporales > Streptomycetaceae > Streptomyces > Streptomyces sp. NPDC004051. Next base: position 11,737 of record NZ_JBSGHG010000048.1, on the reverse strand, counting down.
CGCGAACCGCTCCGCGGCCTCGGTCCGTGCCTCCGACAGCGCCTGCGCCAGCCCGCCCAGTTCGGCGCGCAGACCGTCCCGCTCGGCGGTGAGTTCCTCGATCCGCTCGTCGTCCCCGTCCAGTTCCGTGAGCCGCGCGGCGCTCTGTTCGGCCCAGGCCAGCACGGCGGCGACGTCCTCGCCGTACTTGCGGGTCAGCCCGGTGAGCGCGGCCCGCCGCTCCTCGACGGCGGCCAGCCGCAGCGGGTCGGCGTCCAGGTCCTCGGCGTACCCGGCGAGCTCCCCGGCCACGTCACGCAGCAGGATGCCGACCTCACCGATCCGGTCGGTGAGCGCGGCCAGCGCGGGATCGTGCGCCCGGACGGCCTCCAGGGCCCGCTGGGCGCCCGCGACGAGCGTTCCGGCGTCGACGCCCTCGGGGTCCTCCGGATTGCCGGCGAGGGCGGTGTGCGCGGCGTGCGCGGCGGACGCCAGGGCCTCGGCGTGACCGAGCCGCTCGGCCTCCTCGGCCAGCTCCACGTCCTCACCGGCGCGGGGCTCCACGGCGGCGATCTCGTCGAGCCCGAAGCGCAGCATGTCGGCCTCCTGGGCCCGCTCACGCGCGCGCGTGGTGATCTGTTCGAGCTCCGCGGCGACGGCCCGCAGCCGCTTGTACGCCCCGGTGTACTTGGCGAGCGGACCGGCGACCGCGTCGCCCGCGTACCGGTCGAGCGCCTGCCGCTGCCGGGACTGCTTCAGCAGCCCCTGCTGGTCGGTCTGCCCGTGCACGGCCACCAGGTCGTCGGCGAGTTCGGCGAGCAGCCCCACGGGCACGCTCCGCCCGCCCAGGTGCGCCCGTGAGCGCCCCTCGGCGGAGACGGTACGGCTGATCAGCAGCGCTCCGTCGTCGAGCTCGGCCCCGGCCTCCTCGGCCCGTACGACGGCCGCGGCGTCCTCGGGCACGGCGATCCGCCCCTCGACGACCGCGTTCCTGGCACCGATCCGCACCAGGGCCGCGTCCGCCCTTCCGCCCAGCAGCAGCCCGAGGCTGGTGACCACCATGGTCTTGCCCGCGCCCGTCTCACCGGTGACGGCGGTGAAGCCTGGTGACAGCTCGACCACGGCGTCGTCGATGACTCCGAGCGACCGTATCCGCATCTCCTCCAACACGTCCCAGACCTTACGAGGTTTTCCTCGCGCTGTGCGACGCCGCCCCCCGCCCGTGCGGGATCACGGCAGGCCGTCACCCGTGCGTGGGAACCCTCCCCTACCGGCCCACACCGAGGCACTCCCTAGTGCGGAGCCCCCCGCCACCCCGAGACCGGCAGGGCGAACTTCGCGACCAGCCGGTCCGTGAACGAGGCGTGATGCAGCCGGGCCAGTCGTACCGGCACCGCGCCGCGCCGCACCTCGACCCGCGCCCCGGGCGGCAGCTCCAGGGTCCGCCGCCCGTCGCACCAGAGCACACCCGGCGGAACGTGCGGCAGGACCTCCACGGCCAGCACCGAGTCCGGCGAGGTCACCAGCGGCTTGGCGAACAGCGCGTGCGCGCTGATCGGCACCATCAGCAGCGCCTCGACCTCCGGCCACACCACGGGCCCGCCCGCGGAGAACGCGTACGCGGTGGATCCGGTCGGGGTGGCGCACACGATCCCGTCGCAGCCGAATCCGGTCACCGGCCGCCCGTCGATCTCCAGCACGACCTCCAGCATCCGCTCGGCGGACACCTTCTGCACGGCCGCCTCGTTCAGCGCCCAGTCCGTGTGCACGATGGTGCCGTTGCGGTGCACGACGACGTCGACGGTCATCCGCTCCTCGACCTCGTACGCCTTGCTCACCACCCGGTCGACGACCTTGTCGAGGTCGTCCCGTTCGGCCTCGGCGAGGAACCCGACGCTGCCGAGGTTCACCCCGAGCATCGGCACCCCCGAGGCGCGGGCGAACTCCGCGCCGCGCAGCAGCGTGCCGTCACCGCCCAGCACGATCAGCAGTTCGCAGCCGTCGAGGCACTCGGGCGTGGCCTCCTTGACGGTCTCCACCTCGTCCGGCAGCGGCAGGTCCTGCGCCTCGGTCTCCAGCACCCGTACGCCGAGCCCGGAACGCAGCAGCCCCTTGACCACGAGTTCCGCGCTGCGGATGGCCGCGGGGCGGCCGGTGTGGGCGAGCAGGAAAACAGTACGCACTCGATTCGGTGTCAACGCGGCCCCTCCGCCACTGCACGGTCAACGTCGGCCGGGTCCAGTTCCGGTGCCCCGGCCCGCAGCCACAGAAAGTATTCGACATTCCCCGAGGGTCCGGGCAGCGGACTCGCCGTCACGCCCTTCGCCCCCAGTCCCAGCTCCCAGGCCTTGGCGGCCACCCCCCGCACGGCGTCGGCGCGCAGCTCCGGGCTGCGGACGACTCCCCCGCTGCCCAGCCGCTCCTTGCCCACCTCGAACTGCGGCTTGACCATCATCACCAGATCGGCGTCCGGCCTCGCGCACCGTGCCAGGGCGGGCAGGACCAGCCCGAGCGGGATGAAGGAAAGATCCCCCACGACAAGATCCACAGGCTCCCCATCGATTGCTTCAAGCGTCAACTCCCGTACGTTCGTACGGTCCTTGACGGTGACGCGTTCATCGTTCCGGAGAGACCACGCGAGTTGTCCGTATCCGACGTCCACGGCGACCACGTGCGCGGCCCCGGCCCGCAGCAGGACGTCGGTGAAGCCGCCGGTCGAGGCGCCGGCGTCCAGCGCCCGCCGCCCCTCGACGACCAGCCCCCGGGGCACGAAGGCCTCGAGGGCGCCGGCCAGCTTGTGGCCGCCGCGCGACACGTAGTCCGGGTCGCCGGCGTCCTCGGCGACGAGGATCGCGGCGGCGGTCTCCACCTGCGTGGCGGGCTTGGTCGCGACGGTCTTCCCGACACTGACCCGCCCCGCGGCGATCAGCTGGCCGGCGTGTTCACGCGAGCGCGCGAGCTTCCGGCGGACCAGCTCCGCGTCGAGACGGCGGCGTGCGACTCCTGCCACGTTCGGTTCAGCTCCCCTGTCGGTGCGGCGAATGGGACCCGTGGCCCGAAGGACCTCGTTGAGGGATGGTCGGGTGACGGGTGGGAGCCGGCGGCCCCGGACGGGTGTCGAGCGCGGTGAGCGCGTCGCGCAGCCCCCGGTGCACATCTTCGTACACCTCGGCGTGGCCGTCCGTGGTGAGGTGGTCGGCGTCGGCCAGCCGCTCCAGCCGCGCGTCCACCTCGGCGTCGCCGGTGGGGGTGCGGGGCACGTCCAGGGGGGCGGGGGCCGTGGGGGCGTACTCGGGCGCGGTGCGGGAAGCGGTGTCCTCGACCGGTGGTGCGTCGTGCTCTCCCCGCGGGGGCGGCTGCTGCGCGCCCCCCGGCTGGGGTACTGCGTCGTTCATGCCCCGACGCTACCGCGAACCACTGGGGTACCGTCGTCCGCGATGGCCACGATCGAGGAGTGCCGTGCCGCACTCAGCAGACTCTCGGACAACATGCGGCACGCCGAGGGGAACGTCCGCGCGGCCGCTGCGATGGAGCGCTCCGTCAGCTGTCACATCACCGACCTGGAGGTGACCTTCGTCGGCCGCCTCACCGGCGGACGGATCGCGGTGCACGACACCCTGGAGGGCCCTCCGCGTGAGAAGGCCCAGCTCAGGCTCGCCATGAAGGGGGACGACCTGCTGGCCCTGGTCGACGGCGAACTGCACTTCGCCAGGGCCTGGGCTTCCGGCCGGGTGAGGCTGGAGGCGGGTCTGCTCGACCTGTTCCACCTCAGGAAGCTTCTCTAGCGCCCACCTTCTCCTGCCGGTCGGTCCGCCCGGTTCCGGCCGCGGCGCGCGCCTTGCGGGCCGCCGGCACGATCAGGGGCGTCCCCGTCTCGGGGTCGTCGATGACCTGGCAGCTCAGCCCGAAGACCCGCTCGACCAGTTCGGCGGTGACGATCTCCTTCGGCGCGCCCTGCGCGATGACCTTCCCCGCGCGCAGGGCGATGAGGTGGGTGGCGTACCGGGCGGCGTGGTTGAGGTCGTGCAGGACGGCGACCAGGGTGCGCCCCTGCTCCTCGTGCAGTTCCGCACACAGGTCGAGCACGTCGATCTGGTGCTGGATGTCCAGGTAGGTCGTGGGCTCGTCGAGGAGCAGCAGCGGGGTCTCCTGGGCGAGCGCCATGGCGATCCACACGCGCTGGCGCTGCCCGCCGGAGAGTTCGTCGACATGGCGCTCGCCGAGATCCGCGATGCCGGTCCGGGCCATCGACTCCCGGACGACCCGCTCGTCCTCGGCCGACCACTGGCGCAGGATGCCCTGGTGCGGGTACCGGCCCCGGCCCACCAGGTCGGCGACGGTGATCCCGTCGGGCGCGATCGACGACTGGGGCAGCAGTCCGAGGGTGCGGGCGACCTTCTTCGCGGGCATCGACTGGATGACCTGGCCGTCCAGCAGCACCCGCCCCTGGGCGGGTTTCAGCATGCGCGACAGCGCCCGCAGGAGCGTCGACTTGCCGCAGGCGTTCGGGCCGACGATCACGGTGAAGGAGTTGTCCGGTATCTCCACCGACAGGTGCTCGGCGATGACACGCTGGTCGTAGGCGAGGGTGACGTCCTCGGCGGACAGTCGGTTCACGGTGCTCCTTCGGTTGTTCCGTCCGCCGCCGGCGGTGGTGGGGTTCCTGGCGCTCCAGGCGCTCATATCCGGCCCGCCTTGCGCTCGGTGACCAGCAGCCACAGCAGGTAGACGCCGCCGAGCACCCCGGTGACCACTCCCACGGGCAACTGCTCGGCGCCGAAGGCCCGCTGCGAGATCCAGTCGGCGCTCACCAGCAGGGCGGCGCCCATGCACATCGATGCCACCAGGTTGGGTCCGGGCGAACGGGTCAGGCGCCGGGCGAGCTGCGGCGCGGTGAGCGCGACGAAGCCGACCGGCCCGGAGGCGGCGGTCGCGGACGCGGTGAGCAGTACGGCGGAGAGCATCAGCAGCAGCCGTACGCGCTCCACCCGGACCCCGAGGGCGTATGAGATGTCGTCGCCCATCTCCATCATCCTGAGCCCGCGGGAGTTGGCCAGGACCAGCGGCACGAGGACGACGCACAGCGCGAGCAGGGGCCAGACCTGGTCCCAGTCACGGCCGTCGAGGGAGCCGGTCATCCACACCACCGCACGGGCCGCGTCGACGATGTCGGACTTGGTGAGCAGATAGCCGTTGACCGCGGTGACGATCGCGGAGACACCGATGCCGACCAGGACCAGCCGGTATCCGTGCACGCCCCGCTTCCAGGCGAGCACATAGATGGCGAACCCGGTCACCAGCCCGCCGATCAGTGCACCGACGGCGACCTGGTTGGCGGTCCCGGAGAACAGCACGATCATCACGAGCGCGCCGGCCGTGGCGCCCTGGCCGAGACCGAGGACGTCCGGACTGCCCAGCGGGTTGCGGGAGATGGACTGGAACAGCGCACCGCCCAGCCCGAGCGAGACGCCGACCAGCAGCCCGACCAGCACCCGGGGCAGCCGCAGTTCGGTGACGATGAACTCCTGGCCCGGGTCGCCCTCGCCCAGCAGGGTCCGGATCACGTCGGCGGCCGGTATCGGGAAGTCACCGGTGCCGATCAGCACCACGCTCGCGGTGAGCGCCACCAGCAGGAGCAGGACGGCGACGACGAGGGCCCGCACGTCCACCCGGAACGAGAGGCCGCCCGGCGTCCGCACAGCACGGTTGGTCTTCACAGCTGGGCCGTCCTCCGCCGTCGTACGAGAAAGATGAAGACCGGGCCGCCGATGATCGCGGTGACGATGCCGACCTGGAGTTCCGCGGGCCGGGCCAGCACCCGGCCGAGGACGTCGGCGCCGAGCAGCAGCACCGGCGACAGGACGGCCGCGTACGGCAGGATCCAGCGCAGGTCGGGTCCGGTGAACGAGCGCACGACGTGCGGCACCATCAGACCCACGAAGACGATCGGCCCGCAGGCGGCCGTCGCGGCCCCGCACAGCACGGTCGCGGCGAGCATGGCCAGTGCCCGCGTGCGGTTCAGGTTGGCGCCGAGGGCCCTGGCGGTGTCGTCGCCCATGGCCATGGCGTTCAGCGGCCGGGCGAGCAGCAGCGCCAGCACGAACCCGACCAGCAGGAACGGCAGTACCTGCCGGATGACCGAGCCGCTCGCCGAGGACAGCGACCCGACCGTCCAGAAGCGCATCCGCCCCAGGGCCGCCTGGTCCAGGATCATCACCGCCTGGAGGTAGCCGAACAGCGCCGCGGTGATCGCGGTGCCGGCCAGCACCAGGCGCACCGGGGTCGCGCCCCGGCTGCCGCCGAGGAACCACACCAGGGCCCCGACCGCGGCCGCCCCGCAGAACGCGAACCACACATAGCCCGACAGCGAGGTGACGCCGAAGAAGGTGATGGCCGTGACGACCGCCGCCGACGCGCCCGCGTTGATGCCGAGCAGTCCCGGATCGGCGAGCGGATTACGGGTGAGCGCCTGCAGCACCGCCCCCGCCAGGCCGAGCGCGGCGCCGGCCAGCGCGCCGAGCAGGGTCCGTGACAGCCGGTCGGCGACGACGACGTCACCGTAGGTGCCCGATTGCTCGAACAGGCCGTGCCAGACCTGGTCCAGGGACAGGTCCTTCGCCCCGATCGCGAGGCTCGCCAGGGCGATGGCCCCCAGGATCGCGGCGGAGAGGACCAGTCCGAGGACACGTGACATCGCCCGGCGGTTCGGGAGCGCGGGGGCGATGTCCGCGCGCGGTTCGGAAGGACTGTCGACCAACACGCAGTTAGGTTAGCCTACCCTCCCAAGCGATCACGATCCTGAGATTCTGAGGTGCTGGGGTGCTGAGGTGCCGGGGTTCTGAGGTGCTGGGGTGCTGGATCGAGGCGGCCTCACAAACCCAGCCGGGCCAGCGCCTTCGCTCCGTCCCCCGTGCACACGCCGTCGCCCGCCGCTGTCCACGCCGCCGCGCACAACGCCCGCAGCCCGTCCAGAGCGGCACCGCTCCCGTCCAGCGTCAGAACCCCGCCGTCCGCTGCCGCCGTCCAGCCACCGCACCGGAATCCGCCGTCGCCGTCCGCCGCGGTCACCTCCGGCTGCCCGGTGAGCATTCCGCGCAGGTCGGCGTCGACGTAGGTCGGCCGGTGCTGCGGCGGCGCGGCCAGCAGCTGCGCCCCGTCGGTCACTCCGGTCAGCACCAGCAGCGAATCCACCCCGCCGTTGAACGCGCCCTCGATGTCCGTGTCCAGCCGGTCCCCCACCACCAGGGGCCGTTCGGCGCCCGTGCGCAGAATCGTCTCCCGGTGCATCGGCGGCAGCGGCTTGCCCGCGACCTGCGGCTCGGCGCCCGTGGCGATCCGTACGACCTCCACCGCCGCGCCGTTGCCCGGGGCGATGCCCCGCCCGCTGGGGATCGTCAGATCCGTGTTGGACGCGAACCACGGCACCCCGCGCGCGATCGCGTAACTCGCCTCCCCGAACCGGCCCCACGGGAAGTCGGGCCCGCCGTACCCCTGTGCCACCGCGACCGGATCGTCGTCCGCCGACTCCACGGGCACCAGGCCGCGCTCCCTCAGCGCCACCCGCAGTCCCTCGCCGCCGATGACCAGCACCCTGGCGCCCTGCGGCACCTGCTCGCTGATCAGCCGCGCGACCGCCTGCGCCGAGGTGATCACGTCTCCGGCGTCCGTCGGTATCCCCAGCTCCGTCAGATGCGCGGCCACCGTGTCCGGGGTGCGCAGGGCGTTGTTCGTCACGTACGCCAGGTGCATGCCTCCCGCGCGGGCCGTGGCCAGCGAGTCGACCGCGTGGACGATCGCCTCCCCGCCCGCGTACACCACACCGTCGAGGTCGAGCAGCGCCGTGTCGTACGCCTCGCTCAGGGCCTGCCCACTGCCCCCGGGCCTCGTCCTGATGCTCCGGCTCATTCCGCATCGCTCCTCGTTCGACGGCTTTCCCCCGATCATCCCCCATGCCCCCGGCCCCGTACGATGCCCTGATGAAGACTGCAGGTCCCTCGGAAGCAAAGGCGCGCCGAGGCCTGGAACTCACCCCGTTCCAAGGCCTTCGTTACGATCCCGACCGGGTCGGCAGCCTGGCCGCCGTGACATCCCCGCCGTACGACGTCGTCGTCCGCCCCGACGGCCTGCATCACCTGCAGTCCGCCGACCCCTACAACATCGTCCGGCTGATCCTGCCCGAGGCCGACACCCCCGAGGCCCGCAACGCCCAGGCCGCCGACACCCTGGACCGCTGGCGCGCCGAAGGCGTCCTGACCACGGACCCCGAGCCCTGCCTGTACGTCTACGAACAGCGCGACGGCGCCGGACTGCTGCAACGCGGGATCATCGGCGCCCTGCGCGTCTCGGACCCCGAGGAGCGGCTGGTGCTGCCGCACGAGGACGTCATGCCGCACGTCGTCGCCGACCGCGCGGCCCTGATGCTGGCCACGTCCGCGAACCTCGAGCCCCTGCTGCTGAGCTACCCCGGCGACGGTTCGACCGATGCCACCGCCGACCTGATCGAGCGCACGGCCGAGACCCCTCCCCTCCTCGCGACCACCACGGAGGACGGCTTCCAGCACCGGCTGTGGTCCCTCACCGACCCCGCCGACCTGGCCACGGTCCGAACCGATCTGGCCGGCCAGCAGGCCCTCATCGCCGACGGCCACCACCGCTGGGCGACCTACCGCCGGCTCCGCGCGGAGCACCCCTCCCCCAGCCCCTGGGACGACGGCCTGGTGCTCCTGGTCGACACGGCCCGGTATCCGCTGCGTGTCCGCGCGATCCACCGCCTGCTGCACGGCCTGCCCGTCGCGGACGCGCTGGCCGCCCTCCACGGCCTGTTCCGGGTCCGTCGTGTGGACGCCCCGCTGCCGGACGCTATGGAGGTACTGGCCGAGGCGGCCGGCGCGGGCAACGCCTTCCTGCTGGCCGGTGACGGCGCCTTCCACCTCGTCGACCGCCCGGACCCCGATCTGCTGGCCCGCAGCGTCCCCGGCGACCGCCCGGCGGCCTGGCGCACCCTGGACGCCACGGTCCTGCACTCCACGCTCCTGAAGCAGGTGTGGCGCATCCCCGAGGACTCCCCGGCCCATATCGCCTACATCCACGACACGGCCGCGACCGTCGAGAAGGCGGAACGCGACGGCGGTACGGCGGTACTGCTCCACCCGGTCCGTGAGGAGGTCGTCCGCGACCTCGCCCGCCAGGGCGTGACGATGCCCCGCAAGTCGACGTCCTTCGGGCCCAAGCCGGCGTCGGGGCTGGTACTGCGCGCGTTCTGACGGATGGCTCCGGAAACCGGAAAGGGGTGGGATCCCCGGTCGCATGAACCGGAAACCCCACCCCTTCGCGTCCTGCGTCACAGGCGCGAGCCGTCAATCCTTGTCGACGCCGCTCTCGTCCTTGCCCTCTGGGACCCCGGAGTCGGCATCGCTGTCGGCGTCGCTGTCGGCGCTCTCCTCGTCGAGCGCGTCCATGAACTCCACGCCGTCCAGCGTGGCCAGCCGGTCCGAAGCGTCCGTGCTGCCGTCCCGGTCGGCCTCCACGGCCTTCGCGAACCACTCCCGTGCTTCACCGGTCCGCCCGGCGGCGAGAAGCGCATCCGCGTACGCGTACCTCAGCCGCGCGGTCCACGGCTGCACGGAGTGGGAGGCGAGCTCGGAGCTCTGCAGCGTCACGATGGCGGCGTCCAGCTGCCCCATGTCACGCCGAGCGCCGGCCGCGACGAGCCGCATCTCGACCTGCCCGGCCTTGTCGAGCTTCTGCACCTCGGGAGCACCGGCCATGTCCAGTGCCTTCTCCGGCCGCCCGATCCCGCGCTCGCAGTCGGCCATGAGAGGCCACAGCTCCGCGGTCCCGGTCATCCGCCGCGCCGCCCGGAACTCGGCAAGCGCCTCGGAATACTTCTGGTTGGCGTAGGCGGCGAAGCCGGCGGCTTCCCGTACGGCGGCGACACGCGACGCCAGCCGCAGGGCCACCCTGGAGTAGCCGTAGGCGCTCTCGGGGTCCTCGTCGATCAGCCGGGCGACCATCACCAGGTTCCTGGCGACATCGTCCGCGAGGGTCTTGGGCAGGCTCTGCAGCTCCTGCCGTACGTCCTTGTCGATCTCCTCGCCCGTGACGTCCTCGGGGATCGGCAGCCGCTTGATGGGCTCGCGGTCCCGGTCGCGCTCCTCACGGAACCGGTCGCCTCCGTGCCGGTCGTCGCGCCCGCGGAACCCGCCCGGCCGACCGCCCCGGTCATCCCGGCGCGGTCCACGCCCACGGTCGTCGCGGCCTCGGTCGTCGCGCCCCCGGAAGCCACCACGGTCGCGGTCGTCACGGTCGTCACGGCGGAAGCCACCACGGTCCCGGTCGTCACGGTCGTCACGGCGGAAACCACCCCGCTCACCACGGTCGCGGTCGTCGCGCCCGCGGAAACCACCCCGGTCGGCACCGCGGTTGTCCTCGCGCCCACGGTAGCCGCCCCGGTCGCCCCCACGGCTGTCGTCGCGGCCCCGGTAGCCGCCCCGGTCGTCACGGCGGTCGTCACGGCGCCCGTAACCCCGGTCGTCGTCCCGACGGAAGCCGGAACGCTCGCGCTCACCACCACGGTTGTCGTCGCGGCCCCGGTAACCGCCCCGCTCGCCACCACGACTGTCATCGCGACGGAAACCACCCCGCTCACCACGGTCGTCACGGCGGTCGTCCCGACTGCGGTAACCACCGCGCTCGCCGCCACGGTTGTCGTCACGGCGGAAGCCACCACGGTCCCGGTCGTCACGGTCGTCACGGCGGAAACCACCCCGCTCACCACGGTCGCGGTCGTCGCGCCCGCGGAAACCACCCCGGTCGGCACCGCGGTTGTCCTCGCGCCCACGGTAGCCGCCCCGGTCGCCCCCACGGCTGTCGTCGCGGCCCCGGTAGCCGCCCCGGTCGCCCCGGTCGTCACGGCGGTCGTCACGGCGGTCGTCACGGCGCCCGTAACCCCGGTCGTCGTCCCGACGGAAGCCGGAACGCTCGCGCTCACCACCACGGTTGTCGTCGCGGCCCCGGTAACCGCCCCGCTCGCCACCACGACTGTCATCGCGACGGAAACCACCCCGCTCACCACGGTCGTCACGGCGGTCGTCCCGACTGCGGTAACCACCGCGCTCGCCGCCACGGTTGTCGTCACGGCGGAAGCCACCACGGTCCGGCCGGCTGCCACCACGGTCGTCCCGACGGAACCCGCGGTCGCGGTCTCCGTCCCTGCGATCCCCGCGGTCATGGTCACTGAACCGACGCGGGCCTCCTCGCTGACCGCCACGGTCCGAACGGTCACCACTGTCCCGTCGCCGCTGGTCGCGCTCCGGTCGATCGTCGGGAGAGTTGGTGGACATGGGTAGCTCCTGTCTTCGGTACCGCAAGCATTCTCGCGCAGCCGGACCTCCGGCGCGCTCCAGAAATAAAAAAGGACCCTTGGTCCCAGCTGAACGCTGGGACCAAGGGTCCTTCCAAAGATTGTTCGGCGGCGTCCTACTCTCCCACAGGGTCCCCCCTGCAGTACCATCGGCGCTATGGGGCTTAGCTTCCGGGTTCGGAATGTAACCGGGCGTTTCCCCCACGCTATGACCACCGAAACCCTAATGGTTTCGAGCGAACAAGCACACTCTTCTGTTGTGTTCTGCTCAAAGCCGACAACGGTCGTTGTCTCAGAACTGACACAGTGGACGCGAGCAACTGAGGACAAGCCCTCGGCCTATTAGTACCGGTCACCTCCACCCCTTACGGGGCTTCCAGATCCGGCCTATCAACC
>NZ_JBSGHG010000047.1:0-54376 GCF_053604275.1 Streptomyces sp. NPDC004051 | reverse complement strand
GCCCGCGACCGGATCCGTACGCGACCGCCGCGTACGTCACCGTCGTCCACCTGGACGAGGTGGCGTACGACGATCCGGCACGGTTGCGACGCGGAGGGGCAGGAGGACGACACCACGGCCTTCGTCGGTGACCTGTGGCACCCCGAGGACCCGTGGGAGGGGCCGTCGTGGCGGAACCTGGACGGCAGGGCCAGGGTGCGCCGGGTCTGCCGGGTGATCGGCACGGCCGCCGCGATCGCGGTGGCCGTGGGCGCCTGGTCCCTGCTGTCCACCGGGGCGGGCACAGCGCGCCAGGAGCCCGGAGAGACCGTGCTGCAGCAGTCGGAGGACATCCCCGCGGAGCTGCCCACGGCGACGTCGCCGCCGACCGGGCTCGCCTCTCCCGCCCCGACCGCGTCGGAGCTCCGGACGGGCTGACGCGCGGCCGGCCCCTCGCATCGAGGAACCGGCCGCACGGGACCGCTCAGCCGCCCAGCGCCGACAGGACCACCGCCTTGGCCTCCTCCTGCACCCGGCGGAGGTGGTCGGGTCCCTGGAAGGACTCGGCGTAGATCTTGTACACGTCCTCGGTGCCCGAAGGGCGGGCCGCGAACCAGGCGCTGTCCGTGGTCACCTTGATGCCGCCGATGGACGCGCCGTTGCCGGGGGCCTCGGTGAGCACCGCGGTGACCGCCTCCCCGGCGAGGGTGTCGGCGGTGACCTGGGCCGGGGAGAGCTGCGCCAGACGGGCCTTCTCCTCCCTGGTCGCCGGGGCGTCGATCCGCTCGTAGGCGGGCTCGCCGAAGCGCGCGGTGAGAGCGGCGTAGTGCTCGGAGGGGGTCTTTCCGGTGACCGCCGTGATCTCGGAGGCGAGCAGCGCGAGGAGGATGCCGTCCTTGTCGGTGGTCCACACCGAACCGTCGCGGCGCAGGAAGGAGGCGCCGGCGGACTCCTCCCCGCCGAAACCGAGGCTGCCGTCCGCCAGCCCGTCGACGAACCACTTGAAGCCGACGGGCACCTCGACCAGTTCGCGCTTCAGGTCGGCGGCGACACGGTCGATCATCGCGGACGACACCAGCGTCTTGCCCACACCGGCCCCGGACGGCCACTGCTCGCGGTGTGCGTAGAGGTAGTGGATGGCGGTGGCGAGGTAGTGGTTGGGGTTCATCAGGCCGGCGTCCGGGGTGACGATGCCGTGCCGGTCGGCGTCCGCGTCGTTGCCGGTGGCGATGTCGAAGCGGTCCCGCTGCGCGATGAGGGAGGCCATGGCGTGCGGCGAGGAGCAGTCCATGCGGATCCTGCCGTCCCAGTCCAGGGTCATGAACCGCCAGGTGGGATCGGTGAGCGGGTTGACCACGGTGAGGTCCAGGCCGTGCTGTTCGGCGATGCGGCCCCAGTAGGCGACGGACGCCCCGCCCAGCGGGTCGGCGCCGATCCGGACGCCGGCCGCCCGGATCGCGTCCAGGTCCAGCGCGCTGGGCAGATCGGCGACGTACGTCCCCAGGAAGTCGTGGCGGCCGGTGCCGGGGGCGGCCAGGGCACGGGCGTAGGGGATGCGACGGACGTCCTTCAGGCCGCCGCGGATCAGGGTGTTCGCCCGGTCCTGGATCCAGGTGGTCGCCTCGGAGCCGGCGGGGCCGCCGCTGGGCGGGTTGTACTTGAAACCGCCGTCGGTGGGCGGGTTGTGGGAGGGGGTGACGACGACGCCGTCGGCGAGGCCCGCGGTGCGGCCCCGGTTGTGGGTGAGGATCGCGTGCGAGACCGCGGGGGTGGGCGTGTACCCGTCGGCGCTGTCGATGAGCACGGTGACGCCGTTGGCCGCGAACACCTCCAGGGCGGTGACCCTGGCCGGCTCGGAGAGCGCGTGGGTGTCGGCGCCCAGGAAGAGCGGGCCGTCGGTGCCCTGCTCCGCGCGGTACTCGCAGATGGCCTGGCTGGTCGCGGCGATGTGGTCCTCGTTGAACGCGCCCGTCAGGGACGAGCCGCGGTGCCCGGACGTCCCGAACGCGACGCGCTGCCCGGCCTCCTCCGGGTCCGGACGCACCGCGAAGTACGCCGTGACCAGCCGAGCGACGTCGACGAGATCCTCGGGGCCGGCCGGGCCGCCCGCTCTCTCGTGCTGCATGTGCCCACTCCTTGGCAGGGGTCGTTTGTGCGCTTGCGGACACATCCTTCCCCTTCGGGGCCGCACCACGCGAGTGGAACCGCGCACCCCCGGCACCGCCCCGGGTCAGATGCGTCCGCCGGTCATCCGGGTGAAAGGCCCCTGGGTGTGGCGTTCCGCACGACGGCCCACCGCGTAGGACGCGGCGCTCAGTACGGTCAGGCCGGCGCCGACACCGGCGGCGACGAACTTGCGGTTCGACAGGACCGTCCAGGCGGTCACCGCGGTGGCGGCGACCTGGCCGGAGGTGGCGACGATCGCCTTGCGGCCCGCCTCGACTCCCCTGGCCGCGCCCTGCACGGCGCCGTTCGCCGCTTCGGCCGCGCGTTCCGCGCCCGACTTGGCCGCTGACGCCGCGTCACCGGCCTTGTCGGCGGCGTCGGAGGCCGCCCGCTCGGCGGGGGCGGTCGCCTTCTTCGTGGCGTTCTGCGCCTTGGACGCGGCGGTCCGGGTGGAAGTGGTCTTCTGATTCGGGCTCTTGTTCTGTTCACTCATGGAGACCGACTTGCCGCTGAGTCCCGCGGCAAACCCGCCCGATCGCCCGGACCGGTCTGCGCGGGCGACGCCGGGATGCGTTCCAGGACACCGCCCGCGAACACGTCGTAGAGCGGCAGTGTCTCCAGGTGGACGTAGCCGATGTGGCAGTCGCAGCTGGGGAGGGGGCAGGCCCGGGGGGCCAGCGCCCGCCGGTAGGTGCCGTCGTAGAGGTTGCCCAGCTCGGTGCGGACGAAGTGGCAGCGGCGGACCGTGCCCTCGCCGTCGACGGAGATCACCGACTCCCCGGTGCGGCAGGGCCGGCCCGCGCTGGCGTGGGGGCGGCGGCTGTAGCCGAACAGCGGGTCCAGTGCCGTCCACACCTTTGCCTCGGCGTCGTCGTAGGTGCGGCCCTCGGCGGCGTTGACCCAGAGGTACACCTGGTCCGGGAGTTCGGCGCGCAGCCGCCGGGCGGGTTCCAGGTGCTCGGGCAGGCCGACGATGCCGACGCTGAACCGGACGCCGAGGCGGGCCAGTTCGTGGCACTTGGCCAGGAAGCGGCCGTACGGCGTCTGTCCCGGGTGGTAGGTGCACCACAGGGCGAGGGTGGCGAGGTCGGCGTCGGCGAGCCAGTCGGTGCGGCAGCTGAGGTTGGTCTGGATGGCGACCCGGCGGATGTGCGGCCGGTGGGAGAGTTCCGTCAGGGCGCGCCGGTACCAGGAGCGGACCAGGCCCTCTCCCCAGGGGGTGAAGAGGAGGGAGAGGCGGTCGCCGGTCTGCGCGGTGGCCCAGTGGGTGAACCGCTCCAGGGCGGCGCGGTCGGCACGCAGTTGCTCCCGGCTGTCACGGCGCTTGGCGAAGGGGCAGTACGGGCAGTCGTAGTCGCACGAGGCGAGCGGGCCCCGGTAGAGCACGGTCAGGTCCATGGGCGGCGTCTCACTTCCGCTCGTAGGCGGCCATGGCGGCCCGTACGGCCGGGGAGAACAGGTCCGGGCCGATGGCGTCGGAGTGGGCCAGCCCTTCCGGGGTCAGGCGCAGCACCGGGGTGCTCGCATCGTCGTCCGCCAGCCAGCCGCGCTCGGCGAGCCGGGACAGTTCGGCGCCGAAGTCGTCCCGGGGGGTGGTGCCGAACCGGGTCCGGTAGTCGGCGGTGGGCAGGCCGTCCGCCTGGAGCAGGGACTGGATGAGGTGGCGTCGGCGGGCCTCGTCGGCGTCGATGCGCCTGCCGTACTCGGCGCGGGCCAGGTCGGCGGCCGGACGGGAGACGTAGTCGTCGATGATGCCGCGGATCTCGTGCATGCCGACGGCGTAGTCGAAGGAGTAGTGCAGGCCGGCGGTGTAGGAGCGGGCGCCGCAGCCGAGACCGATCATGCCGTCGGTCTGGCAGGCGTAGTCGTCGGCGCCCTGCGGCGGGGCGTCGGCACGGCGGAACATGCGCATGGAGTGCTGGGTGTAGCCGTGGGCGAGGAGATGGTCGCGGCCCAGGCGGTAGAGGCGCAGCCGCTGTTCGTCCCAGGCCGGGTCGGCTTCCTGGGCACGGCGGCCCAGGCCGGTCAAGGGGCGTATGTAGAGCGGGTAGAGGTAGAGCTCCTCGGGGCGCCAGGCCAGGGCCGCGTCCAGGGAGCGCAGCCAGGTCCGCTCGGTCTGGCCGTCGATGCCGTAGATCAGGTCGATGTTGAGGACGGGGATGCAGGCGTCGCGGATGCGGCCGAGGGCCGCTTCGACGTCGGCGCGGCGCTGCGGCCGCACCGCGGCGCGGGCCTCGCCGTCGTCGAAGCTCTGGACGCCGAGGCTCAGCCGGGTGGTGCCGCGCGCGGCCAGGACCTCCAGCCGGTCGGCGGTGGCCGTGGCGGGTGATGCCTCCACCGACAGGGGGACGGCACGCAGGTCGGCGCCCATCCGGTGTTCGGCGATGTCGCACAGCCGCTGGAGTTCGGCGGCGGTGAGGAAGGTGGGGGTGCCGCCGCCGAAGGCCGCCGTGGCGAACCGCACGCCGTCCCGCTCTCCGAGGGCCTCCCGCACGGCGGTCGCCTGCCGGTCCAGGGCGTCCAGATAGGCACCGGTCAGGCCGTCCGGGGCGCCGATGCGGGTGAACAGGTTGCAGAAACCGCAGCGGACCTCGCAGAACGGGATGTGCAGGTAGAGGGAGAGCGCGTCCTTGGGTTCGGCGGCCCACAGGGTGCTCAACCGCGGACGGTCGGGGAGCCTGCGGTAGGCGGTCTTGTGGGGGTAGGCGTAGACGTAACTCTGGTACGGGCTCGCCGGGAGCGTGCCGTCGGTGCGGGGGTGGGTGCTGGTGAGGGTGGTCATCGCGCGGCCTCCGCGGGAGTGTGGTCCAGGAGGAAGTGGGCGTAGGGGACGGTCCACACCGAGGGGTGGCCGATGCGGTGGCCGGTGTACCCGTCGTCGCCGTACGCGGTGCCGTGGTCGGAGCAGACGACGGCGAAGCAGGGGCGTCTGCTGCTCGCGGCGGCGAAGAGGCGGCCGATGTGCCGGTCGACGTACTCGAGGGCGGCGGCGTGCGTCGCGCGGGTGTCGCCGTCCTCCCGGGTCGCGCCGGGCAGATGGAACCAGTTGGGCTGGTGCAGGGCGGCCACGTTGACGAAGAGGAACAGACGCTGTTCGTCGGGCAGTTCCCGTACGACTTCTTCCGCGCGGGCCACCTGTGCCTCGAAGGAGGTGGGTGAGGTGACGCCGAACTCCGGTTCCCAGTGGGACTCCTGGAACAGGCCGGGCAGTACCGAGCCGAGGGGCCCCCGCCGGTTGAAGAAGCCGACTCCGCCGATGCACACCGTGCGGTAGCCCTCCTTCGCCAGGCCCGACACCAGGTCCGGGGTGTCGTACACGAAGGTGCCGTCGGCGGTGGTCTCGCTGCCGGCGAAGCGCGCCGCGAACAGGCGGGGGTGCGGGCCGGGGGTGGCGGGTGTCGGCAGGAAGCCGGCGAAGATCGCCTGGTGCGAGGCGTAGGTGAAGCTCCCCGGGGCGTGCCGTTCCTCCCACCGTCCGCCGGGCAGCAGGCGGGCCAGGTTCGGGGTGCGGCCGGCGGCGGCGAGTTCGGCGGCGACGTCGTGGCGGAGGGTGTCGAGCGTCACGAGCAGGATGTCGTGACTGCCGACGATCGCGTTCATGTCCGGCGCGTTCGTCTCGGGCTCGTTCGGATCAGGCGCTGGCATGGGTGGTTCCCGTTCTGTGCTGGTGCTGGTGCTGGTGCTGGTGGTGCTGGTGGTGCGTGTCGTTCGCGTCGTGGGCGTCGTGCGGGAGGTACGGGGGGTCCAGGGGCCCGGGGTCGGTGCGGCGCAGGACCGCGGCGATCTGGGCCGCGTAGGTGTCCAGGCCCTCCGCGCCGCTGCCCGGCAGACCCGTGAGGCGGGGCAGCAGATCGCCGAAGGCGTTGACCTCGCCGACCGCGAACCGGCGCCAGCCGGCGGCCGGGAGCAGGTCGACGCCCACGCACAGGGTGCGCGGGAAGCAGGCCGCCGCCCGCTCGCACAGGTCGAGGGCGTCGGTCCAGCGCCCGCCCGCCGCCCGTACGGCGTCCTGGACCGCGTCGAGATCGCCGCGGGCTCCGCCGAGGTGGAGGTTGGTCAGCGGTGTGCCGCTGGTGCGCACCACGGCGTGGGTGGCGCGTCCGGCCACCACCACGATCCGCAGGTCGGCGACGCGGTCCCGCAACGAGGCCTTGGGCAGCCAGCGTTCGAGGTGCAGACCGTCGGGGGCCAGCGCGTCCACGACGGCGGCGATGTCCCGCTCCTGTTCGTAGCGGCGTACCTTCAGGGAGTTGAACAGGGCTCCGTCCGGGGCGAGTTCGACGGAGGTGGTGGCCCGGACACGGCCGGCGGCCGACGACTCGACGGCGAGGACGCCGGAGGCCGAGGATCCGTGCGCGAGTTTGACGAAGAGCCTCGGCATCCGGTGCCGGCGCATGAGCGCGCGGACGTCGTCCCAGCCCCGGACGGGCGCCGCGGCGGCTCCCGAGGTGGGCGACCGGGGTACGGGCACGTCCGCCGCGGCGAGGGTGGCGTGGCAGCGCCGCTTGTCGAAGAGGACGGCCAGTTCGCCGGGGTCGTCGAGGCGGAGACCGCCGCGCAGTGCGCGCGTGGCCCGGGTGAACCGCGCGTACCAGCGTGCCGAGCCCTCGACCCTCGTGGGGTCCTGGGCGTCCCGCAGCAGCCGGTCGACCTCCGGGTTCTCACCGGGCGAGTCGAGCCGGACGATCTCGTCGGCCGCGAAGTGCGCTCCGCCCGAGCGCAGGACCGCTGCCCAGGGCACGACGCGCGGTGCGGGCAGCCCGGCCGCGCGGACGGCGTCGGCGAACAGGGCGACTCTGCGGTTCTCCGGGTTGCCGACGACGGCGAAGCGCCCGGCCGGCGGCTGGGCCTGCGTCACGCGGTCGTCACTCCCCCACGGACACGTAGCGGTGGACGGTGCCGTCCTCGTCCTCGTCCCACTCGGCGTCGTCCTGGCCGAGATCCACCTCGACACCCGCGGGTTCGAGGGTTTCGCGCAGGCGCTGCCGCAAGGGCTCGCTCAGGTAGTTGTGGTGCAGGTCGAGCCTCTTGAGGTGTGTCAGCGGCTGGCCGCCGAGGAGGGCGACGGCGCCCTCGTCGCCGAGGGTGCCCATGGACAGGTCGAGCACCTCGAGACGGGCGACCACCGGGGCGGACGCCACGGCGGCGGCGACCTCGTCCTGGATCTCGCTGTTGCGCAGGGCGAGGTGGCGCAGGCGTGGCAGCCGGGCGCCGGACAGGATCGGTTCCAGGTCCGCGGCCTCGCTGTCGGCGCCGTACCACGAGGTGCCCAGCCACAGGTCGAGGTGTTCCAGCGCGGGCAGTTCGCTGGCCCCGACGCCCCGGACGACGTCCACCGGGAGACCGCCGGTCTCCATGGTCAGTGTGCGCAGTGCGTCATGGCGCAGGGCGGGGAAGCGGAGCCCCTGGCCGCCCCGCACCGCGAACTCCTCCAGGGCCGGGAAGCCGGCCGGCAGGGGGGTGACGTCGGTCTGGTTGATCCAGGAGATCTCGCACTCCTCGAACGTGATGTCCCCGAGGAACAGTGCCCGCAGGGCGGGCAGGCGGTCGCGTGCGGCCAGCAGCGTCTCGATGATCTCGGACGGGTCCGAGTCGTACGGGTCCTCCCAGGCGCCGACGATCAGGGCGCGCACCCTCGTCGTGTCGACCTGGTCGCAGAACCGGGCGAAGGCCGCCTTCCAGGGCTCCCCGGCCTCGTAGGAGTCGGTGGCGACCCGCCAGGCCACGGCGTCGGGCCCGGGCAGCTCCGCCGTCGTCCCGGACGGTCCCGGCAAGGTGAAGGCGGGAAGTCCGTACAGCTTCTCGAGATGGCCACTGATGGTCATGCGGGCTGCTCCTGACGTGTGTCCGGCGGGTGGGTGGTGCGAGGTCCGGCGCCGTCGCGGAACCCCTGGCTGCGAGCCGTCCGACGGTGCGTACGGCAGTTCTACCAACAGCGACTGACAACGCCCGGCGCCGAGCCCGGCGAGGAGGCGCTGTCAGTGGTGGCCCCTACGGTCCTCGCACGGACTCCGGAGCACCGTGCGCCGGAGTGGAGGGGAGATCCATGTACCGGCAGGGAGACGTGCTGATCGTGCCCGTCGCGGACGAGGCGGTGCCCTCGCACGTCCCTGACGCGCCCAAGGAGCCGCGCGACGCCCGCGGGCGGCTCGTGCTGGCTCTGGGAGAGGTCACCGGGCACGCCCACGCGGTCCTCGGCAAGGGCGAACTGGTCAGTGAGCCGGGTCCTTTCGGACCGCTGCTGCTGCATCTGCCCGAGGGCGGCCGGGTCGTGCACGAGGAGCACGCGACCATCCCGCTGCCCGAGGGGTGGTACCGCGTGATCCGGCAGCGCGAGTACGTCCCCGGCTCGGTACGGCTCGTCGCCGACTGAACGGCACGGGCGATACGGGCTACACGGGCAGAACGAACGGTACGGACAAGGGACGTTGACGATGACGATGACGCAGCGGGACAGCCGAGCGGCGGCCGGGGCCGACGGCCTTGCGCGGGGGACGGGCGAGGCGGGCGGCGGGCACGCGGACCGGCTGGGGCAGTGGCGCGCGTGGGCCGCGAGCGCGGTGCCCGCCGATCGGGCGGCGGCCGAGGAGGGCGTCCGGCTGGCGTACCGGCGTGCCGGGCTGCCGGAGCCGGAGCGGGTGGTCTGGGCCGGTTCGCCGCGCGAGGGCGTGACGCTGGTGCGGCAGGGGACGGACTTCGGGGCGAGCGTGCGTGAGGCGGTGCGCACGGCGCCCTGGGCGGCCGAGCGCGGGCGCCTGCACGAGGAGTTGGGCGCGGTGGGCTGGTCACGGCACTGGTCGGCGACCGGTGGCGCGCTCTGGGACTCCACACAGGCGCTGGTCGACCGGATCCGCACCGGGGTGCTCGACGATCTCGCGGCCGACGACGCCGGCGCCCGGACCGCGATACGGCTGGTCCTCCTGGAGGCGCTGCTCGGGCAGCACGACGCGCCGTGGCTGGCCGCCCTGGACGGCGCCGGGTCCCCGCTCGACGGACTGGCCCGGGTGTGCCGCAGCGCCGGCTGGTGGTGGCCGTTCGAGAAGGTGGCGGTGGTGTGCGAGCGTCCGGTCGCCCTGCACCGTGACGAGGCGGGCCGGCTGGACCACGGCGACGGCCCGGCGCTGGAGTTCCCCGACGGCTTCGCCCTGTGCGCCTGGCGCGGCATGCCGGTGCCGCGTGCCTTCCTGGAGGAGCTGCGCACCCTCACGCCGGAGCGGATCCGGGCCGAGGAGAACGCCGAACTGCGCCGGGTGATGCTCGAGTACTACGGCTACGACCGCTATCTGAGCGACTCCGGGGCCGAGCCCGTGCACCGGGACGAGACGGGCACGCTCTGGCGGGTCGAACTCGTCGGCGACGAGGCGGTCGTGATGGTGGAGGTCGTCAACTCCACTCCGGAGCCCGACGGTACCCACCGCACGTACTGGCTCCGGGTGCCGCCGGCGACGCGGACCGCCCGGGAGGGGGTGGCCTGGACCTTCGGGCTGGCCCCCGAGGTGTACGAGCCGCTGAGGCAGACGTGAGCCCGTACGGGCCTCCGCAGGGCTGATTCCGCCTTCCGGGGGGTAGGCGAGGAGAGCAGGAACGCCGAGGACGTCAAGGGCGCAGGCCCGTGGAAAGGAGCTCTCATGGCCGGCATCGTGGAGCGCATCAAGCGGTTCGCCAGGAGCCCTCAGGGGCAGCGCGCGACCGAGCAGGTACGGCGTGCCGCGGCCGATCCCCGGCGCCGCGCCCAGGCGCAGCACCTGTTGGGCAAGCTCCGCGGCCGTCGCCGTTGACCGTGTCCCCCGCCCGTCGGCACGCGCCCGCGGCGGTGCCCGGCCGGTGGGGGCAGGGACGGCGGCGGAGGGCCGAGCGGGGCCCGTGCGTGCCGGGTCGGCCGGTCCGGCATACGATCGGCCGACCCCGATCCCGCAAGGAGCTCCGCCCGGTGACCGCCGTCCTGCCGCCGCCCCGCACCCCCGTCGGACTGCTGCGCCCGCGCTGCCTGACCCGGGTCGAGGACGGCGAACGGCTGCACTCCCTGCTGTGGATTCCGGGGCCGGGCCTGCGGATGATCAGCAGCGCGGTCCTGGGCGGAGGCATCGGTGAGCGGGCCTGGGTCCTCAACGCCCAGGTCGCCCACGGCTATCGGCGTACCGACCCCGACCGGCACCTCGCCGCCCTCGCCTCCGGGGCGGGTGCGCGCGGTCCGGGGGTGGGACTGATGACGGCCGCGGATGTCTCGGCGTACGCCCACGCGCACGACGGCGGCGCGGAGGCGGTCGTCACGTCGGGCATCGAGGTGCGCGGCTGGGCCGCCGCTCCGGCGGCGGGTGCGGACGGCGCGGATGCCGCAGACCGCACGGCCGCTCCGGGCACGATCAACATCGTCGTCGCCGTGCCGGTGCCGCTCAGCGACGCCGCTCTGGTCAACGCGGTGGCCACGGCCACGGAGGCGAAGGTGCAGGCCCTTCTGGAGGCGGGTCACGACTGCTCCGGGACCCCCACCGACGCGGTGTGCGTCGCCGCCCGCGTCCCCCGCCCCGGTGAGGTGCCGCAGGCCTTCGCCGGGCCCCGCTCCCGGTGGGGCGCCCGGTTGGCGCGGGCCGTCCACCGCGCCGTGCGGGAGGCCACGCCCGCGTCCTGAGGCCGGCGTCACGGCCGGTCCGGGAGTCACCCGTTCTTCCGGGCGGCCGTCCGGTCGGCCTCCCCGCCGGCGCCCAGCAGACCCGTGTGCCGCATCGGGTCCTCCGCCTCCAGGCGGGCCAGCTCGCGGCGGGCGACCCGCAGGACCACCGGCGGCAGCGCGGCACGTGTCGCCTGGGCCAGGCGCAGCCAGCGGGGCACGTACACGGCCGTACTGCGCTGTTCCACCGCCGTCGCCAGCCGGGCGGCGACCTGGTCCACCGGGTACACGCGCCGGGCGGGCGGCGGCATCCGGGCGCGTAGTTCCCGCAGCACGGGGTGGCGGTCGGCGTCGCGGATCATGTCGGTGTCGGTCCAGTTCAGGTATGCGATGCCCACGGCCACGCCGTGGTGCGCCACTTCGGCCCGCAGCGCGTGGGCGAAGGCCTCCACCCCGGACTTGGAGGCGCAGTAGGCGCTCATCATGGGGGCGGCGCCGATCGAGGCGAGCGAGGCGACCTGCTGGTAGTAGCCCCGCGTCGCCAGCAGATCGGGCAGGAAGGCACGGGCCGTCGCCGCACTTCCCGTCAGGTTGACGTCGATGACCCGGCGCCAGTCGGCGGGGTCCGAGGTGGCGAACGGGCCGCCTTCCGCGACACCCGCGTTCGCCACGACGGCGGAGGGTGTGCCGAGGCGCGTCCGCACCAGTGCGGCGGCGTCGCCGAGGGCGGCCTCGTCGGTGATGTCGACCTCGCAGACCAGTGTCGCCGTGGGCAGGCCGGCCGCCACCGCCGTCAGCGCCGCCTTCTCGTGGCCGAGCAGGGCGAGCCGGGCCCCCCGCCGGGACAGGTCGCGGGCCAGGGCCGCTCCGACTCCCCGCGCGGCGCCGGTCACCACGACGGTACGGCTGTGGAGCGGGTTGGCTTTCATGGCCCCTCCCTCCGGGACTCCCGGGCGCGGTCCGCGCGGTTGTGCTCCTGCGCCCGTGCCCCGGGCTGCGGGGTGGTGCCGGGACGGGCGGTGTGGTCGGGGTGGCCGACGGTACGACGGGCTTCCTTCATCTCCGCCTCGTAGAGGTGGTCGTGTCCCTCGGCGAGTTCCTCGACGGCGGCGCGTTCGAACTCCTTGAACGGCTCGTAGTACGTGTGGTCGTAGGCCTCGACGATCTGGAACGTCCAGTGGCCGGGAATCACGTTCCGGCCCAGGACCTGGGTGCGCACCGCCTCGGCCCATTCCGGGTGCCCGGCCTCGCGAAGGAGTTCGACCGCCCGGTCCAGTTCGAGGTCGGCGGTGCCGGTGAGCTGGTGGAAGCTGTAGAGGTGGCCCCGGGCACGCTCGGTGGTCTCCAGTGCCTTCGACAGCAACCCCAGGGCTTCCACGGTGGCGCGGCTGACGCCTTCGGGGCGCCGGTGGGCGCGGTCGGGACCGTCGTGGCTGGTCATCGTCTCGCCTCCGCCTGTGGTCGTCGGTGTTCCGGTCATCCGCCGTCGGCCCGGGCGCCCGGGCCGGGTTGTCTGCGGCCGGTGCGGTCCCGGCGGGCCAGCAGGCGTTGCACCCGTGCCAGATCCGGCGTCAGGTGCCGGCGCAGGGCCACGCGGGCAGCGTTGGCGCCCGGCGCGCCGTGGACGCCGCCGCCCGGATGTGCTCCCGCGGACGCCAGGTACAGCCCCTTCACGGGGGTCTCCGGTCGTCCGGTGCCGGGTGTCGGGCGGAAGAAGAGCTGCTGGTGCATGGCCGTGGTGCCGCCGTTGATGGCGCCGCCGTGAAGGTTCCGGTCGAGGGACTGGAGTGTCGGCGGGGCGAGCACGCGCCGGGCCCGGATCCGGGAGCGGAACCCGGGTGCGAACCGTTCGACCTGGCGCTCGACGCGGTCGGCCATGACCTCCTGCTCCCCGGTGTCCCAGGTACCGGTGAGTCCCTCGTCGCCCGCGTCGCCGGCGACGGTGTGGGGCACGTGGGTGTAGGCCCACGCGGACTCGGTGCCCCGGGGGGAGCGGGTGGGGTCGGAGGTCGTCATCTGCCCGAACAGGCAGAAGGGGCGGTCGGGGACCCGGCCCATGGCGAGCTGGGCCGCGAACCGGGTCAGTTCGTCGACGCCGTCCGAGAGGTGGACGGTGCCGGCGCCCGCGGCCTGCTCGGCCTGCCAGGGCACCGGGCCGTCGAGTGCCCAGTCCACCTTGAAGGTGGCGAAGTCCCACTGGAAGCGCCGCAGATCGGCCACCAGCTGGGCGGGAAGGTGCACGGCGTCGACGAGTTCGCCGTACAGGGCCGGTACGGACACGTCCGCGAGGACGGCCCGCCCGGCGCCGATCGTCTCGCCGTCCGCGGTGCGCACCCCCACCGCCCGGCCCTCGCGCACGACGATGCGGTCGACCCGCCGGCCGCAGTGCAGCAGGCCACCGCGTGCGGCCAGCCGGCGGGAGAGTGCCTCGATGAGGGCGCCGGAGCCGCCGGACGGCACGGGGAAGCCGTAGGTCTGTCCGAGCATCGACATCAGCCAGCCGAAGCCCCCGCTGCCCGCGGCCTCCGGTGCCAGGTCGGCGTGGAGCGCGTTGCCGGCCAGCAGCAGCCCGCCGCCCTCGCCCCGGAACTCCTCCTCCCCCAGGCGGCGGACGGGCAGTACCAGGGTGCGGGCCATCCGCAGGCCGCCCGCGCCGCGCAGCCGGACGGCGAGCCGGGCGGCGGAGCGGACCGGGGGGAACGGGGTGAACAGGGAGTTCAGGAGGTCGGGGCGAAGGTCCTGCCACACGTCGTGCAGCCGTCGCCAGGCGGCTCCGTCGCCCGGCGCGAAGGCATCCAGGGAGTCGGCGGTGACATCGACCCTGCGGTCGAGCACCGCACACCTGCCGTCGCTCAGCGGGTGGGCCAGGACGTGCGGGGCATGGCTCCAGCGCAGTCCGTGGTCCTCCAGGCGGAGCCCGCCGAGCACCGGGGAGGCGGCGGCGAGCGGATAGAAGGAGCTGCAGAGGTCGCTGACGAAGTCCGGGTCGACGCCCCGGTCGTGCCGTACCGCGCCGCCGGGTTCCGGCTGCTCCTCCAGCACTTCCACACTCCAGCCCGCGTCGGCCAGGAGGTTCGCCGCCACGAGTCCGTTGGGGCCTGCCCCGATCACCACGGCGTCAGGCACGAGCTCCTCCCGGGCCGGGTTTCGGCGACACGACCTGACCGAGGGGGCGGCGACGTTCCTCCTCGGCGGCCTCGGCCTCGCAGAGCTTCGCCAGCCTGGCGAGCATGGCGCGGTGGCGGACCTGGAACAGGGCTTCCACGGCCGCGTTGTGCAGGCGGCCGCCGACTCCGCGCAGTGGATGCTCGTCCACGAGCACCAGGCACTGGTCTCCCCACGGCCGCAGCTCGATGGCGATGCGCGCCGTGCCGAGGGGACCCGCGTTGGCTTCGAGTTCCAGTGCCTCGCCCTGCTCACAGCGTCGGACGACCGTCTCGTTGGACAGGCGGAGGGGCCCCAGCCGCACCTCGTAGCGGATCGCCGCGCCGAGCCGGGGCCACTGGCCCCGGACCGGCTCCGAGGCCGAGGTCCCCACCACCCACTGTGCGTAGCGACGGCCGTCGGCGAGGACGTCCCAGACCGTCTGCGGACTCGTACTGATCAGACGATGACGAACCGCCACTTCGACCTCCCGTGTCCGAACGGCGCCAGCCAGCACTGAGTGCCCCGAATCAAAGGTGTCAACCGGCGACGCCCTGCCCCGGCCGGGGCGGACGAGCACGCTGTCCGACCGGGCCGGGGGGCGGAGCCAGCGCCCAGCGGATGCCCGCCGTGACGGCGGTGCCGAACGGGCGGACGAGCACGCCCTCGGCGGATGCCGCCCGGGGCAGCCACAGCGCGCGGGACGCCCAGTTCGGCAGCAGGGACACGGCGCCGGCGGCGAGGGCGCCGTAGGGCAACCGGGCGAGGACCGGAACGGGCGGGTGGAACAGCAGGAAACGCGCCGCGCCGCGTGCCTCGGGGGTCGAGCGCAGCTCCCCGCGGTAGTCCGCCATCCGGTCGGCGAGTTCGGCCCGGCTCCCCGGCGGGTCGGGCACGCCGAGCGCGGTGGCGATGCGCGCCATGTCCGCCACGTAGCCGTCGCAGCCCTCGTCGTCCAGCGGACGGGCGCCGTAGCGCTGGTGGGCGCGGAGGAACATGTCGACCTCCGCGATGTGCACCCAGCACAGCAGGCGGGGGTCGGCGGCGTGGTACTCGTGGCCGTCGGCGGTCGTGCCGCGCACCGTCTCGTGCACGGCCCGTACCCGGTCGACGGCCTGCTGGGCGCCGTCGGCCGGGCCGTAGGTGGTCATGGCGAGGAAGGTGCTGGTCCGCTGCAGGCGGCCCCACGGGTCCCCGCGGAATCCGGAGTGCCCGGCGACGGCGGCCATGGCCAGCGGATGGAGCGACTGGAGGAGCAGGGCCGACAGCCCGCCGATGAACATCGAGGCGTCCCCGTGCACCTGTCTGACGGGCCGTTCGGGACCGAACCAGCGCGGTCCGGGCGTGCCGTGGATACGGGCACGGTTGTCCCGGCCGTCCGGTCCCGCCACCCGGGAGAAGATCGCCTCACCGATCCGGCCGCGCACCGCCCGGCCACCGTCCGAAAGGAGTCCCATGGCTCACTCCCGCCTCCTCGTGCCCGCGCCGGCCGGCGCGGGCACGTGTTCAGGGAACATCGCCCTTCCAGTCGAACACACGCCCGCCCCTGCCGCGGGGCACGTACAGGGCGCGGCCGCCCGCGCCGTAGCGGCCTATCTCGGTGGGCAGCCCGACACCGCCCCGCAGCTCCCCCTCGGAACGGTCCGTGATGTCCAGCAGGAGACCGTCCAGCGGTCCTCCCGCCAGCTCCGCGTACGACCGCCCGTCGCGCGGCCCCGGATCGTCGTGGTCCGCTCCGTAGACCCTGCCGCGCATGAACTCCAGCTCGTCCATACCGGCAGGGTGGCATCCGCCACTGACAATCGCGTTCAGCCCGCGTCCGTCCAGCCGTGGGCGACGTCGATCACCAGGCGGTCCGGGAGCTGCAGCACCCTGAACGGCAACCGGGTGCGCACCCCGAGCCCGATCTGGGTGTCGCCCTCGAAGCCGGCTGCGAACCGCGCGTCCCTGAAGGTGCGGTACCCGGTCAGGTCCACTCCCGGCAGAGGCTGTCCGGCGCGCGCGGGGTAGGTGGGCCTGCCGGTCTCGGGGTCGTACGGCGGAGCGGCCACCCGCACTTCCAGGACGGCGCCGCCGGCGACGGGGACGGGCCGGCCGGAGCCGTCCTGGTACAGCCGGTCGACGTACCGGACCGTGTACCCGATGCCGCTGCCGCCCGCTCCCGGCAGGTCGACGACCATCCGGTCGTAGCAGGTGTGGTGTCCGGTCCTGACGTCCCGGACCGATGTCGTCGTGGCCGCGGGAGCGGTTTTCACCAGGCTGCCCCAGCCGGTGGGGCACGCCGCGGACCGGGACGTCGCGGCCTGCGGGGAAACGGCCTGGGCGGGGACCGCCGCCGCCCCCAGCATGCCGCCCACGAGCGCCAGCGTCATCCACATTGCTCTTGTTTTCGTCATTTTCGCCCCCAAGGGTCGCCTCCTGCTGATATCGGGTGAGACGAGCGGGTCGCGCCGAAGGTTGCACCGGGGACGCCCTCGCCCTGTTCCGTGGCCCGCAGGAGGAGGACGGTGATGTCGTCGGCGGACTGGCCGGTGCGCTCCGTGGGGTGCAGGAGGCGCTCGATGAGCCGGTGCAGGTCCAGGTCGGCGCCCGCCGCCAGACGTTCGGCGAGCCGCTCGGTGGCCTGGGTGGCGTCGGTGCCGGGGGCCTCCACCAGGCCGTCGGTGTAGAGGGCGAGGACGGCGCCCGGGGGAAAGCCGACGGTGGTGACCGGATAGTGGCCGCCGGTGCCGATGCCGAGCAGCGGTCCGGGTTCGAGGTGCACCGCGTCGGCCCGTCCGGGGGCACGGCGCAGCATCGGCGGGACGTGGCCGGCGTTGGTCAGGGTCACTTCGTGGCGTGCCAGGTCGATGTGGGCGTAGAGGCAGGAGACGAGCAGCTCGGAGTCCAGGTCCGCGAGCAGCCGGTTGGTCCGGGCCAGGATCTTGTCCGGGGCCGCGCCGGCTGCGGCGTGCGCGTGGACGGCGAGACGGACCTGGCCCATGAGGGCCGCCGCGGTGACGCCGTGGCCCTCCACGTCCCCGATGACGGCGGCCACGGTGGCGTCGTCGAGGGGCAGTACGTCGTAGAAGTCGCCGCCGACGTCGAGGCCGGGCCCGGCGGGCAGGTAGCGGACGGCGACGTCGAGGCCGGGCACGGTGGGCAGGGCGCGTGGCAGCAGGGTCCGCTGCAGGGCGGCGACGAGGTGGTGCTGGGTGTCGTAGAGGCGGGCGCGGTCGAGGGCCTGGGCTATCAGGCCGGCCAGGGAGGTCAGGACGGCCCGTTCGTCGGCGGTGAAGGTGTGCGGCCGGTCGTAGGACAGGACGCAGCAGCCCACCGGTCGTCCCGAGATGGTCAGCGGGAGGAAGGCCCAGGCCGTCTTGTCGCTGAGGTGGACGGCGCCGGGATACCCGGCGGCGATCTCGTCCCGGCTGCCGAAGAAGGCGGCCGTGCCGCCGGCCAGGACATCGCCCGCGGGGGTGAGTTCCGTGTCCAGGTCCAGGGCGTCGAGCCGTTCCACGACGTCGCCGGGGTAGCCGTGGTGGCCGACGATCCGCAGCCGGCCGGCCTCGGCCGAGGTGAGCATCAGGCCCTGGGCCCCGAAGGCGGGCAGTATCTGGTGGGCGATCAGGTCCACGAGGTCCCGCACGGTCACCGTCTCGGTGAGCGCGGCGGCCAGATGGACCAGCTGGTGCAGGCGTCCCATGGGGGCCGGCTCGGGGCGCGGCAGGTCCGCGGGCAGCGGCAGGACCGCGGTGTACTCCTTCCGGGGGGTGACACGGACGCTGATGCCACTGCTGCCCGGATGGAGTTCGAAGGTCAGCCACTGGTCCGGGGGGCGGCAGGCGGCATAGGTCACGGGTACCCGGCTGACCACCGCAGTGCGGTAGTGGTCCTCGTAGACCGGGTCGTCCAGCCAGGGCAGGGACTGCCAGGGCCTGGTGCCGAGGAGCTGTTCCGTACGACGGCCGAGCAGGCGGGCGGCGTCGGTGGTGAGGAAGGTGATCCGGCCCTCCAGATCGAGGGACACCGCTCCTTCGGGCAGCCGCTCCAGATAGTCGCGGGCGGCCGGCTCGGTCTGCGCCGGGCCGGCCACGGCGCCCGGGGTGACGATCTGCGGCCGGTCGTGGAGGGTGGGCGGCCGGGAGCTGTCCTCCAGGAGACGTGCGAGGTGACGCGCGCTGGCCGTGATGTTGTGCCGTTCGCGGTCCGTGACGTGCTGCGGGTGGTCGGCGGGCCACATCAGGCCGATGGCGCCCCAGCAGCGGCGGGCCCCGGTCAGGGGCATCGCGGCCATCGCGAACGGGTACGGCAGGACCGCGGCGATCCGGGGGTATCTGCGCACCATCTCGTCCTGACCGCCGATCCAGACCAACCGGTCCTCCCGGACCGCGTCGGTGACGGGAGTCTGTGAGATCGGGGAGAGCCGCTGCCACGGGGTGCTGAAATCCTCCGGGATCCCGCTCAGCCACCCCAGGCGCAGCACCCCGGCCACCGCGTCCAGCAGGTAGAGGGCCCCGGCCGAGGCCCCGGTGCGCCGCACCGTGGCGGCCAGACCCGCGCCCAGCGCCTCGTCCAGCGACGCGGCGCCCAGGAGAGGCTCGTTCATCCCGGACATCACGGCCTCCGCTCCGGCGGCAGGAAGGCTGCCCGCCCGTCAGCGAGGGCGCGCGGGCGCCCGCTGTTCCCCTCAGGGAGGTACACGTTCCCTACCCGGACGGTACGCCCGACCCGCCCCGCGGGCATGTCCTGGCGGCCCGTACCGCGCGGTCCGAGATGCCGGGGTGATCCTCTCCCCATGTAATGGGGAGAGGCCAGGACCGGCTCGGCCTCGGCACAGGACGGGCCGGAGAGCCGGGCAGAGGAGACCACGCCCATGCCTGCGAAGCACGGCGGAGACGAAGCGCGGGGCGGGCACGGGGCGGGAATGCTGCGGCGGCTGGGCGAGTGGTGCGCGCGGCACTTCGTGATCGTCCTCGTGGCCTGGCTGGTGGCCCTGGTGACGCCGAGGACGCGGTCGCCCACGCCCTGGAGATCACGGCGCGGGTCGTCACCTGCGCCGCGCTGATCATGGTGAGCGTGTTCGCGGCGTTCATCATCAGCGAGAACATCGTGGTCAAGATGCCGGGTCTGGGCCTCGCCGTCAGCGTCCTCATCGACGCCACCGTCGTACGCCTGCTGATGGTGCCCGCCGTCATGATCCTGCTCGGCCGGCACGCCTGGTGGACACAGCGGTGGCTGGATCGGGTCCTGCCCCGCATCGACACGGAGGGCGAGGGCGCGCCGGCGCCTTCCCGGAGGCCCGGATGACGGGACCTACGCGACGGCGGCAGGCCCCCGCGGGAGCCTGCCGCCGTCATGCCCACCCGCGCCTCGCCGCGCGGGACGCCCGGGTCAGGTGCGGCGCACTCGGCGCAGCATCACGAAGCCGGCGATGACCAGGACCGCGCCCGCGGCCGCCGGCCAGAGCTGGGCACCCGTCTCGGCCAGACCGCCGCTCACGGTCTGCGGCTCGGTGGCGTCGGCCGCCGCGGTCTGCCGGCCGCCGTCGTCGGTCGCCGTGCCGATGCCCGGCGTCTCCTGGCCGGCGCCGTCGCCCTTGGGAGCGGTCGAGGCCCGGACCTCGGGCTGCTTGTCGCCGGGCGGGGTGGTGGCGTCGTCACCCGCGGGCTCCTCGGTGGCCGGGGCGTCGGCCGGGGGCTCCGAGGGGTTCTCCTGACCGCCGTCACCGGCGCCGGGCTTGTCGCCCTTACCGCCCTCGTCGCCCTTACCGCCCTTGTCGCCCTTGTCGCCCGGCTGGGCGGCGCCGTCACCGGGCTGCTCGGCGCCGTTGTCGTTGCCGCCGTTGCCGTTGCCGTTGCCGTTGCCGTTGCCGGGAGCCTCGGTGGGCTCCTCCGACGGGTCCTCACCCGGCCGGCCACCGCCGTCGCCGGCGCCGACGCCGCAGGTGCGGCCGCTGTTGATGCAGTCGACCATCTCCTCCATCAGGTCCTCGTCGAAGACGTTGATGAAGTCGCCGTGGTCGGTGCCCGGCTTGTGCAGCTGCTCCGGGAAGGAGTCCACGGCGAACAGCGGGGTCGTCGCGCCGCCGTCGTTCAGGCTCGGCGCGTCGACGTCGTAGACGATGCGCTGGACCAGCTGCGGCACGGGCGTGAAGCCGGACGGGCAGTTGCCCTGGGCGTCCATGAACGCCATGTGCGTACGGTGGTTGGCGCTGTCGGTGTTGCGGCCGTCCCAGCAGCTCTGGAAGTCGAAGGTGCGCACCACGTCACTGCCCTGCGGGCACAGCGGGTACTTGTCCTCGAGCTGCCGGTCCTCGAAGCCGGTGCAGCTCCAGGACGCGTTGGCGTTGGCGGGGCCGTTGACGAACGACTTGGCGTCACCGGTGATGATGCGCAGCAGCCGCGGCATGGCCGTGACCTCGCCCCGCGGGTTGCCCACGAACGTCAGCGTGACCTCCTTGGGGGTCACGATCTCACCGACGTTGCCCTCGATGCCGCCGCCGGGGGAGTTGGCGTCCCGCTCCTCGGTGCCGTTCTGCAGCCGCAGCACGGGCCAGTAGTACGACGACTTGTCGCCCTGGTCCTCACAGCTGGTGTCGGCCGCCGCCAGCTGGTCGTCGGTGGAGAAGGCGTTGGTGGCCTGGTTGCCGATGTAGTCGTGGAAGTGGTGCGCGCCGTTGGCGACACCGGGGGCCGCGATCACGTTGTCCGAGTTGAACAGACCGTTCTCGTTGACTCCGCAACTGCTGACGAAGGTGCCCTTCGAGGCGTCCGCCGTCAGGTCGGGCTTGACCACGTTGGGCTGGACGCTCGTGATGTCCACGAAGTCCGCGGCGACGGGCCCGTTGCCCGCCTGTCCGCCGTTTCCTCCGCCCTGGTCCTGGCCTTCGCCGCCCCCTTCGTCCTGGTCGCCCTCCTGGGCGTTCCCGTCCTGGCCCTCTCCCTGCTGGGCGGACGCGTTCCCGGAGTCACGGACGGAGCAGCCGGCGAGTTCACCGAGGCCCTCGGGGCGCTCGCCCTCCTCCTCCATGGCGGCCGCGATGCGTCCGAGAGTCGCGGAGCGCTCCTTCTCGAGCGGGTCGATGACCTTGTCGTCGGCGACGCCGGGGTCCTGCTGAATGGCCTGCGCGGACTCCCCCAGACGTTGGTAGGCCTGGGCGATCTGCTCGTCCAGCGCGGCCAGTTCCTTGTCGACGTCCGGCCGCGCCTTCTCGGGGACCGTGGTCAGCTCGGTCGCCACGTCGGGGCAGTCGATGGTGGTGCCGCCGAGGACACGCGCCTGACCGGCCCCGCCCACGGCGTCGTCCTCCGTGGCGGAAGCGTAGACATTGGCCGCCATCAACCCCCCTCCGCCCAGGATCAGCGCGACCGCGGCGAAGGTCGCGCGCTGTGGACCTCGTGGGCGTCTGCGTGTGTTGCGTGCCAAGGCGGTACTCCTACGCTTCTGTCGCGGGGTGGGCATGGGATTCCCACGCCCCATACGTAGGTGCGTCGCGGTGTGTTCAAGTGCCTCACTGTTTCTTCGGGAATTCTCATGAACTCCCGGGAACCGCAGGGGCGCCCGGGCACCCCTGCGGTTTCCGCCCGACTCGGCCTGTACGACGTGGAGTTGGGAGA
The DNA here is from genome assembly GCF_053604275.1 of Streptomyces sp. NPDC004051. NCBI lineage: Bacteria > Bacillati > Actinomycetota > Actinomycetes > Kitasatosporales > Streptomycetaceae > Streptomyces > Streptomyces sp. NPDC004051. Next base: position 32,881 of record NZ_JBSGHG010000047.1, on the reverse strand, counting down.
CCGGACGGCTGAAGCAGCCACGGGACCAAGGAAGTTCTCGTCCGCCGGCTGCCCGGCGCACGGTGCCCTCAGAGCCGGTCGTGGTCCCGCGTCGAGCGCCCGAGGCAGGTGACGGAAGCGTCGAGGAGCACCTCGATCTCGTGGAAGCCCATCCGGTCGTAGAAGGCCCTGGCGGAGCCGTTGGCCTTCGCCATCACCAGGTGGACCGCGGGCACCCCGCGGTCGTGCAGCGCCTCGAGGAACGTCCGCATCAGCTCCCGGCCGTACCCGCACCCCTGCCACCGGGGCAGCAGGTCGATGTGCAGGTGGGCGGGGTAGGCCGCCAGTTCGGGGACGGTCATCCGCTCGGGGTGGTGCAGGAGCCAGGCCATCTCCTCGTCCGGGTTCCCGGGCAGCCCGTCCGGCTCGGGGTACCGATCGGCGACCAGCGGCAGCCACGCGGCACGGAAGTCCCGCGCGAAGCGGGGCGTGTCGGCGGCGCCGAGGACGTAACCGACCGCGCGCCCCTTCCCGTCGTCCAGGACGAAGACGAGTTCCGGCTCCAGGTGGACGTAGGGGGCGGCGAAGACCGCCGGGAGGATGCCGGGGTCACGGTAGTGGGGGCGGGCGTCCTGACCGTTGTGCGCGGTGCGGACGCAGATGTCGTCGAGGGCCGGCCGGTCCTCGCGGCGGTACGGACGAATCACGGGAGAGGAGACCATGCCCGGCATCCTGCACGCTCTGGGAGCGCTCCCACAACCTTGTTCCGTTCCCGCGGCCGCTCGTGCGCGGAGTGATCTCCCGTTCCGTGGTTACCCGGAGGTCATGAAACTGAATGTCCCGGGACGTCACAAGCGGTCCGTCGGTGACGCTCCGGACCCGAAGCACCCAGGCCCGGACCCGAAGCACCCGAGCCCGGATCCGGAGCTTCCGGACCGGGAACCGGCGGAGCGAGGACCGAGTGACCAGGTGGAGCGGTCGGCACCGGACACACCGGCCAAGCTCCCGAAGGGGGCCTGGGGTGCCGCGCTGAAGGGCGCGCTGCGCGAGTTCAAGGACGACGAGCTGACCGACCGGGCCGCCGCGCTCACGTACTACGGCGTGCTGGCGCTGTTCCCGGCACTGCTGGTGCTGGTCTCGCTGCTGGGCATCACGGGCCGCTCGACCACGGACAAGGTGATGGAGAACGTCCAGCAACTCGCCCCCGGGGCGGCCCGCGACATCATCACCCGGGCCGTCGACCAGCTCCAGGGCAACGCGGGTACCGGTTCGGTCATGGCGATCGTCGGTCTCGTGCTCGCCCTGTGGTCGGCGTCGGGCTATGTGGCGGCGTTCATCCGCTCGGCCAACGCGGTCTACGACATACCCGAGGGACGTCCGGTGTGGAAGGTGCTGCCGGTGCGGCTCGGGATGACGGTCGTGCTGATGGTGCTGGCCGTGGTCAGTGCGCTCATCGTCGTCTTCACCGGTGGTCTGGCCCGGCAGGTGGGCGGCACCCTGGGCATCGGGGACGCCGCCCTGACGGTGTGGTCGATCGCCAAGTGGCCGGTGCTGGTCGTCCTGGTGACGATCATGATCGCGCTGCTGTACTGGGCCGCCCCGAACGCCAAGATCAGGGGGTTCAGGTGGATCACCCCCGGCAGCTTCCTGGCCCTGCTGATCTGGCTGGCCGCCTCCGGCGGGTTCGCGTTCTACGTCGCCAACTTCGCCTCGTACAACAAGACGTACGGCACGATGGCCGGTGTCATCGTCTTCCTGGTCTGGCTGTGGATCACCAATCTGGCGATCCTGCTGGGTCTGGAGGTCGACGCGGAGATCGCCCGGCAGCGGGCCATCGCCGGTGGTCATCCGCCGGACGCCGAGCCGTACACCCGGCCTCGGGACACCCGCGCCTGGGACGAGCAGGCCCGGCGCCGGGTGGAGGGAGCGGACTGATTCCGCCCCTGAAGCCCGAACGAACCAGTCCGTCACTCCATCAGCCGGTCACTCCATCAGTCCGGCGGCGAGCGTGGCGCCCAGTTCCCAGCACCTCTCGACGGCGGCCTTGTCGGGTTCGCCGGTGACGGTCACCGCGTCCGCGGCACGCCGCCAGCCGAGGCCCTTGGTGATGGACTCGATGCCCCGCACCGCCCCGGTGACGTCGTTGCCGCCGTGTACGTAGTAGCCGAACGGCCGGCCCCGGGTGGTGTCGAGGCACGGGTAGTAGACCTGGTCGAAGAAGTGCTTGAGCGCCCCCGACATGTAGCCGAGGTTCGCCGGGGTGCCGAGCAGATAGCCGTCGGCGTCCAGGACGTCGCCGGCCGTGGCGGAGAGCGCCGCCCGCCGGACGACCCGGACGCCCTCGATCTCCGGGGCGCCGGCCCCGGACAGGACCGCTTCGAACATCGTCTGGCAGTTGGGCGAGGGCGTGTGATGGATGATCAGCAGAGTCGGCACACCCCGACCCTGCCGTGCCGGCCGGAGCCTTCGCAAGCCGGTCCGGGGGCGGGAGAAGCGCCGGAAGGAGCAGCGGGAACGGTTGTGGGGGCGGCTCGGGGGTGGCACGATGCCCGGCATCGACACGCGGAGGCGGGGTGCGTCTTGGCCGAAGGGGATCGCAGGTCACCGGCGGCGGCGGTGTTCGACGCGCTGGGCAGCGACTACGAGAGGGCGTTCGCCGCCTCCGAGGCGCACCGGAGCTCGCTGGCGTGGCTGCTCGAACGGCTCACGCCCGGCAGCCGGGTGCTGGACGTGGGCAGCGGGACGGGCCGGCCCACGGCCGCCGCGCTCGCCGCGGCCGGTCACCGGGTGCTGGGGGTCGACGTGTCGCCGGTGATGGTGGAGATCGCGTCCCTGCAGGTGCCCGGGGCCGAGTTCCGCTGCGGTGACGTCCGCGAGCTGCCGCTCGAGGACGGTTCCCTCGATGCCGTCTGCGTGTACTTCGCCCTGCTCCAGATGTCCCGTGCGGAGCAGACGGAGCTGGTGCGGCGGCTGGCCCTGGCTCTGCGTCCCGGCGGGCTGTTCGCGCTGGCCACCGTGCCCCTGGACGTCGAGGGCCTCGACGGTGTCTTCATGGGGCAGGGCGTGCGGGTCACCAGCTTCACCGCCCAGGCCGTGACCGCGCTGGTGCGCGAGGCGGGGCTGACGGTGCTGTCGCAGGAGAGCGTGCTGTTCGTCCCGGCCCACCCCGACGCCGTGCCGGAGCCCCAGCTCTTCCTGCACGGCCGCCGCGAGGGCCGGGAAGCCGGGGCTACGGAAGCGGTTTCGACTCGCTCCTGAGGTCGGCGAGGAGTTCGGCCTGGCCGGCCAGCACTCCGGACAGGATGGTGCGGGCCACCCGGAGCAGCTCCGCCACGTGCGGGTTGGTCAGCGAGTAGTACACGGTCGAGCCCTCCTTGCGGCTGACCACGAGGTTCGCCCGGCGCAGTACCGCCAGTTGCTGGGAGAGGTGGGCCGGTTCGATACCCACCTGGGGCAGCATCTCCGAGACGGCGTGCTCGCGCTCGCTGAGGAGTTCCAGGACCCGGATGCGGGCGGGATGGCCCAGGGTCTTGAAGAACTCGGCCTTCAGCTGGTACAGCGGCATGGTCATCGTGCCGTCCCCTCTCCGGTTCCCGGTTTCCGGCGCGCCGCCCCGGCCCCGTCGTCCGGTCCGAGGTCCCTCGCCCCACCTGTGCGTCGTCGGCACCCGACCTCGCCGTTCTCTGAGCTTTCCGACATTAGCAACTCCGTACATCCCCGTGTTCCGGTGGCTCTGCCGGCCGGTTCCCCGGTCGGTCAGGGCCTGTTCGGCGGCCCGGTGGGCGCGGCGGCCGACTGCGGGGCCCTGGGCGCGGGCAGGACGCCGGCGAGTTCCAGGTGGTCGCGGGCCGCCCGGATCGCCTCCGGCGTCGTGGCGTACTCCCGGCCCTCGCTCCGCAGCGACTCCAGCGTGCCGACGGATTCGAGGACCTTGCGGTGCTCGGGCCGGACGCCCGAGATCATGACGACGATGCCGCGGCGCCGCAGTTTCGCCACCGCGTCCTTGAGCACCAGGGCGCCGGTGGCGTCGATGACGCTCACGTGGGAGAGGCGCAGGATGACCACCCGCACGTCGGCGAGTTCGGTCAGTTCCAGCAGGAAGCGGTGGGCGGCGGCGAAGAACAGCGGGCCGTCGACGCGGTAGGCGACGATGTGCTCGGCCAGCAGTTCGCGTTCCGCCTCCGTGTGGTCGCCCCGGTCGAGCGGGAGCGGGGCGAGGCGCGCCTGCCGGGCGACGGCACTCAGCGCGAGGAGGCCCGCGACGGCCAGCCCGATGATCACGGCGAGGACGAGGTCGAGGGCGAGGGTGGCGACGGCCGTGAGGACGAGGACCAGCCCGTCGGAGCGGGTGGCGCGGGCCATCGCGCGCAGCGAACCGACCTCGATCATGCGGACGGCGGTGGCCAGGAGGACGCCCGCCAGCGCGGCGAGCGGGATCTTCGACACCAGCGGGGCGGCCGCGAAGACGATCACGGCGAGGACCGCAGCGTGCGCGAGGGCGGCCAGTCGCGAAGTGGCTCCGGTGCGGACGTTGACCGCGGTGCGGGCGATCGCGCCGGTCGCGGGGACGCCGCCGAAGAGCGGCGAGGCGATGTTCGCCAGGCCCTGGCCGAAGAGTTCGCGGTCCGGGTCGTGCCGTTGGTTGACGGTCATGCCGTCGGCCACGGAGGCGGACAGCAGTGACTCCAGGGCGGCCAGCGCCGCCACGGCCACGGCGGGTGCGATCAGTCCGGCCAGTGCGCCGGTGTCGAGGAAGGCGAGCGAGGGGGTGGGCAGGCCGGAGGGCAGGTCGCCGATGGGGCGTACCCCGTCCAGTCCCGCGACCTGGACCACGAGCGTGGCCGCGATCACGGCCAGGATGGAGAACGGGACGGTCGGCCGCAGGCGCGCCCCGATCAGCATCACGGCGGCCACCGAGAGGGCCAGGGCGACGGCGGTCCAGTCGGGCGTGCGCGCGAACTCCTCGAACGCCCGCCAGGCCACCACCAGCACCCGGTCGCCCTCGGGTATGGGGACGCCGAGGGCGTTGGGGATCTGCTGCAGTGCGATCACGCACGCGATGCCGAGTGTGAAGCCCTCCACCACGGGTGCGGGCACGTACCGCATGCTGCCCCCGGCCCGCAGCAGCGCCAGCACGACCAGGATCACGCCCGCCATCAGTCCGACCGTGAGCACGCCCGACGCGCCGTGGTCGGCGACGATGGGGACGAGCACCACGGTCATCGCCCCGGTCGGGCCCGAGACCTGGAGGTTGGAGCCGCCGAACACGGCGGCCAGCGCACCGGCGATCACCGCGGTGGCCAGTCCCGCCTCCGCGCCGAGCCCGGAGGAGACGCCGAATCCGAGGGCGAGCGGCAGCGCGACGACCGCGACGGTCAGTCCGGCGAGCAGGTCGCGGCGCGGATCGCGCCGCATCTGGTCGAGGTCGCCACGGGCGGGCAGCAGCGACGTGATCCGGGTCCAGACTCCGGCGAGCAGCAACGGCACCGACACAACCCCTCGACTTCCCGATGGTTCGGAGTCCCGTCGCAGGGCGTGCCCAGGGGGTCACGACGACGGGTACACCAGTCAATGATGTAGGCAATTGCTAATTTTTGCAATTCAGCAGATCGTGAATGCCGCACATGGTCTGTGCGTGTCCCGCTCGGAGCGCGCGTCCGTCAGCCCGTCATGCGCTTCCGCCAGGTCGGCTCGACCAGCCGCCACTCGGCCTCCCAGGCCGCCGCGCACCGACGCTGGAGCCGCCCCTGGACGAGTCGTCCACCGAGCAGAACCAGCCCTCCGCTCGCGGCCGCGACCGTGAGGCCCGCCATGACGATCTGGAACCGGGCGTCCGCTCCCCCGGGCGGTTCGGAGACCAGGTGCCCCCTTCCGTCCGTCCACACGGTGACCACGCTGCCGGCCCTGCTCCCGGAGTCGGTCTCCGCCCGGCCCGTGCGGACGGCGCCGTCGGGGGCGGTCCACCGGACCTTGGCCCACACGCGACCGCTGCCGTCACCGTTCTCGGCCACCGGAGCGGGCAGCGCCCGTGCCGCGTCCCCGACCAGTGTGGCCTGGACGGTACGGGCCTGGGCGCGGCGCTCCGCGAGGGAGCCGTCCACCGCCCCCGCCGCCGCCAGGCCGGTGAACACCCCGGCCAGGAGGGCGAGGACGAGGGTGGCGAGCAGCAGCCAGGCCTCTGTCAGATCGCTGCGACGCCGCAGCGGGTTCTTGCGCCAGCGCCACGACCACGCTCTGCGTGGCCGCGCACCACGCGTCCGCGCCATGGGATGCCACCTCCTCGCGCGGGTGCCGGGGGCCACGGCGTGCCGCGCCGGTGTGTCGGACCGGCCGGTTCGTCGGGCCGCGACGCCTCCTCTCCAGGGTCCGTCACCGGGGCCGTTCGACGCATGGGCCGAACGGCCCCGCCCTTCCAGTCTGAGCGCATCCGGAGGGTTCCGCTCGGGCCGCCGCCGTCCCCGCCGGCGGCCGCTTCCTCCTGGAGGAGAGCTCCTACGCCACCACCGGCCGCGCGATGCCGCTGCGCAGCAGGGGCCGGACCTGCCGGGCGCCGTCCCTCAGGCTCAGGGCGAGGCGGGAGAGCAGCTCGTACAGGCGCCGGACCGTCTCCAGGCGTTCCAGGCGCGGTGCGAGCGCCGAGAGGGCGATGGCCAGCGTCACGCCCGTCAGGGCCACCGGGCCCAGCGGGGTACAGCCGAAGAAGTGGCTGACGCCGGGGGTCTGGACGAGGGCGGCGAGCACCGCGGCGGAGCCCAGGGCCGTCGTCCACACCAGGAGGCTGTGCCGGCGGCCGGAGAGGGTCTGCACGAGTTGGGCGCCGACCACGCCGCACAGGGCCATGGTGGTGGAGCGGCGGTTGCTGCCGGGGGTGAGGCGGCCGATCAGGTACGCGGTGACCGCGCCGAGGCAGGTGGTCACGCCCCGGCGCCGGATGGCGCGCAGCAGGGGGGCGCCGAGGACGTCGAGGCCCATCGGGCCGGTTTCGGCACGGGCCGCCGTCGACGGGTCGTCGCTCGGGGTCACCGCCACCGCCATCGCCGGGAACATGTCCGTGAGCAGGTTGACCAGCAGCAGCTGACGGGTCGACAGCGGTGAGGAGCCGGCGAGCAGGGTGCCCAGCACGCTGAAGCCGACCTCGCCCGCGTTGCCGCCGATGAGGATGCTCACCGCGTCGGCGACGCTGCGCCACAGCGCGCGGCCCTCGCGGACCGCGTCGACCAGGACCGACAGGTCGCCGGTGGTGAGGACGAGGTCGGCGGCGTTGCGGGCGGCGGCCGAACCGCGCGCCTCGATGCCGACGCCCACGTCGGCGGCGCGGATCGCCGCGGCGTCGTTGGCGCCGTCGCCGGCCATGGCCACCACCCGGCCCGCCTGTTGCAGCGCCTCCACCACATGGAGTTTCTGCTCGGGCGCGACCCTGGCGACGACTCCGGCGCCGTGCAGGGCGCGGACCCGGTCGCGGCGGCCCATGGCGACCAGTTCGTCGCCGGTGACCACCTCGGTCTCCTCCGGCCAGCCCAGTTGCAGGGCGATCGCGCGGGCGGTCTCCGGGTGGTCACCGGTGAGCATGACGGGCAGGATGCCGGAGCGGCGCAGCTCCGTGAGGAGGGCCTGCGAGGTGTCGCGCGGGACGTCCGCCAGGGCGATCAGCCCGACGAACTCCAGATCCGCGAGCTCGGCCTCGAGTTCGGCGGTGGCGTCCGGGCCCCGGCACGGCCGCCGGGCGACGGCGAGAACGCGCAGCCCCTGCCCCGCGAGGGTGTGGGCCGTTCCGGTCGTGTCGTCGGGCAGGTCCCGGCAGGCCGGGAGGACCGTCTCGGGGGCGCCCTTGACCACGAGGAGGTCACCGGCGCCCGGGTGGGCGCCGCCGTTGTCCCGGCCGACGGCCGCGGCATAGCCCCGGCTGGCCTCGAAGGCGAGCTCACCGCTGGGCGCCCAGTCCTCGTCGGGCGGTGCGGCGTCGAGGACCGCCTCGTCGGTGGCGTGCGCGACCCGGCGCCCCTGGTCCGTCTCCACCTGCGGGCAGGCGCGGGCGGCCAGCCGTACCACCGCCACGGCGGGCTCGGCGTCCGGGGCGAGGACGGTGCCGTCGGCGGTGGCGGCCCGGACCAGGCGCAGCCGGTTCTCGGTGAGGGTGCCGGTCTTGTCGAAGCAGACGGTGTCGACCCGGCCGAGCGCCTCCAGGGTGCGGGGCGTGCGCACCAGGACGCCCCGCCGGGACAGGCGGCGGGCCGCCGCCATCTGGGCGACGGTCGCGACGAGCGGCAGTCCTTCGGGGACGGCGGCGACGGCCACCGCGACCCCGCCGCTGACGGCCTGCCGCAGCGGGCTGCCGCGCAGCAGCGACAGCCCGGTCACCAGGGCGCCGCCGGTGAGGGTCACCGGCAGTGCCTTGCGGGTCAGTTCCTGCAGCCTCGCCTGGACCCCGGCGGGCGGTGGGGTGCGGGCGGCGAGCGCGACGGCGCGGCCCGCCTCGGTACGGTCGCCGGTGTCCACCACCAGCGCGACGGACCGGCCGGCCACGACGGTGGTGCCCTCGAAGACCATGCAGGTCCGCCCGCTCACCGGCGCGCCGGGGGTGGCGTCGACGTCCTTGGCCACGGGCAGGGACTCGCCGGTGAGCGCCGACTCGTCGACCTCCAGCCCGTCCACCTCCAGCAGTCGTGCGTCGGCCGGCACGACGTCGCCGGCGGCGAGGCTGATCCGGTCGCCGGGCCGCAGCCGGACCGCGTCGACGGTGGTCGTGCGCCTGCGGGCGTCCTGCCGGCGTGCCTTGGGCTGCTGGCGGGCGGCCAGCCGGGCGAGCGCCTGTTCCGCGCGCAGCCGCTGGAGTCCGCCCGCCACGGCGTTGAGGTCCATGGCGCCGACGACGAGCAGCGCGTCGACGAGCGAGCCGAGCAGTGCGGAGGCGAGCGCCCCGGTGGCCAGGACGGGCGTGAGGGGGTCGTCGAGTTCGCGGCGGACGGCACCGGCCGCCTGCCAGGTCCAGCGGGCCGGGGCCGCCGCGGGGGTACGGGCGAGCCGGGCCGCCCGTCGGCGGGACCGGTCGGCGAGCAGGGCGAGACCGCGGGGTTCGGCGTCGGTCGCGTGGCTGCTCAGCCGGTCGCGCGCCTCGTGGGGCTCCAGCGCGTGCCAGGGCACGTGCAGCCGGGGTTCGGGCGGCGTGGCGCGGGCCACCCCGACGGCCTCGGCCCAGCCGGAGAGCAGGGCGCCCGCCGCGGCGGTGTTCACCGGGGCGTGCCGGGTGAGCCGCCGCCAGGCGCGGCCGCCGGGTGTGCCGCCGCGGGCCACCATGAGCCCCGACAGGGCGGCGCCCGCGCGGGCCAGGACCTGCGAGCGGCGGCCGACCCGGCGGACCGCCGGAATGGCCGTCAGCAGCCGCCACACGTCGGCCGTTCCGCCCGGGGCGAGCACGTCGGCTCCCCAGGTGATCGCCGCCCGGGTGTCGGTGAGGGCGACGGCCACGTCACCGGCGGACAGCCCGTCCGCCACCTCGCCGTCACCGCCTTCGGCCACCCGGGCGACGCTCACCACGATGTGCCCGTCGTTCTGCAGCGCCCGGACGACGTCGCCGAGCGGCATGTCCGCCGGGGCCGCCTCGTCCGCGAGCCGGGTGATGTCCTTCAGGTCGGGGCCGCCCGTGATCACGACGTACAGCCCGGCCCGGCGGGCCGCGTCGAGGACGGCTTCGGCGAACGGGTCGACCGGGTCGTCGAACGCGGTGGTCCCGCCGTCGGCGTCCGGGGTGTCCAGGGTGTCCGGGGTGTCCGGCGGGCGGCTGCGCAGGGCGTCGGCGTGCAGGACGAGGGAGTCGGCGATCTCCAGCTGCCGCAGGCGCTCCCCACTGCGTACGAGCATCCCGGACCGGGCGAGGAAGGTGCCGAGGGCCGCCTGGAAGGCGGCCGGGCCGTAGCGTGCCGCCTTGGGGGACCCCGCGAGGACGGCCTCGGCCGCCTCCTGGGTCTCGTGCGTGACGAGGAGGGCGGCGGCGGCGCCGGCCAGGCTGCCGGTGCCTGCGTGGGCCGCGTAGGCCTGGGCGGGAGTGACCCGCAGCGGTGGGCGGCTGTCGGTGAGGCCGGGGATGCTGACGCGTTCCTCGGTGCAGAGGTCGTCGTGCAGCGCCTCGAAGGCCGCGGCCCGGGCCACCGCCTCGGTCAGCTGGCCGGCCCGCAGCAGTCCGTCGAGGAGCAGGGACATCGGGGACTGCCCGGCTCCGTGGGCGGCGGCGTTGGCGGCGGCGAGGAGGAGCTCCATGCCGTTCCGGCCGAACCGCTGCCGCAGCAGGGCGCGGAAGCGGGGGTTCTCACGCATCAGCGTGACGGCGGCGGTGACCGCCCTCGGGGTCCGCGGCAGGCCCAGCGAGCGTCCGGCGAGGGCCCCGGCCGCGCCGGTGGCGTCCAGCAGCAGCGCGGCGGCGCTGACCCGCACCTGGCGGGGGTCGCCGGGGTGCGGGGTCCCGTCCTCCTCCGGATCGGCGTCCTCGCTCAGCCCGAGGCGGGCCGCGAGCGCGACGGCCCGCTCGGTCACCCGGTCGCCGGCCGCGTCCTCCGCCGCCGTCACGACGAGGCGGGCCAGCCCCTCGTCCCAGTACGCCGTCAGCACGTCGGGATGGTCGAGGAGTTCGGCGGCCACTTCGCGGGCGAGCGGGCCGGCGTCGCCACGGGGATCCCGCAGCGCCAGGTGGACGCGGTGTCCGGCCCGCCAGTGCCGGCCGCCGCCCAGTGCGTTGCGGGCGACGTTGCCGATGCGGCGCGTCGTGTCGTGGACGGACGTCACGCCCCGGGCCGCGCTGCGGGCGGCGCCTGCGGCGGCCCCCGCCGCGGTCCCGGCGAGGGGAGCGAGGTCGAAGCGTGTGAGCATCTGAGGGTGTCCCGTGGTCTGGATCAGCCGGTCTGCGGGTCGTGTGCGCCGTCCCGGCCCGAGGGACGGTCGGTGTGCGGTCCGTGGTGCGCGGTGGCTTCGGCGACCTGCTTGAGCGCGGAGGCCGTCGCGGTGTCGCCCACCTTGGCGGGCTGTTCGCGTACAGGGGGTTCCGCCGGCTCGTGCCGGTGGCGGGAGAGGTCCAGCCGGTCGCCGGGGCCCTGGTCGGCGGGCGGTCCGGGCGCGGGCTCCGGTTCCGTTCCGGTCTCCGGACGGCGCGCCCCGTCTTCGCCGGACGGTGCCGTGCCGTCCGGCGACTCCGTCCCCGGCTGCCGGGCCGGCCGCTGCTGGGTGAGCCAGGCGACGGCCGCGCCGGTCAGCGCCACCGGCCACTCGACGACTCCGGCCACACCGAGCACTCCGGCTCCGGCGTAGACGGCCATGCGGCGACCACGCGGGGAGACCGCCCCGATCGCGTCCAGCGCGCCTCCGGCCGCCTTCCCCACCTGTTCCGCGCCCGGCACATGCCGCAGACCCGACACCACGGCCTGCAGGGGCTGCGGAAGATCCGACGAACGAGACGTGTCCGGGTTCGTGTCGGTCATGCCGTTCATATCGACCTCCAAAGCGCGTCCCCCAGGGCCACCCACCGGTTTCCCCGCCTTGTGGCCCATATTCAGCCGTGAACGGCCGGAGCGCTTTTCCTGTTCACCCGAGGCGCTCCCGCCGACGGCCCGCCGCACGGACGGCGGTCCGCGCGTACCGCGCCTTCGCCGGTGTCGGGCCGGGCACCCCGGGTACTCAGTGCGGACACAGCGGCCGACCCGCCCCGGGGCAGGGGCGTGAGGCCGTGTCCGCGCGGACCGTCCGGTCGGGTGAAGGGGAGAGGACGAGAGGACATGACGGAGAACGGCGGCGACGCCCCGCTCGTCCGGGGCCCGGGGGCCCCCGGCGTCCGGCCGACCGCGGACGCGCCCGCCCGGACGCCGGCCCCCACGGCACGCATCGGGGAGGAGCACACCGAGCTCCCCCGCGACCGCAACCAGGCCATCCTGGAGGCGGCCAAACAGGTCGGGGCGATCCTCAAGCGGAACGGGCACCGTTTCGCACTGGCCGGCAGCGTCGCCGTCCACGCCCACGGCGGCAGTGGGAACCTCCAGCACGACGTCGACTTCTGCGTCCGCCCCGAGGACGCCGATCCGGTGGCCGCCACCCTCCACGAGGCTGGGCTGACGGTGTACACCCCGCCGGAGGACTGGCTGCTGAAGGCCACGTGTTTCGGCCAGGAGGTCGACATCATCTTCGAGCTGGCGCACCGGCCCGTCTCCACGGAGATGCTCGACCGGGCGGAGGAACTCCCGGTGGAGTCGGTGCGCATGCCCGTCCTGGCGCCGACCGACCTGCTGTGGAGCCTGATCGCCGCCTTCTCCGAGCACCACGTCGACTTCGGCGCGGTCCTGCCCATCGCCCGGGCCCTGCGCGAGAAGGTCGACTGGGACCGGGTGCGGCGCGACTGCGGGGACGAGCCCATGCCGGCCGCCTTCTTCTTCCTGTTGGAACGTCTGGACGTCATCCGGGCGCCCCGTCCCCCGGACGCCCCGTCGTCCGGGGAGACCGTCGCCCGTGAACCCGCGGAAGGAGCGTCCCCATGAGCAGCCGAGGTGCCGGGCCGGCGGGTGGCGAGCCGGCGGCGCAGAGCCGGGAGTACCGTGTCGCCCATCTCCAGGACCGTCTCGCCGCCGGGGAACTCGGTGAGCTCGGCGTGCGGATCGAGGTCCGCGGCGAGGCCGTGCTGGTCACGGGGACCGTCCCCTCGGCCCCCGCCCGCGAGGAGGTCCTGCGCACCGTGCGCGAGGAGCTCGCCGGGCTTGCGGTGCACTGCGACGTCGTGGTCAACGAGACGTCGTCGCCCGACGGGGCGGAGGAGCTGACATGATCCGGATCGCCGCCGTCGGGGACATCCACATGGGACCGGACAGCCAGGGGCTGCTCCGTCCCGCGTTCGACACCCTGCCCGACTGCGCCGACCTGCTGCTGCTGGCGGGCGACCTCACCCGGCACGGCACCCCGGAGGAGGCCCGGGTGGTGGCCGAGGAGATCCGGGGGCTCGCCGTCCCGGTGGTCGCCGTGCTCGGCAACCACGATCACCACGACGACCACCCGGACGAGGTCACGGCCATCCTGCGGGACGCCGGGGCCCGGGTCCTGGAGGGCGAGGGGACGGTCGTGCGCAGGGGCGGGACACGCGTCGGGGTGGCCGGCACCAAGGGGTTCGGGGGCGGGTTCGTCGGGCGCAGCGCCGGTGAGTTCGGCGAGCCGGTGATGAAGGAGTTCGTCCGGCACTCGCGCCGGTGCGCCGACGGGCTGCGGGCGTCCCTGGAGCGGCTGGGCGCGGAGGGCTGCGACCTCCGGATCGCCCTCACCCACTTCTCCCCCGTGCCGGAGACCCTGGCCGGGGAGCCGCTGGAGATCTATCCGTTCCTGGGCAGCTACCTGCTGGCCGAGGCGATCGACACGGCCGGCGCCGACCTCGCCGTGCACGGGCACGCGCACGCCGGCACGGAGCACGGCATGACCGGCGGAGGCGTCAGGGTGCGCAATGTCGCCCAACCGGTCATCGGTCGCGCCTTCCACGTCTACCATCTGCCGGTCCCTGAACGCATGAGCACGTCAGCCGGTACCGAGGCGCCCGGCTGAGCACGGCCGCAGACCCCGCTCGTCCCAGCGCCGCCGGCCGACTGCCGGCGGCGCTTCCCGTCCGCCCACGCCCGGCGTCCGCCGTCGCGTCCTGGTACTGCACATGGCGCGTTCGCCTCACCAAAGCGCGAAACGGGCGCGCTCCTGACATCGCATCGGGCGCCGCGGGCAAGACCTAGGTCCTGTCCGGCGTTCCGTGCCGGACCGGTCCGCGGGCTCCGGCGCCGGGGCACCTCCCACGTCTTTCAGGCAGCGAGGCACCGCAGGACGGCCCCCGGCGGCGTGGCGGGGTGCGCCGGCGGGTCAGGGGTGCGGCGGCGGGCCCGGCGGAAACCGCCGGACGGACCCCGGGGCCCGCGGCAGCCGGCCCCCGAACGAAGGAGACGTGCCGAATGGTCCTCAGACATGCCCGGACCGCGCGCCGAGCGGCCCTGGCCGCGCTCGGCGGTCTCGTCCTCGCCGGTCTCCCCTCCGTCACGGCGGTCGGCCTCCCGCCCACGGCGGAACCCGCGCCCGTCGCCGCCCGGCCGCCGGGCGCCGACGCCGGCGGGTCGTCGGCGCAGCTGCTCGGCGCCCTGCGGCGCGATCTGGGGCTGACCGAGGCCCAGGCGTCCGAACGACTGGCCAACGAGGCGGAGGCGGGCGCCCGCGCGGGCCGTCTGCGCATCGCCCTGGGCGAGCGGTTCGCCGGCGCCTGGGTGCACGGCACGGCCTCCGAGAACCTCACGGTGGCGACCGTCGACGCCGGGGCCGTCCCCGCCATCGAGGCCCAGGGGGCGACGGCCGCGGTCGTCCGGCGGACGCTGTCCGAACTCGTGGCGGCCAAGGCGAAGCTGGACTCGGCGGCCACCCGCGTCCAGACCCTGGACACACCCGTGTGGTACGTCGACGTGCCGGAGAACCGCGTCCTGGTGCAGGCGAGGAGCCGGGCGGCCGGTGCCGCCTTCGTCGAGGCGGCGGGGCTGCGGGACTCGGACGTCGGTGTCCGCACGACGACGGACTCGCCGCGCCTGATGCAGGACATCACCGGCGGCGACGCCTTCTACATCGACGACGCCGCCCGCTGCTCCGTCGGATTCTCCGTCACCGAGGACGAGCAGCAGGGCTTCGTCACCGCGGGCCACTGCGGCGCGCCCGGAGCGGTGACGACCGGCTACGACCGCACCGCCCAGGGCGCCTTCCGGGAATCGACGTTCCCCGGCAAGGACATGGCGTGGGTGGCCACCAACGACCGGTGGACGGCCACGCCCGGCGTCACGGCGCAGGACGGTCAGGAGGTGCAGGTCGCCGGATCGGTGCAGGCACTCGTCGGTGCCGCGGTGTGCCGGTCCGGTTCGACCAGCGGCTGGCGCTGCGGAACGATCCAGCAGCACGACACGAGCGTCACCTATCCCCAGGGCACGGTCGGCGGGCTGACCCGGACCACGGCGTGTGCCGAGCCGGGCGACTCCGGCGGGCCGTTCGTCGCGGGCGTCCAGGCGCAGGGCGTCACCTCCGGCGGCACCGGTGACTGCGCCCGCGGCGGTACGACGTTCTACCAGCCGGTCAACCCGATCCTCAGCGACTTCGGCCTCGTCCTCACCACCACCCAGACCACGGCCCCGGCCACGACACCGGCCCCGGCCCCGCAGGACGGCGCCGCCCAGGAGTGGGCCGAGGGCCGGGTGTACGAGGCCGGGGCCGTGGTGACCCGCGACGGCGTGCGCTACCGGTGTCTGCAGAGCCACCAGGCCCAGAGCGCCTGGGCGCCGGCCGACACCCCGGCCCTGTGGCAGCGCGGGTGACCGCTTCACCGGGGCCGCGGTGAAGCGCCGGGCGGCCCCGGCCGGTGTGGCCGAGGCCACGTCCCGGAGGAGACCGGGGCCATATCCGGCCGGGTGCGCCGGAAGCTACCGTTTCCGGGCAGATGTCCTCGACCCCATCAGCTCGGACGGCCCGGCAGTGACAGCAGACCTCTCCCCGGTCATCGCGGCGACCACGCAGTGGCTGACCCTCTCCTTCCCCGCCTCCGGCGGGGCGCTCGCCTCCGCCCTGTGCGAGGTGCAGGCACGGCAGGCGGTGACGGTCGCCGCGTGGCTCCGGTATCCGACGGCGATGGACGCCGCCCTGGTCGGCCTGGCGGGCCCGGGCGGTTCGGCCCGGCTCGACGGGGTCACCGGCGCCGACGCCGCCCCGGACGTCCACGCCGACCCGGACGGTACGGCCGCCTGGCGCACCTGGGTGGACGAGGTCGTGACCAGCTGGGCGGCCTGCCTGCTCGCCGACCCGGACATGGCCTCCCGCGCCGTGGCCGCGCTCTCCGGGGGAACCCACACCACCGGTGCGCCGGCCGAGTTCCGGCGGCTGCTCGCACCCGACGAGACCGACCGGAGGGCAGCGGCGCTGCTGCGCCACCCCGATCTGCTGGCGCCCGTGGCCGAACTGCACCGCTCCCGTCTGCTCGACCGTCTCCGTCCGGACCACACGCTCACCGCCTGACGCCGGACCCGTACACGCCCGCTGCCCGGGCGGTTCGACCCGGGCAGCGGGCGTGTCGGACCCGTCGGACGGCGTCAGTCGAGCTTGCCCCGACCGCTCAGCGCGTCGCGGAGCCGGTCGACCAGGCCCGCGCCCGGAGCCAGAAGTTTGTTGGCCGGGGGCTTGTCCGGGGCGGCGGGGTGCGGCCGGGTCGGGGCCGTCTTCTTGGCCTGCCGGACCTTGTCACCGAGCCGGTCGAGCTGTTCCGGGGAGCAGGAGGCGCGCAGCTTGGGGAACAGGTTCTGCTCCTCGTCGGCGATGTGCTCACGGATCTCGCCCATCAGCATGCCGACGAGCCGGTCGAACTCGGCCTCCTGCGCATCGAGGCTCTCCAAGTCCTTCATGATCTGCTCGGCCTTGGCGTGGTCCTCGAGTTCGCTGTCGGCCAGGGTGTTCCCGTTCTCCACGTGCTCGCGCACGGCCGGGTAGAGATAGGCCTCCTCCGCCACCGAATGCCGGACGAGTTCGATCGTCGCCCGGTCCGCGTACACCTTGCGGTCCTTGTGGCCGGGGGGCAGGTCCTCGATCTTGCCGAAGAGTTCCTCGACTTCCCGGTGATCGGTCACCAGTTCGTCGATGACGTTGCCTCCGTGTCCCATGTTCTTCACCTCCGGATCGTGGTGGCACCCGGCCGGGTCCACACGCCCCCGGGTTCCCCGGGCTCCGGGCGGCTAACGCGATCCGGTCCCGGCCGGCCCGCTCACCGGCGGGTCCCGGGTCAGCCGGGCAGCTTGGCCCGGAGGCGGGCGGCCGCCGCGGCGGGGCGGGCTCCCGCCCGGGCGGCGTGCCGTACCAGGTGGGCGTCGCGCCGCAGTTCGCGGGCCGTGTGACGGCCTCGCCACAGCAGCGAGGGTGCGGCCCCGGTGTCGTCGGCGGTGATCAGCAGACCGCCGAGCATGGCCAGGTTCTTGAGGAAGTGGATGCGCTGCTGGACACGCTGGGAGGCGTCCTCCTCCTCCCAGAAGCGGTGTCCGGCGAGTGTCGTGGGCACGAGCGTGGCCGCGAGCGCGAGCGCGGCGGTGCGGGGAAGGCGTCCGGTGGCCAGCAGCAGCCCGGCCACGACCTGTACGGCGCCGTTGAGCCGTACGGTCTGCTCGGTGCGGTCCGGGAGTACGGCGACGCGTTCGGTGACGGGCCGGACGACGGGCTCGGCGACCGGGGCGACGGCCTCGGGGTGGCGAACGGATTCCAGACCGCCCGCGACGAACATCGATGCCAGCATCGGGCGGCCGACGGCGCGCAGCAGACTCATGGCCTTCTCCTGGTGGGTCTCGGGGGTGTCCCGGGTCTCGGGGTGCTGCCGGTGGGGTCCGTGGTACGGATCGCCGGGTTCCCCCGCGGGGGCGGGCCATTCGGCGACGCCCGCTCCGGTGACGGCGGACGGTGTCTCACCAGAACCGGTTCGTGAGTGCGGGCCGGCGGACCGCCTGGGCGGCGTCGCGCAGGCTCAGGGCGACGCTGATGGTGGCGCGCAGCGCCGACGGCCGTACCGTCTGGGCGGTCTCGGTGGCCAGGACGAGCAGGCAGGACGCGGCCTGTTCCACCACGGAGACCGGGAGCGTGTAGTCGCTGTCGGCGGCCGCGCGGAACGCCTTCAACGGGATCCCGGCCCCGTCGACGGTCCGCTGGGCGGCCTGCTCCAGGTGCTGTGCGGCCTGGTCGCACACGGAGGCGGGCAGGGTGAGGGTGCGTTGGAACGATGCGCTTGTCATGACTCGACTGGTCCCCGGGAACCGGCCCGTTCGATCGGCGGGCGGCGCGTTTTCACCGTCCTGCGCGACGAGTCGTGACAAGCCGGGTGCCGGGTGCCGGATGCGAAGGGGCGTACGACGCGAACGCCCCCGGGCCGGCCCCCTGGCGGGGCCGGCCCGGGGGCCGGTGACCTGTTCAGCGGTTCACCACGTGCCGTGCGTTGGGGACGCAGTGGGTCATCGTCAGTCCCCGCACGTCACGCGGCGGGTTGTCGCCCAGGTTGGCCAGCCGCTTGCGGTCCTCGTCGGTGAGGTCCTGGTCCGCGAGGGGTTCCAGACCGGCGACGTCCTTCGGAGCGATGCCGAGTCCGTCGCCGACCCGACGGCCGAGGTCGTTCTCGACCAGCAGGAAGTGCCACACCATGCGCTCCTGCACCGGCCGGTCGCACTCGGAGAGCAGGTCGGTGAAGTTCTTCACCAGGTCGTCGCGCTCCCAGTCCTCCATGAGCATGTAGCGCTGGCCCGCCTGGAGGTAGTCGTTGGTGCGGGGGATGCGCTTGCGGGTGAGGTAGCCCCGGATCTCCGGGCCCTGCTCGTCGTGCGACGGCTCCTTGGCCTCGCGCAGGCCGCCGATGAGCGATGGTTCGTAGTTGACCTCGGGGTGCTCCCCCGCCTGGTCCACGAGGTAGGTCATCTGGCCGTCGCGCTGGTTGGTGTTCACCTCGGCGGCCTTGGCCTGGTTGACGGGGAGCTGGAGGTAGTTCGGGCCGACCCGGTGGCGCTGGGTGTCGCTGTAGGAGAAGGTCCGGCCGACGAGCATCTTGTCGTCGGAGAAGTCCAGGCCGTCGACGAGGACACCGGTGCCGAAGGAGATCTGCTCGTTCTCGGCGAAGTAGTTCTCCGGCATCCGGTCGAGCACCATCCGGCCGACCGGCTTCGGCGGGAAGTCCTGCTCGGGCCAGGTCTTGGTGTCGTCGAGCGGGTCGAAGTCCAGTTCCGGGTGGTCGTGGTCGTCCATCATCTGGACGAGCAGTTCCCACTCCGGGTGGTCGCCGCGCTCCACCGCCTCGTAGAGGTCCTTGGTGGCGTGGCCGAGGGAGCCGGCCTGGACGTTCGCGGCGTCCTCCTCGGTCATGGAGCGGACGCCCGCCTTGGGCATCCAGTGGTACTTGACGAGCTTGGTCTCGCCCTCGGTGTTCACCCATTTGTAGGTGTTCACGCCGAAGCCCTGCATGTGACGGTAGTCCGCGGGGATGCCGCGCGGACTGAACAGGTTGACCAGCATGTGCATGCACTCGGGCGTCTGCGACATGAAGTCGAAGATGCGCCGCGGCTGCTGCTCGAAGGTGACGGGATCGGGCTTGAGGGCGTGGATGACGTCCGGGAACTTGATCGCGTCCCGGATGAAGAAGACACCGAGGTTGTTGCCGACGAGGTCCCAGTTGCCGTCCTCGGTGTAGAACTTCACGGCGAAGCCGCGCGGGTCGCGGGCGGCCTCGGAGGAGTCGCGTCCGCCGATGACGGTGGAGAACCGGACGGCCACGTCCGTACGCTTGCCGCGCTCCTGGAACAGCAGGGCCCGGGTGTAACGGCTGATCGGCTCGTCGCCCCAGGTGCCGTAGGCCTCGAAGTGACCGTACGCGGTCACTCCCCGGGCGTGCACGACGCGCTCGGGGATGCGCTCCCGGTCGAAGTGGCTGATCTTCTCCAGGAACTGGTAGTTCTCCAGCGTGGCGGGCCCGCGGGCGCCGACCGTGCGCTGGTTCTGGTTGTCGTGGACCGGATGGCCCTGCCGGTTGGTGAGTACCTTGCGGTCGTCGCCCGGGGCAGGACCCCGGCTCGAAACGTCCGTCATGTCCGTGGACTCCTTCGGCTGCTCGTGACTGGTGGCGGGCCGGGACACGGCGGCGTGTGGCCGAGGGCCGGTCGTCGAGGCCGGTCCGGGTGGTGTGGTCCTCCGGCTCCCGGGCTCCCCGGCTTCCGGGGCCCGCTCGCGGAACCTCCCGCCGCCGGACGGCCTGGCCGCGCGCATCCCGCGCGTCCCGCCGGTGGCGTGCGTACGAGGGCCATGCTGCCGTGCATCGCGGAGAGCGGCGACTCGAAGCGGCGGCGCGCGGCGGCGCGCAGGCGGTGCGCGGCGGCGTGCGGGCCGGTGCACGGGCGGCGGGGCCGTCCGCGGCCGCCAGGGCTGTCGTGAAATGGGCCGGCGGCGGGTTCCGCCGGGCGTCCTCCGCCCGGCCCCGGACGTCACCCCACCGATGCGCCGAGCTCACCCCGGCGGACACGGCCAAGGCGCCCGGCGCCCGGCCGGGGCGCGGGCGGGCACCGGGTGGGGTGTGCGGCCCTGCCACCCCGGCGGCATAAGCTCGGTGAATGGCGAAGTACTTCGACGTGCACCCCGACAACCCCCAGCCGCGCATCATCGCCCAGGTCGCCGCCAGCATCCGCGCCGACGCCCTGGTCGCTTACCCCACGGACTCCTGCTACGCGCTCGGCTGCCGGCTGGGCAGCCGGGAGGGCATCGACCGGATCCGTACCATCCGCAAGCTGGACGACCGCCACCACTTCACTCTGGTGTGCCGGGATTTCGCGCAGCTCGGTCAGTTCGTACGGATCGACAACGACGTGTTCCGCGCGGTCAAGGCGTCCACGCCGGGCAGCTACACGTTCATCCTGCCCGCGACGAAGGAGGTGCCGCGCATGCTGCAGCATCCGAAGAAGAAGACCGTCGGCGTGCGCATCCCCGATCACGTCGTCACCCAGGCGCTGCTGGCGGAGCTCGGCGAACCCCTGCTGTCCAGCACCCTGCTGCTGCCCGGTGAGGACGAGCCGATGACCCAGGGCTGGGAGATCAAGGACCGGCTCGACCACCAGGTGGACGCGGTGCTCGACTCCGGGGACTGCGGCACCGAGCCGACCACGGTGATCGACTTCTCGGGCGGGGAGGCGGAGATCGTACGGCGGGGCGCGGGCGACACCTCACGGTTCGAGTAGGGGCGGTCGGCCGACCGGCCGGTCACCAACGCCCCGGGGCGGTTCCGGTGATCGGCTCCGAGGGGCGGCCGTCGACGCCCACCGGCACGTCACCGGTCAGCATCACCCGGTGCATGATCCGCGGGTGGTCCAGGTGGGCGGCGTCGCTCGGAGCCAGGTGGATGGTGGCGCGGTTGTCCCAGAACGCCACACTGCCCGGCTCCCACCGGAAGCGCACCGTGTACTCGGGCCGGGTCGCCTGCTCCAGCAGCATCTCCAGGACGGCGCGGCTCTCCGGCCGGGACAGGCCGGTGATCTGCTCGACGTAGTAGCCGTTGACGAACAGCACCCGCTCGCCCGTCTCCGGATGGACCCGCACCACGGGGTGCTCGGAGGCGGTCTGATGGTCCAGCAGGTGCCGCAGGTACGCGTCGTCGCCGGGGCGGGGCTGGTAGCCGACCCCCAGTCGGTGCTCGGCACGCAGCCGGTCGGCGAACTCCCGTACCGGAGCGGACAGTCCGGCGTAGGCGGCGGCCAGATTCGACCAGGTGGTGTCGCCTCCGTGGGGCGGGACGGCCTCCGCCCGCAGGATCGTCGCGGCGGGCGGATCGACGCGGGCGCCGTGGTCGCAGTGCCAGCCGCGCAGCAGGGTGTGGCGGCGGCGGCGCAGCCATTCGTCGTGCTCCATGCCGAACCGTCCGCCGAGCTCCAGCCGGTCGGCGGTCGTCTCGATCTCGGGGAAGCCGGGCGGCGAGGCCTTCCCGCGCCGGGGCAGGACGACCGGCTCACCGAACCTCCGCGCCAGCGCCACATGGCCGGCGTGGTCCAGGCGCTGTCCGCGGAAGAACACCACCTTCCAGCGCAGCACCGCCGCCCGGACGGCGGCGATCACGGCGTCGCCGGGCTCGTCGGCGAGGTCGACGCCGGTGATCTCGGCACCGATGTGCCCGGCGACCGGGCGCACCTCGATCCCCGCGTTCCTCCCGACGTCCTCCCCACCGCCCATCCCGCTCTCCGCGCTCCCACCGCCCGCCCCGCCCACGTCCGTCGTCATGTGCGCCCTCTCCGTCGATCCGGGTCGATCCGTGCCGATCCCTGCCGGTTCACACGCGTGCGTGTCGCCCGTCCGGCCCGCCCGTCGGGTTGATCACCGGCCGTCCTGTCGGTGAGGCTGGAGGGTGACGACACCGTCCCTGGGAGGGTCCCCGCGTGATCAGCATCCCGAACCACACACTCAACGACGGCACGACGATCCCCGCCCTCGGCCTGGGCACCTGGCCGATGGACGACACACAGGCGGAGCAGTCGGTGACGACGGCCCTGGAGATGGGCTACCGCCTCGTCGACACGGCGGCGAACTACCGCAACGAGACCGGTGTCGGCCGTGCCGTGGCCCGCGCCGAGGTCCCGCGCGAGGAGGTCGTCGTGACGACGAAACTCCCCGGCCGCCACCACGGCTACGAGGAGACCCTCGCCTCCTTCGAGGAGTCCCGCACGCGTCTCGGGCTGGACCACGTCGACCTGTACCTCATCCACTGGCCGCTCCCCCGGGTCGACAAGTACGTCGACTCCTGGAAGGCCATGATCAAACTGCGCGAGGACGGGCTCGTACGCTCGATCGGGGTCTCCAACTTCACACCCGCCCACATCGAACGGCTGGAGAAGGAGACCGGGGTGCTGCCGTCGGTCAACCAGGTCGAGCTGCACCCGTTCTTCCCCCAGGAGGAGCTGCGCTCCTACCACGCGGACAAGGGTGTGCTGGTCGAGAGCTGGAGCCCGCTGGGCCGGGGTTCACAGGTGCTGGACGACCTGACCGTGGCCTCGGTGGCCGAGGCCCACGGGGTCACACCGGCCCAGGCGGTGCTGCGCTGGCACATCCAGCTCGGCGCACTGCCCGTGCCCAAGTCGGCCGATCCCGGACGGCAGCGCGCCAACCTCGACGTCTTCGGCTTCGAACTGGACGCCGCCCAGATGCGGGCCATCGCCGACCGGGCCCATCGGCGCATCGGTGGGGACCCGGAGGTGCACGAGGAGTTCTGACCGCCCCGCCCCACCCCACTTCGCCGGCGGGCTCCGCCCGTCGGCCCGTGCCGTCACCGCCGCCGCGGTCGCCCCTTCACGACGTGCCCGCCGCCCCCTTGGCGACTCCACGCGCCCACAGCACCAGGGGCACCTGCAGAGACAGCCGTCCCCAGGCCGCGGCCCGCTGCGGGGCGGGGCGGCGGTTCCAGTCGACGGCCGTCTTCACATTGGCGGAAAAGACTCCGACGAAGAAGGCGGCCGTGGCCGGCGCGGCCGCCTTGCGGGTCTGCGGCAGCGCCACTCCGGCGGCCGGCGCGAGTTCCGCGGCACCGCTCGCGTAGGTCCGGGTCCGGGGCGAGCCGGGCAGGGAGCGCGGCACGAGGTGGTCGAACCGGCGCGGGACCGCGATGGGGGCACCGCCCATGCCCTTGAGGCTATGGGGGGAGGGTGGCGCCCGCGACGACCGGCAGGCCCGCGAGCAGCAGGGACGAACGGTCGGACCGGGACACGGTTCCTCCTCTGACGACCTCTGCCTGCCATACGGCCTTACCGGACAGTAAGTACGCCGGGAATGCCGGGCTTCGCCGTTCGCGCCGCGTCCTGACCGCACGCCCGGGAAGGCGGCCGCCGGCGTTCCGGACGGCAGGGAGTGATCCGGTAACGGCTCGTCAAGTGTTGGGCGGCGCTTCACCATCGGTACGCCCGTGACCCCTTGGCACGGAAGTGCACAGCCGGGATGCTGAACGCCCTTGCCCCCCACAGCCGTTGAGGCTGCGCCCGAACCATGAGGAGGACGCAGTGTCGTCGAGCACGTCCCGATCGCACCGCAGGAGATGGCTGACCGGTCTCGCCGGCGCCGTCGCTCTCGTCGTCGCCTTCCCCGCCACCGCCTTCGCCGCTCCGCCGCCGGCCCTGCCGGCGAACGCGGACAGCCTCGACCGGACCTTCCAGCCCGCCTACGACTACGACACCGACGGGTGCTACCCCACACCCGCGATCGGCCCGGACGGAGCGGTCAACCCCGGACTCAACCCGACCGGTGCCCTCAACGGCAACTGCCGTGACGCCCCGGACCTGGACAACACCAACGGCTACTCACGCTCGAAGTGCAACAACGGCTGGTGCGCCGTCGTCTACGCCCTGTACTTCGAGAAGGACCAGGCGCTGCCGGGTGTCAGTCTTGGCGGCCACCGCCACGACTGGGAGCACGTCGTGGTGTGGGTGCAGAACGACACGGCTCAGTACGTCGCGACGTCCAACCACGGCTCGTTCTCGATCCACGCCCGGTCGGCGGTCCGCTTCGAGGGGACGCACCCGAAGATCGTGTACCACAAGGACGGCATCAGCACGCACTGCTTCCGGCTCGCCGGTCCGGGTGACGAGCCGCCGGAGAACCACAAGGGCAGCTGGCAGTTCCCGCCGCTGGTCGGCTGGAACGGCTATCCGGCCGGGCTGCGCGACAAACTCGCCGCCCACAACTTCGGCAGTGCGAACTTCGGCCTCAAGGACGGGAGTTTCGCCTCCCATCTGGCCGCGGCGAAGCCGTCGGGCATACCGTTCGACCCGAACGCCTGACGGCGGCTTCCGGGCAGTGGACCACCCGTCACCGGGAGTCCGGACGGATCCGCCGTCCGGACTCCCAACCGGCCTGTCCGGCAGGGGAATTCGGGCAGAAGGGTCTATCGTGTCGCCATGCCGGTACCCGAACTGATCCGAATCGTCTCCCGCGACTCACCCATGGCGCTCGCTCAGGTAAGGCGTGTCCAGGACGAGTTGGCGGTGGCCCTGCCCGGTGTACGCACCGAGGTCGTCCCCGTGCGGACCACCGGGGACAAGTGGCTGGGCGACCTGTCGCAGGTGGAGGGCAAGGGCGCGTTCACCAAGGAGGTGGACGCCGCGCTGCTGGCCGGGGAGGCGGATGTCGCGGTGCACTGCGTCAAGGACGTGCCCGCCGACCGCCCGCTCCCGGCGGGCACCGTTTTCGCCGCGTTCCTGAAACGGGACGACGTCCGTGACGCACTCGTGCACCCGGGCGGACTCACCCTGGACGAACTCCCGGCCGGGGCCAGGATCGGCACTTCCGCGGTGCGCCGGGTCGCGCAGCTGGCGGCCACCCATCCGCACCTGCGGTGCGTGCCGTTCCGCGGCAACGCCAACCGACGGCTGGCGAAGCTCGCCGCCGGTGAGGCGGACGCGCTGCTGCTCGCGGCCTCCGGTCTGGAACGCATCGGCCGGGGTGACGTGATCAGCGAGCTCCTCTCCCCCGAGACGATGATGCCGCCCATCGGCGCGGGCATCCTCGCCCTGCAGTGCCGTGAGGGCGACACCGGTCTCATCGACGCGGTCAGCGTTCTCGGCCATCCGGACACCCACCGGGAGGCCACCGCCGAGCGCATGTTCCTGCACGTGCTGCAGGGGCACTGCAACAGCCCGATCGCCGGGTACGCACGGGTCGACCGGAGCGGCGAACTGTCTCTGCGGGCCTGCGTCTTCACACCGGACGGCAAGGTGCGGCTGAACGCCCACGAGTGGGCGGGCCGACTGGATCCGGCGACGCTCGGCACCTCCGTCGCCGTGGCCCTGCTGCGTCAGGGCGCCCGCGAGATCATCGACGGGATCGCCCACTGACGGCGGATCAGGCGGTCCCCTCTTCCGCCTGGTCCCGGAGGAAGGCGCTCAGCTGGTGCGCGAGGCCCTCCCTGGCCCCGCCCCCCGGGGCCCCGGGGGTCCCGTCGTGCACGGCGATGGCCCCCGACCACAGGCGGCGTCCGCTCCACTCCTCGTCCGCCCGGAGCTGGACCTGGACATCGACATGGCTCAGGGACGCCTCGGGGGCCGCCGCGTAGAGTACGGCGGTGGCGCGGCGCAGCGGATAAACGTCGAATCCCTCGATGAACTGTGAGTTGCGCCAGTCGATGAACGCGCTCTCCCCGTCGGGCCCTGTCCGTACGTCGACCTGACCGTCCTCGAGATGAATCCCGAATTTCCGCTCACCGCGGTTCTCGACGGTCACCCGGACACTGAAGTACGTCAGCCCTTGGGCGGCGTCGTCCCGTCCCCGGGGCGGTTCGCCCGATTCCAGACGGTGGACGCGTACCCGCAGACCGGCATGCTCGTCGTACTCCTGCCAGTCCCCGACCACGTTCGGCTCGTACACGGTTCACCTTTCCACTTCCGTCGCTGCTTCCTATCCGTGGGCTCCCGGCACTGTCAAATGCGCGGAATGCACTGTGGTCAGGTGGTTCATCCCCGCTGATCGCCGATCAAGCGCTGCGCTGGAACAATCCGCCGGACCGGCCGTCCGGCCCGGACCGCGGCGTGCCGTACATCACGTCCGGTGTCGCGAGCGCGCCGATCACGTCGATCACGTCGCCGGCCCGGGGCCGGGCCGTGCCACCGGCGTACGGAGCGAACCCGCCCGCGTCCCGCCCGCCGGCCGGCTTCCCGGGCCTTCCGGAACTTCACACCATGAATTTCCGCGATTTCGCAGCGTGCGCCTCCCGTGTATTCCCTCGTTTTCCGCGCATTCCCGCCCCGGAAATTCAGAAATCAGTTTCACCGGCGCGGAGCGGGGGAATGAAAGGGCCAGTGCTTCGGACCGGAGGCACGACCGTGGGAACCGGCTCGCCGCCCCCGGGGTCGCCTCCGTTCGGTCCGAGCCCGCGCTCCCACGGTGCCCGTCCACCCGGCACCTGCTCAGGGAGGTGCGCCTCATGCGTATCGCCGGCAGCACCACGAAGCCGCATCCCCACCACGACGCACCCGACACCGCCGAGGACTTCCTCCGCCTCGCCCGGCTGCCCGAAGGGCCCGAACGCAAGGCGCTGCGGGACGAGCTCGTCCGTTCCTGGCTGCCCATGGCCGAGCGGATCGCCGTCCGTTTCCGGGGGCGCGGTGAGGCTCTGGAGGATCTGTACCAGGTGGCGGCCCTGGGCCTGGTCAAGGCGGTCGACCACTATGATCCGGCGCGCGGCAACGCCTTCGAGGCGTACGCCGTGCCGACCGTCACCGGCGAGATCAAGCGTCACTTCCGGGACCACATGTGGACCCTGCACGTCCCCCGCCGGGTCCAGGACCTGCGCAACCGGGTGCGGCACGCCGTGAAGGAGCTGGCGCAGACCACTCCCGGCCGGGCCCCGACGACCGCCGAGATCGCCGTGTACGCCCAGTTGACCGAGGAGGAGGTGCGCACCGGTACAGAGGCCCTCGAGTGCTTCTCCGCGCTGTCGCTGGAGGCGGAGATGCCCGGTACGGACGGCTACTCGCTCGGGGACTCGCTCGGCGGCCCGGACCCCGCCTACGACACCGTCGTCGACCGGGTGGCGGTCCGGCCCTGTCTGGAGGCACTTCCGGAGCGCGAGCGGCTCATCCTCTATCTGCGGTTCTTCCGGGGCATGACGCAGAGCAGCATCGCCGAGCTGCTCGGCATCTCGCAGATGCACGTGTCCCGGCTGCTCAGCAGCTGTTTCGCCCAGGTGCGTGAGGAGCTGCGGACGGAGGCCGGCTGATCCGGTCCAGGACCTTCTCCAGCTCGGCCCCCGTCTCCGGCGGCAGCACACCGGTGCTTCCCCATCCGACGATCGTCCCGGCGATGTCGCGGAGTTTGACGTTGGTGTGCTGGGAGACCTCCTTCAGCACCGTCCACCCCTGGTCGGGTGAGACCCGTCCGACCGCGACGATCACACCGATCGCCTGGTCCACCACCGCGTGCGAGACGACCGCCTCCTTCAGCTGCTGCACCTCTTCCTCCAGCCGGAGGATCCGCTCCGCGTCCGCGTCCCCGTCCGTGGGCATGGTCACCTCCGCCTCCGGTGTGCCGCTCTCGTGGTGTCTTCACCCAGTGCTCGGGGGCCTTCACCCAGGGTCCCGCCCCTCCATCGTCGTCACTCGTCCCGTCCGGTGCCACCCGGACGGGACGGAGATGTCCCGGTCACCGTTTCGGCGCCCTCGTCCGGGTACTCGGCGGGCGCCCGGAGCGGTACTGGCCGGACACTGGAGTCCTGCAGACGGCTGCCAGGCCTACGAGATCAGGACGCGACTGCCATGAACCACGACACGCCCTCCCCCGCCGGTACGACGGACGCCCCCTCCGCCCACTCCGTGTACGGGACACCCTGCTGGGTGAGCCTGACCAGTCGCGACATCAGGACGACCGAGGATTTCTACACCGCCGTGCTGGGCTGGCGGTGGCGCCCCGCCCAGCTGGGCGAGCGGTTCAGGATCGCCCTGATGGACGGCGTGCCGGTGGCCGGCCTCGCCGGGGTGGCCGACATGTGGCGGATGGCCGTGGCCTGGACCCCGTACTTCGCCGCGCGCAGCGCGGACGAGGCGGTGGCGCGGGTGCAGGAACGAGGCGGCACCCTGGCGGTCGGCCCCCTCTCCCTGCCTCCGGGGCGCGCGGCGCTGCTGGCCGACCGGGACGGCGCGACCTTCGGTGTCTGGGAGGGCGAGCTGTTCATCCACTGGCTCAACTGGCGCCGGTCGCAACCCGCCTTCGTCAGGCTGCACACCCGTGACGCCTTCGACGCCGCGATCTTCTACGGCGAGGTCTTCGACTGGGGTGCGGCGGGGGACGGCCGCACCGAGGTCGTCTACGAGGGCGACGAGGTGGTGCTGCGCAGCGACGGGCACGTGGTCGCCTGCATCGAGTCGGGGGCGCTGGGATCGGCCCCCGATCCCGCGATCCGGCCGCGCTGGCAGGTCCACTTCACCGTGGCGGACGTGGCCGCGTGCGTCCGTGCCGCCGAGCGGCACGGCGGCAGTGTGCTGGCCCTGCGGGAGGACGAGGCCGTACTGCGCGACAACGAGGGCGCCCAGTTCACGGTGACCGCGCGCCACGGCCGCTGAGCCGGATGAGCCGGGCCTGCCGGGCGGTGCGCCCTGCAGGCCCGGCCGTGCCTCATTTCGCGGTGAGCGAGGGCCTGGACAGCAGCACCAGACTGCGTGGTCCGACCGTCAGCCGGGTGTTCGCCTTGTGCTCCGACTCCTCGGGGACGCCGTCCGGGTCGGTGGTGTCGATCAGCGCCGTCCAGCGTTCGCCGTAGGCGGCCTTCGGGAGGCGGAAGTCCACCGGTTCCCAGTGACTGTTGAGCAGCAGCAGGAAGGAGTCGTCGACCAGGCGCCGGCCGCGCGGATCGGGTTCGGCGATGGCGTCGCCGTTGAGGAAGACGCCGACGCTGTGGGCGTCGGAGCGCTGCCAGTCCTCGTCGGTCATCTCCTCGGCGTTCGGCAGCAGCCATGCCAGGTCGGGCAGGCGCCGGCCCGCGCGGCGCGTGCTCTCACCGCGGAAGAAGCGGCGCCGCCGCAGCACGGGGTGGGCGGTCCGCAGGGCGATGACCCGCCGGGTGAAGTCCAGCAGGGCGCGCTGCTCGTCGGTCGGCCGCCAGTCTATCCAGGAGATCTCGTTGTCCTGGCAGTAGGCGTTGTTGTTGCCGCGCTGGCTGCGCCCCACTTCGTCGCCGTGCGAGAGCATCGGGATGCCCTGCGAAAGGAACAGGGTGGCAAGGAAGTTGCGCTGGCGGCGGGCCCGGAGTTCGAGTACGGACGGATCCTCGGTGTCGCCCTCGGCGCCGCTGTTCCAGGACCGGTTGTGGTTCTCGCCGTCCTGGTTGCCCTCACCGTTGGCCATGTTGTGCTTGTCGTTGTACGAGACGAGGTCGCGCAGGGTGAAACCATCGTGCGCGGTGACGAAGTTGACGCTGGCGCGGGGCTTGCGCCTGCTGTGCGCGTACAGGTCGGAGGAGCCGGTGAGCCGGGAGGCGAACTCGCCGAGCGTGTGCGGCTCGGCGCGCCAGAAGTCCCGCACGGCGTCCCGGTACTTGCCGTTCCACTCCGACCACAGTTGCGGGAAGTTGCCCACCTGGTAGCCGCCCTCGCCGAGGTCCCAGGGTTCGGCGATCAGCTTGACGCGGCTGATCACGGGGTCCTGCTGAATGAGGTCGAAGAACGCCGACAGCCGGTCCACCTCGTGGAACTGCCGGGCCAGGGTGGCCGCGAGGTCGAAGCGGAAGCCGTCGACGTGCATCTCGGTGACCCAGTACCGCAGCGAGTCCATGATCAGCTGAAGTACGTAGGGGTGGCGCATCAATAGGCTGTTGCCGGTGCCGGTGGTGTCGTAGTAGTGCGACCAGTCACCGTCCACCAGGCGGTAGTACGAGGAGTTGTCGATGCCGCGGAAGGAGAGGGTGGGGCCCTTCTCGTTGCCCTCGGCGGTGTGGTTGTAGACGACGTCCAGGATCACTTCGAGCCCTGCCGCGTGCAGGGTCCGCACCATCGTCTTGAACTCGGTGACCTGTTGGCCGCGGGTGCCGTGGGCGGCGTAGGCGTTGTGCGGGGCGAAGAAGCCGATGGTGTTGTAGCCCCAGTAGTTGGTCAGGCCGCGGCCCTGCAGCACACCGTCCTGGACGAACTGGTGGACCGGCATGAGCTCCACCGCGGTGACCCCCAGCGAGGTCAGGTGGTCCACCACCGCCGGGTGCGCCAGTCCGGCGTAGGTGCCGCGCAGTTCGGCGGGGACGTCGGGGTGGGCGCGGGTCATGCCCTTGACGTGGGCCTCGTAGATCACCGTGTCGGCGTACGACCGGCCGGGCCGGCTGTCGTCACCCCAGTCGAACGCCGGGTCGGTCACCACGCCCAGCACGGTGTGTCCGGCGCTGTCGGCCCGGTCGGGGCCGTCGGGCCGGCGCTCGTAGAGCGAGGGGTGGTTGTCGATCTGCCCGTCGACGGCCGTGGCGTACGGGTCGAGCAGCAGCTTCGCCGGGTTGCAGCGGTGCCCGGCCTCCGGTGCCCACGGCCCGTGCACCCGGTAGCCGTAGCGCTGGCCGGGGCCCACACCGGGCAGGTAGCCGTGCCACACCGATCCGTCGACCTCGGTCAGCGGGACACCCGTGTGCCGGCCGGCGTCGTCCACCAGGACGAGTTCGACGTGTTCGGCGACCTCGCTGAACAGTGCGAAGTTGGTGCCCTCGCCGTCAGGGACCGCACCCAGCGGGTAGGGGCGCCCGCTCCATGCGGGCGCCCCTTTCCGGTTGTTCCGTCGGGTCACCGGGCCGCCTCCAGGAGGCCGGCCGGGGTGCGCACCAGCCCGGTCAGCTGGGCGACGCTGATCACGCGGGGCAGGTCCAGGCCCTCGCTGACCCTCGGGCCGGGCGCGGTCGGCACCAGCGGGACGCGTTCGCCGGCCCGGGCCCGCCGCGAGAACCAGATGACCCTGCTGCCGGTCTCGGCGGCACAGCACCCCCACCCGTCGCTGCTGGCCGCGATGTGCTCCAGACAGCCGCGCAGTTCCTGGTCGGGTCGCAGTGCGCGGTCATGGTCCCCGACGGCCGTGATGAGGTGCTGGCCGTTCCACCACATCTCGATCGACGTGTTCTTGTCGGTGGCGTGCTCGTCGATGGCGCGCAGCAGCATCTCGGTGCCCCGGCAGACGGACTCCATCAGGTTCTCCAGGTCCCAGTGCCGGAGATGGGCGGCCAGGATGCGGCTGACCTGCCCCACCCGCTCCGGGCTCACTTCCACGTCGAGGTGGTAGTAGCAGGGCACTGTCGTCTTCATCGTCGTTGGCTCCTCACCGCGAAGCTCCCGGTTCCCCTCGCCCCTGCGGGACGAGCCCCGAACACGAAACGTGAGCGGCTGGCGCTTCTGAGTCACCCTCAGCGTGACCCGGTTGGACCATCCGTGCAACACGAGCGCACGGCCGAGGCCCTCGGGGCGGCAGTCGCGCACGGGGCGCCCCGCACCGGGCCCCGCCGCCGAGCCGCACCCGGTCCGCGCCCGGCCCGCACACCGGCCCCTGGTGATTGAAAAACCAACAAGACGCGGAGTTACCGGACGTGCACCATGTGTGAACACCCTCGATCGCCGTCACGGGTCCGTGCCGCCGTACGCGTACGCACGACCGTCACCCTGCCGTCGGGAGTACGTACCCCATCGAGCCACGGAAAGGTGAACGGCGCCATGCTGCTACCCGCCAGAGCCGAAGTCGCCCGGCAGTTGCGTCGCTACCGGGCCTGGGAACGCGTGATGCTCGCCGCCCCGACGGACCGCACGGTCCGCACCACGTTCGAGGATTCGGGATACACCCTCTGTGTGCTGATGGGCAAGCGCTGCGCGCGGGAGGCGGCCGACGCCGCCGAACGGTACCTGCGTACCGGTCCCGTCACCTACCTGCAGGAACAGAACGAGTGGACTCGTCCGGCCGCGAGCGTGCGGCCCGGTCCGGTGACGAACGACAGGCCGCGTCCGGCCGCCCCGGCGCGACGGGTCCCACCGTCGATCGAGCGGCGCTCCCCGGCGGGAAGGTAACGGACCTTCCCGCCTCAGTTTGGTCCCCACGACCGGGCGCCGGCCCGGCGTCGAGCACGGCGGAGGTGCAGACCCATGAAGACGACGCGGACCATCGGACGTATCCCCGTACGGGACGTCCGACCGGCCGTCGAATGCGGCAGACGGCCGGCGAAGGCCGTCGTCGGCGAGACGTTCGAGGTGACGGCCACCGTGTTCCGTGAGGGGCACGAGGCGGTGGCCGCCAACGTCGTCCTGAAGGACCCCGAGGGCCGTCGGCGGCCGTTCGTCCCGATGCGGGAACTGGCGCCGGGCACGGACCGGTGGGGCGCGGAGATCACCCCGGACACCATGGGCCGGTGGACCTACCGCGTCGAGGCGTGGAGCGACCCCGTCACGACCTGGCGCCGCCACGCACGGCTCAAGGTGCACGCCGGCATCGACGCCGGTCTGGTGCTGGAGGAGGGCGGCGACCTGTACGAACGGGCCGCGGCCAAAGTGCCCAAGGGCGACGGCCGCTCCGCCGTGCTCGCCGCGGCGAAGCGGCTCCACGACGACTCCCTGCCCTGCGCCACCCGGTTGGCGGCGGCGTTGACGCCCGAGGTGGACGCGGTCCTGGCCCGCCACCCGCTGCGCGACCTGGTCACCCCCGGCGACCCGATGCCCCTGCTGGTGGAACGCGAACGCGCCCTGTACGGCTCCTGGTACGAATTCTTCCCCCGCTCCGAGGGCACCCCCCAGCAGCCGCACGGCACCTTCACCACTGCCGCCCGCCGGCTGCCCGCGATCGCCGCCATGGGCTTCGACGTCGTCTACCTGCCCCCCATCCACCCCATCGGCACCACCCACCGCAAGGGCCG
>NZ_JBSGHG010000046.1:0-55668 GCF_053604275.1 Streptomyces sp. NPDC004051 | reverse complement strand
ACGCAGCCACTTGAACGGCGGCAGCGGGTCCGCCCGCGCGGTGCACAGGTCATCGCGCAGCACACGCAGCCAACGCACCACCCGGCCCGCGTGGGCGCCCGCTCGCTGTCTTCCGCTTACGCGGAGACCTCCGAGCGGTCGCCGCCCCACAGCGTGTGGAACGAGCCGTCGCGGTCCGTGCGCCGGTAGGTGTGCGCGCCGAAGTAGTCGCGCTGCCCCTGGGTGAGCGCGGCCGGCAGGCGCTCCGCGCGCAGGGCGTCGTAGTAGGCGAGGGCCGCGGCGAAGCCGGGGGTCGGCACGCCCTGGCGGGTCGCGGCGATCAGCACCTCGCGCCAGTCGTCCTGCGCGTCCGCGATCTCCCGGGCGAACGTCTCGTCGGACAGCAGGCTCGGCAGGTCGGCGCGGGCGTCGTAGGCGGCGCGGATGCGGTCCAGGAAGGCCGCCCGGATGATGCAGCCGCCGCGCCAGAGCGCGGAGACCGCGCCGAGGTCGATGTCCCAGCCGTACTCCTCGCTGCCCGCGGCGATCTCGTGGAAGCCCTGCGTGTACGACACGATCTTCGACGCGTACAGCGCCTGCTCCACCCGGTCCGCGAACGCCGCCGCCTCCGCCTCGCCGAGCGGCGCGGCCTTCGGTCCGGCGAGGCCCCGCG
Source organism: Streptomyces sp. NPDC004051 (assembly GCF_053604275.1). Lineage (NCBI taxonomy): Bacteria > Bacillati > Actinomycetota > Actinomycetes > Kitasatosporales > Streptomycetaceae > Streptomyces > Streptomyces sp. NPDC004051. The sequence goes on along the minus strand of NZ_JBSGHG010000046.1, from coordinate 55,016 downwards.
AGGCCTCCCGCAGCGCCGCGTGACCGGACAGCGAGCGCGCGAACACCGCCTCCGCGATGCCTGACACCGGCACGCCCAGGTCGAGCGCGATCTGCACGGTCCAGCGTCCCGTGCCCTTCTGCTCCGCCTGGTCGACCACCACGTCGACGAACGGCTTGCCCGTGGCGGCGTCCACGTGGGAGAGCACCTCGGCGGTGATCTCGATCAGGTACGAGTCCAGCCGACCGGTGTTCCAGGTGCGGAAGATGTCCGCGATCTGCGCGGGCGTGTACCCGGCGACATCGCGCAGCAACTGGTACGCCTCACCGATCAGCTGCATGTCGGCGTACTCGATGCCGTTGTGCACCATCTTCACGAAGTGCCCGGCACCGTCCGGACCCACGTGCGACACGCAGGGCGTGCCGTCGGCCGCCTTGGCGGAGATCTTCTCCAGCATCGGGCCGAGGGAGTCGTACGACTCCCTCGGCCCGCCCGGCATGATGCTCGGCCCGTGCAGCGCGCCCTCCTCACCGCCGGAGACGCCCATGCCGACGAAGTGGATGCCCTGCTCGCGCAGTGCCTTCTCCCGGCGGCGGGTGTCGGCGAAGTGGGCGTTGCCACCGTCGATGATCATGTCACCGGGCTCCAGCAGCGGGGCGAACTCCTCGATCACGGCGTCCGTCGGCTCACCGGCCTTCACCATGACGACCAGCCGCCGCGGACGCTCCAGCGCCGCCACGAACTCCTTCGCCGTCTCGGCCGCCACGAAACTGCCCTCGTGCCCGAACTCCTCCACCAGCGCATGCGTGCGCGCCGACGTCCGGTTGTGCACCGCGACCGTGTAGCCGTTGCGGGCGAAGTTGCGTGCGAGGTTGCGGCCCATGACCGCGAGTCCCGTGACGCCGATCTGCGCTGAACTGCTCATTGGTGGCTCCTAGTGACCTTGGTATCGGTACTGCCGGGGGTCGGTGGTGCTGCCGGGCTTCCTGTGCCGCCGGTCGGCGCCCGTCGGCCCCGCCGTCGACCATTCTGACCGTCGCGACCATCCTGACGTGCCGCTACCCCGCCCGCACACGCGGGTCCCACGACACCCCGCAGCCACATACGGGCGGGACCCCCTTCCGTACTCATCCGGACCCGTACGGCGCGCACACACGTGTTCGGCGCACGCCCGCGCCTTTGTGCGAGCGGGCCGTACGACGGCGGCAACCGGGGCGCAACGGGCGAAAGGTACCGGCCACTTGGCGCGTCCGCACGGCTGATAGCCGTCTTGTCACCGTCAGTTCGCAGCGCTTACTTTTGCCCCTCCTGACGCAATGTCGAGGGGGACTCCATGGCCGTTCGCGGCCGGCACCGCCGGTATCAGCCGAACCGAATCAACCGCGCCTCGCTCACCGTCACCGCGGGCGGGGCAGGGGTGGCGCTGCCCCTGCTGGGCACCGGCGTGGCCCAGGCGGCCGACGTGGAGACCTGGGACAGGGTCGCCGCCTGCGAGTCCAGCGACGACTGGGACATCAACACCGGCAACGGCTACTACGGCGGGCTCCAGTTCACCCAGTCCACCTGGGAGGCCTTCGGCGGCACCCGGTACGCGCCGCGCGCGGATCTGGCCACCAAGGACCAGCAGATCGCCGTCGCCGAGAAGGTGCTCGACGGCCAGGGCCCCGGTGCCTGGCCGGTCTGTTCCCAGCGGGCCGGACTGACCCGGGGCGGCGACACCCCCGACATCCGGCCGGCCGCCGACCGGACCGAGCGGAAGGGGACCGGTCGCTCCACGGTCGAGGAGGTCAAGCCGCAGCACACGCCCCAGTCCCGGGCGGGCCGCGCCGAGATGTACACCGTGGTCCACGGCGACACCCTGTCCGGCATCGCGGCGGAGGAGCGGGTCCGGGGCGGCTGGCGCGGGCTGTACGAGGCGAACGGCGCGACCATCGGCACCGACCCCGACCTGATCCTGCCCGGCCAGCGCCTCACCCTGCCCGACGGGAAGGCGTCCAAGCGGTCCGGGCAGAGCGGACCGGCCAAGTCCTCCGAGTCCTCCAAGTCCTCCAAGCCCTCCGGCTCGTCCAAGTCGTCCGAGCAGAAGGCCGCGAAGAGCAGGGCCGCGAAGAGCAAGGCCGCCGAGAAGAAGACCGCCGAGAAGAAGGCGCCCGCGCAGCGCACCGAGGGACGGGCCGACCGCGCCACCCAGTCCGGTGCCACCCGGGTGGCGCCGGTCGGCGCCCCGCTGGGCACGCCGTACCACAAGGCGGGTTCCTCCTGGTCGAAGGGCTACCACACCGGTGTCGACTTCCCCGTGCCCACCGGCACGCCCGTGAAGTCGGTCGCGGCGGGCAGCGTGGTCAGCGCCGGTTGGGAGGGCTCGTTCGGCTACCAGGTGGTGGTCCGGCACGCCGACGGCCGCTACAGCCAGTACGCCCACCTGTCGGCGATCTCCGTGCGCAGCGGCCAGTCGGTCGCCGCGGGCCAGGGCATCGGCCGTTCCGGCTCGACGGGCAACAGCTCGGGCCCGCATCTGCACTTCGAAGTGCGGACGGGGCCCGGTTTCGGGTCGGACATCGACCCCGTCACCTACCTGAGGGCGGGCGGCGTCAGGATGTGACCCGCGTACGGTGCCGGTCCTGCAGGGGCAGCGGCACGTACGGGCCGCCGTGGAAGGGCGCGTAGGCGACCAGTGTCAGGGGCGGGTCCGGCTCGACGACCGCGACCGGGGGCCCTCCGGCCTCCGGGGCGGTGCCCACGGCGGCCGGTACGGGGGCCGGGGCCGGTACCCGTACGTTCCGGGTGAGTTCGGTCGGCCTGCGCTGCTCGCGTGCCGACCGTTCCGTCGTCAGCAGGATCAGACCGCCGGCCGCCACCACGCCGCAGCTCAGCGCGAGCGCCGTGCCCGTCGAGCCGTAGCGGAAGGTCTCGCCGAACATCGTGATGCCGACAGCGGCCGCCACCATCGGGTTCACCACCGTCAACGTGGCCAGCGGAGCCGCGAGGCCGGCGCCCCGGTAGGAGGCCTGGGACAGCAGCAGCCCGGCCGTGGCGAACACGCCGATCACCGCGAGGGACGGCACGTCCGTCACCGAGAGGCCGTCGGTCCAGCCCACGGCCACGTCCTTCGTGAAGACGGAGGACATGCCGAAGGCCACACCGGAGGCGACGGCGAGGAGGATGCCGCGCACGGCGGGATGCCGGCGCGCCGCCCGGGCCGCCGCCATCAGGGCGCCGACCGCGGCGGTCGTGGCCGACACCGCCACCGCCCGTTGGACGCCGTCGAGGGACTGGGCGTCGGACGAGGCGACCAGGGACAGCAGACCGGCGAGACCGACGGTCGCCATGAGGGCGCCGCGCCACGCCGTGGCGCCCGCCCTGCGGCCGACGAACAGCGCGGCCATGGGCAGCGCGAACACGATGGTCAGCGCGCCCAGGGGCTGGACGAGGCTCAACGGGCCGTAGGCGAGCGCCACCACGTGCAGCAGTGCGCCGAGGCCGTTGAGCGCGACCGCCGCCCACCAGCCCGGCCGGCGCAGCGGCGCGTACTGCCCGCCGGGCGAGGACACCGCGACCCGCTCCTGCACGATCGCTCCGCCCGCGTACGCCACGGCGGAGACGAACGACAGCAGCACGGACAACGCGAGGGCGCTCATCAGCGGCTCCTCCGCGTGAGGCCGGGGCACTCGGCCCGGCGCGGCGATCGGTCGGCTTTCATGATGAACACGATGCCGTGTCCCGTTGTTCCCGTCGTCGTCCCTGAGCACTCCATGTGTCCTACTGCTGACGGAGTACGCGGACGGCCCCGTCATCCCCTGGGTGGGTGCCGCAGGGCGGAGGTCCCCTGAGGGTCTCCCGCAGGGGCATGGCGCCGTCGCGCCTCGTGGACCCCGGCGGATCTTTGTCATGTCCCTGGACGGATGACGGAATCCGTGTTGTTATGCCAACTGCTGTTCATGACAACGTTGTACAGGCGAGTGCAACGCACAGAACAGAACACGCACCGCGCAACCGAGTACTGCGCAACCGAGTACCGCGCAACCGAGCACCGAGCAGAGAGCCGTCACCTTCCTCACAGACGGAGGATCCGTGCGCATCAGACGACTCAGGAACCGTTTCGCACTCTTCCTGGCCGCCGCACTGGGACTCGCGGGGCTCACCGCGACCGGCCAGACCGCGACCGCGGCCGAGGACGATCCGGTGGACATCCGCGGGCTGAAGGGCGAGTACTACACGCACTCCGCCCCCGGCACCTTCGACTTCCACGAGCTCAAGGCCACCGCCTTCGATCCGCACCTCGACTTCGACAACCTGGAGCCGCGGCTGAACTTCACCACGGGCCGGTCGGACCACGTCAGCGTCCGCTGGACCGGGAAGATCGTGCCGGAGAAGACCGGCGCGCACACCTTCTCGATCATCGGCGACAACGGCTTCCGGCTGTGGATCGACGGCCGGCTCGCCATCGACCACTGGGTCGACGACTGGGACCGCGAACAGAGTGCCGAGCCGATCGAGCTGACCGCCGGCAAGGCCCACGACATCAAGGTCGAGTACTTCGAGCACTACGGCGGCTCCAACTTCCACCTGCGCTGGACCGAGCCAGGCGGCACCAAGAAGCCCGTACCGCAGTCGGCGTTCCGCCTGCCGGACGGCTTCGACTACGACGGAGCCCTCGCGGCCACCGTCCTCGGCTCCGGGCGCACCCTGAAACTCGACTTCCCGCGTCCGCTCGCCGCGCCCCCGGCCGGTCTCACCGAGCACGTCAACGCGGTCATCGGCGGTGCGAAGTGGCCGCTGACGAAGGCCGAGCCGGACCCGGCCGACCCCAAGGCCCTGCTCGTCACGCTCGCCGAACCCGTCGTCGGCAACAAGACGGGCACCGCCCGCGGCACCGCCGACGTCCGTTACGACGGCCAAGGCGGGCTGACCACCACGGGCGGCGACCCCGTGGACGCGTTCATGAGCAGCGGGCCCAACCGCTCCACCCACGAACTGAGCACCGAGTGGGCCGACGAGGTGGGCCCGGACAACGCCCTCCCCGAGTACCCGCGCCCCCAGCTCACCCGGGAGCAGTGGCGCAACCTCAACGGGCAGTGGCAGTTCGCGGCCGCCGAGGAGGGGGAGCGGCCGCCCGTCGGGAAGACCCTGAAGGAGCGCATCCTCGTCCCGTACCCGGTGGAGTCCCAGCTCTCCGGCATCCAGCGGCACGAGGACCGCATGTGGTACCGCCGCACCTTCACCGTCCCCCAGGACTGGCGCATCGGCTCCGGCAAGCGGCTGCGGCTGAACTTCGGCGCCGTCGACTGGCGGTCCGAGGTGTACGTCAACGGCACGAAGGTCGCCACCCACGAGGGCGGGTACGACAAGTTCAGCGCCGACATCACCGACGCGCTGAAGCCCGGCCGCACCCAGGAGCTCATCGTCGGCGTGTACGACCCCACCGACGCCGCGAACGGCGAGAACCCGCCGCTCGGCAAGCAGCGCTTGGACCCCAGCGGCATCTGGTACACGCCCAGTTCGGGCATCTGGCAGACGGTCTGGATGGAGCCGGTGGCCCGGGACCACGTCGACTCCCTCAAGCTGGTCCCGGACGTGCCCGGCGAGCGGCTCACCGTGGAGGCGAAGGGCGTCCGCGACGGCCTGCCGGTCAGGGCGACCGCGTACGACGGACGGCGCAGGGTCGCCACGGCGACCGGTCGCACCGGGAAGCCGCTGACCCTGAAGATCGAGAACCCGCACCTGTGGTCGCCGGACGACCCGTTCCTGTACGACCTGGAGGTGACCGTCGGCGCCGACCGGGTCGACAGCTACTTCGGGATGCGCTCCATCGCCGTCGAGGAGGTCGACGGAGTGCCGCGCACGGTCCTCAACGGCGAACCCGTCTTCCTGATGGCCACCCTCGACCAGGGCTTCTGGCCGGACGGCCTGCACACCGCGCCCACCGACGAGGCCCTCGCGTACGACCTGCGCGTGCACAAGGAGCTCGGGTTCAACTCGGTGCGCAAGCACATCAAGGTCGAGCCGGACCGCTGGTTCCACTGGGCCGACCGGCTGGGGCTGATGGTGTGGCAGGACATGCCCTCCATGAGGGCCGGGGTGAATCCCGACGGGACCGCCCGCGCCCGCTACGAGCGCGAGATGAAGCAGATGATCGACGAGCACATCAGCAGCCCGTCGATCGTCATGTGGGTCACCTTCAACGAGGGCTGGGGCCAGTACGACGTCGGCCGCGTCGCCGAGCAGGCCAAGGCCTGGGACCCGTCGCGCCTGGTCAACAACCAGTCGGGGCTCAACCTCGGCGCCGACGGCAACGCCGGCGACATCATGGACGAGCACGGCTATCCCAGCCCGGCGCTCCCGCCCCGCCCGGACGGGCGGCGCGCCCTGGTCACCGGCGAGTACGGCGGCCTCGGCCTGGCGGTGCCCGGTCACGCCTGGTCGGTGCAGCAGTCGTACGTCGACGTCGACCCGGAGACCTACACCGACGACTACCTCACCAAGCTCGACGAGGTACGGGCCCTGGTCTGCCGGGGCAGCAACGGCGCCGTGTACACGCAGATCTCGGACGTGGAGGGCGAACTGAACGGCCTGCTCACCTACGACCGGCGCGTGCTGAAGCCGGACGTCGCCCGGGTGAAGGCCGGCCATGACGCCCTGATCCGGGACGCGTCCCGGGCGCGACCCGCGGGGTGCCCGGCCCAGGACGCGACGCGGTGAGGACTTCCTCCGGCGGCCCGCACCCGTCCGGGTGGCGTTCGCCCCCGGGGTCTCGTCCCGGGTCTTCCCTCCGGGCGATGACCCGATCGTCTTACCGAGGACCACTTCTGACGCCGTTTCGGACGGTTCCGACCGCACGGCCGTGAGCCCGTCCGCCCGGTGAAGTCCGCCCCTTTCGTCGTACCGACGGGAGGGGCGGAGACGTAATCTGATGTTAACTGTGTGTGGCGGGATCGTACTTGACCGTAATCAGTCAGGGGCGGTGTACTGCTGATCCATCCCGTCGTCATGCGAGGCACGCCTTGAACGCAGACCCACTCGCTCCTCTCGACCTGGCGTTCTGGAACATCGAGTCCGCCGATCACCCCATGCACCTCGCGGCCCTCGGGGTCTTCTCGGCCCGTTCGCCCGCCTCCGGCGCCCACGCGGCGGATCTGCTCGCCTCCCGGGCCGCCGCCGTGCCCGGACTGCGGATGCGCATCCGCGACGTGTGGCAACCGCTGTCCTCGCGCCCCCCGTTCCCGGCTCTGCACCGCCCCGTGGACCCGGCCCTGCGCCGGCCGCTCGTCTCCGCCCTGCGCCGGCCGCTCGCCTTCGGCGGCGCCGAGCGGGAGACCGACCCCGGCTTCGATCCCCAGAACCACGTCAGGCTGCACGCCCCGACCGCCGACTTCCACTCGGCGGCGGGCCGGCTCATGGAACGGCCCCTGGAGCGCACCCGGCCGCCCTGGGAGGCCCATGTGCTGCCGGGGGAGGACGGCGTCTCCTTCGCCGTCCTGTTCAAGTTCCACCACGCCCTCGCCGACGGGCTGCGGGCCCTCACCCTCGCCGCGGCCCTGATGGACCCGATGGACCTGCCCACCCCGCGGCCCCGCCCGGCCGAGCCGTCGCGCGGACTGTTCCCGGACGTGCGCGAGGTGCCCGCCCTCCTCCGGAACCTCCTGTCCGACGCGGGCCGGGCCCTGGACATCGGCGCCTCGGTGGCCCGCTCCACCCTCGACGTGCGCTCCTCGCCCGCGCTCGCCTGCGAGCCCAGCGGCACCCGCCGCACCGCCGGAGCGGTCCTCGACCTCGACGACGTGCACCGGATCCGCAAGAGTGCCGGCGGCACCGTCAACGACGTGCTGATCGCGGTCGTCGCCGGCGCCCTGCGCCGCTGGCTCGACGAGCGCGGCGCCGGCAGCGAGGGCGTCGCCCCGCGCGCCCTCGTCCCCGTCTCCCGGCGCCGCCCGCGCACCGCGCACCCCCAGGGCAACCGGCTCTCCGGCTATCTGATCCGCCTGCCGGTCGACGAGGCGGAACCGCTCGACCGCCTGGCCCTGGTGCGCACCGCCATGGACCGCAACAAGGACGCGGGCCCGAACCGGGGCGCGGGCGCCGTCGCCCTGCTCGCCGACCACGTGCCACCGCTCGGCCACCGGCTCGGCGGCCCCCTGGTCGGCCAGGCGGCCCGGCTCTGGTTCGACGTGCTGGTCACCAGCGTGCCGCTGCCCGGCTTCGGCCTGCGGCTCGGCGGCGACCCGCTGGGCGCGGTCTTCCCCCTCGCGCCGCTCGCCCCCGGGCACTCCCTCGCGGTCGCCGTCTCCACCTACCGCGGCCGCGTCCACTACGGGCTGGTCGCCGACGGCGCCGCCGTCCCCGACCTCGACCGGCTCGCCGGGGCCCTCTCCGAGGAGGTGGCGACGCTCATCTCCGCATGTGATCCCTGACCCGTCGCCCGCCGCGGGTTTGGTGCTGCGGCCCGGCGCTCCGTAAAATCCCCCGTTCGGCAGCGGGCGCGACCGGAGCGCCGCCACAGCAGACCAGGAACGGCGACGGCGATGACGGTGACAGAGGACGGCCTGCGGGCCACGGACGCGGTGGCACACGGGGAGGCCGTGGCACACGGGGACGCCGTGGCGCACGGGCCCGGCATCGACCCGGAGCGGCTGGCCCTGTGCCTCGACGTGCTCGCGGAACTCGACACACTGGACGTCGACCACCCGGACGCGATCAAGGTCCGCCGCGCCACCTCGCACATCTACCGCACGGTCAAGCAGCGCCGTCGCCAGGAGCGCCGGGCCGCCAAGACGGCCCACGACAAGGCGGTCACCGAGGCCACCGCCACCGGGTCCGCCGAGCGCATCGACGACGAGACGGAAGGCATCCTGCCCTCCTCCCGTACCGAGGAGGGCCAGATCGCGGGGATACTCCAGCGCCCCCGCTCCTGCTACATCTGCAAGCAGCGGTACGTCGAGGTCGACTACTTCTACCACCAGCTCTGCCAGAAGTGCGCCGCCGAGAACCGGGCCCGGCGCGACGCCCGGACCGACCTCACCGGCAAGCGCGCGCTGCTCACCGGCGGCCGGGCCAAGATCGGCATGTACATCGCGCTGCGGCTGCTGCGTGACGGCGCCCACACCACGATCACGACCCGCTTCCCGAACGACGCGATCCGCCGCTTCAAGGCCCAGCCCGACAGCGACGAGTGGATCGACCGGCTGAAGATCGTCGGCATCGACCTGCGGGACCCGGCCCAGGTCGTTGCGCTGGCCGACTCGGTGGCCGCCGCCGGCCCGCTGGACATCCTGATCAACAACGCCGCGCAGACCGTACGGCGCTCCCCGCAGGCCTACAGCGAGCTGGTCGCCGCCGAGTCCGCGCCGCTGCCCGCCGGCGAACTGCCCGCCGCCGAGGTGATCGGGGGCTTCGGCTCCGGCGCGGTGGCCGAGCTGCCCGTAGCGGGCTCCGGCGCGCTCACCGCACAGGACGTCACGGGCCTGGCCCTGGTCTCCGGCTCGGCCTCCCTGGAGCGCATCGCGGCGGGCACCGCGATCGACGCCGGCGGACTGGTCCCGGACCTGCACGACACCAACAGCTGGGTGCAGACGGTCGAGGAGGTCTCACCGGTCGAGCTGCTCGAGGTCCAGCTCTGCAACTCCACGGCGCCGTTCCTGCTCATCAGCAGGCTGCGCCCGGCGATGGCGGCCGCGGCGGCGAAGCGGACGTACATCGTGAACGTCTCCGCCATGGAGGGCGTCTTCGACCGCGGCTACAAGGGCGCGGGCCATCCGCACACCAACATGGCCAAGGCGGCCCTGAACATGCTCACGCGCACCAGCGCCCAGGAGATGTTCGACAACGACCGCATCCTGATGACGGCCGTCGACACCGGCTGGATCACCGACGAGCGCCCCCACCCGGACAAGATCCGCCTCGCCGACGCCGGCTTCCACGCCCCCCTGGACCTGGTGGACGGCGCGGCCCGCGTCTACGACCCCATCGTGCGCGGTGAGGCGGGCGAGGACCTGTACGGCGTCTTCCTCAAGGACTACGCACCCGGCAGGTGGTGACGGCCGAGGCGACGTCAGTCCATCGCTCCCAGCCGGGAGTTGCGCGCCGCCAGCAGTTCCAGCACGGTGCGCCAGTCCTCCAGGACCCCGGCGTCGAAACAGGCGGTGCGTGCCTCCTCGTCCGCCGCGCGCAGGGCGAGGAGGTCGTCCTCCGGCGGAAGACCGGGCCGCGGCCGGCAGCGGACCAGGTCGGCGACCCGCTCACCGAGCAGCGCGCGCACCGCGTCCGCGGCCCGGTCCGCCCGGGTGTCCGGCTCCCCCGGCCGCAACAGCCGTCCGATCGGCCGTACCAGGCCCGCCACCTGGAGCTCCTTGTCGGCAGGGCGCCCCCGGCGCAGCAGCGCGGCGGTCCGCAGGGCGTGCTCGTACGTGTCGCCCGGGGCGCCGCCGGGGACCGGGGCGTCCCGGGCGGCCCGGCAGGCGTACAGCAGGTCCATCAGCTCCTCGACACTGCGCAGCTCCATGCGCCGGTCCTCCTGGAAGACAGCCGTTTGCCGTACGGCAGCACAGCATGAGGAGCTTGCGTACCGGCCAACGGGACTTGAATTACGTCATGGCCATGCAACTTTCTCGAACACTCGACCACATGGACAGCCGCATAGTCCGATCGAGTGACCGGCCGTATCGGCACGGATGGCGGGAAAAGAGGTCGTAAGGGCTCATCGGGCGCAGTCCGACGGGCGATCGGCGCCGCGAATTTCGAGCCCCATCGAGCAGGGGGCCGCTCATTTGGTTAATCTGAGTCGGACGGGCAGCCGTAAAGGGTCCTACCCACACCCACAGGTCCGTCATGGGACACGCCGCTTCACAACGGCCTGCTCTCCTACGAGTTAACGGCGCCACCGCGTCCGAACGGCTTTCGACTCATGCCCGAGCGGACGTACGACGCGGGCGCGGCAGGACCGGCGCGAAACGTCCCGAGGGTGACCGACACATAAGGAGTGCGCGGTGACACCGGAGAAGACGACCAGCGATCAGCCGACCAAGGAACGCCCCGAGCGGGCGGGCCGCCCGGCCGGTCAGCTCTGCAGTCTCGACGTGTGGGCCCGGTCGGCCCCGATCCGCCTGGCGGGCTACGAGGACGACCTCGCCGAGCCCCACATCCTGCCCAGCGTCGACTGACCCTCACTCCGGCACCGCGGCGCCGCGGGGGAGACCTGTGTCCGGTCCCGGGCGCCTCCGAGGAGGACGCCCGGGACAGGTGGTGTCAGGGCCGGACGTAGGGCCTGGTCAGGATCTCCAGGTTGTGGCCGTCCGGGTCCTCGAAGTAGGCGCCGCGGCCGCCGAAGAGATGGTTGACCCTGCCGGGTTCGGTGTGGTTCGGGTCGGCATAGTAGGTGACCCCGACCGCCTCGAGGCGGTCGATCATCGTGTCGAACCGCTCCTCGGGCACGAGGAACGCGTAGTGCTGCGACTGGATGGGCTGGTCCCGCAGTTCGTAGTAGTCGAGCGTCACGCCGTTGCCCAGGTCCACGGGGAGGAACGGCCCGAACGGGGCGCCGACCTCCAGCCCCAGTATCGCGGCGAGGAACTCCGCCGAGAGCCGGCGGTCCCGGGCGTACACGGCGGTGTGGTTCAACTGGACTGCTGCGGTGCGGGATTCGGGTGCGTCGGACATGGTCGGTGCGTCTCCGATGTCGATTTCCGTCGGGATGCCACGAGATGCGGCGGGAAGGGGGAGGAACGGAAGAGAACACGGAGAGGGGGCGGGGCGCGGGCGGCGCCCTGCCCTCGGCCGGGCGTGAGCGGGGACAGCCCCGCCCGGATCACGACGAGGCCGGGAGCGTCTTTCGTGTGTGGCCCAAGGCCGACCCGGCAGTCACCCGGCCGACGATAGGCGCACGCCGCCGAGCACCGCAACACCCGGACGGCCGGAGCACTCTCTCAGGGTGTCCCCGAAGCCCGTGCCAGCCGGGTCGGCGGCAGGTACTCGCGCACATACGTCCGCTCCCAGCACGCCCCCGTCTCCCGCAGCTCCCGCCAGGACGTGTAGCGGTACCGGAAGAGCCGGGCGCGCACGTACCGGGGCGGCGCGCCGGGCGGGAAGGGGGAGCGGCGCAGCAGCCGCAGCGTGTCCCGGTCGTCCTCCAGCAGCCGTTCCACCAGCGCGCCGAACCACGGCCCGGCGTAGGACGGCGACAGCGCGGCGAACCACATCAGCCAGTCGAGCCGCAGATGGTACGGCGCGAACTGGCGCGGCCAGCGCCGGGGGTCGCCCGGCTTGCCCCGGAACTCGTACTCCCGCCAGTCCGAGTCCGCCCGGGGCGCCTCGTCGGCGGTGCCCTCGACCACCACCTCGTACCGGATCCGGCTGACGCTGCCGAACGCCCCGTAGGTGTTGACCAGGTGGAGCGGGTCGAACGAGCGGTTCATCACCTGGCGGCGGGAGAGCATGTTGCGCGCCGGCTGGTAACCGAGGCAGAGCAGCAGCGCGGAGACCGCGAGGACGACGACCACGTACCACAGCGGGGCGCTGGCCGTGTCCGGCGGCTCGGAGGGGAACGCGACCGCGGACAGGGCCAGCACGATCGTGATCCAGTTCAGCCAGGAGAAGTTGCCCGACAGCACCAGCCACAGCTGTGTGACGATCATCAGCGCGGCGGCAACCGTGGCGATCGGCTGGGGGGTGAACAACAGGAACGGCACGACGAGTTGGGTGACGTGGTTCGCGGCCGCCTCGGCCCGGTGCAGCGGCTTCGGCAGATGGTGGAAGAACCAGCTCAGCGGCCCCGGCATCGGCTGGGTCTCGTGGTGGTGGTACAGACAGGTCAGCTTCCGCCAGCACGCGTCGCCGCGCATCTTGATCAGCCCGGCGCCGAACTCGACCCGGAACAGGATCCACCGCAGCAGGAACAGCACGACGACCGGCGGGGCCACCTCGTCGTTGCCGAGGAACACGGCGAGGAACCCGACCTCGAGCAGCAGCGACTCCCAGCCGAACGCGTACCAGGTCTGCCCCACGTTCACGATCGACAGGTACAGCGCCCACGGCACCAGCCACAGCAGCATCCCGCCCCACAGCGGAAGCCGGGAGTCCAGCCCCGCGAGCAGCACCGCCGACACCGCGCAGCCCGCCCACGCGCAGAGCGCGAAGAAGCGGTCCGAGTAGTACAGGTGGAACAGGCTCGGCGACCGCCGGAACGGCACCCGCTCCACGTACCGGGGCACCGGCAGCATGCCGCGTGTCCCGGTCAGCGCACGGAACTGCAGCGCCGCCGTCAGGAACGCGACCAGGTACAGGCCGGCCAGTGCCCGCTGGAAGACCAGCCGGCTCAGCCAGTACTCGGATGCGGTGAACCACTCCACGGCCGTGCGCTCCTTCCCCCTCATTGTCCCGCCGCCCGCCCCGGGGCCCGTAGCGGTCGAATAATCCGGTGAATCCTGACAAAGTTACTTTCATGGCTGATCGGGGAGCGAGCGCCCTGTCACTCCCGGACGACTGGCCGGACCACCCGGATCCGATCCTGGCGCTCAACCGCATGGGCAGTTTCGACTTGGACCTGGACACCGGGATGCTTCAGATGGACGCTCAGGCCCGAGACCTCTTCGACCTGCGCGCCGACGAATTCGACGGCCGGCCCGAGTCACTGACGCCACGGGTGCCGACCGCGGAGACCGCCCGCCTGGACACCGCCATCTCGCAGGCAATGAAGGACGGCAGCGAGAACTACGGCGTCTACTTCCGGGTCCGCCGCCGTGACGGCACCCTGCGCTGGACCCACACCCACGGCTACATCCTCCGGGACGGCACCGGCCGGCCCGTCCGCATCATCGGCATCGTCCGGGACGCCACCCAGGAGCTCGGCGCCAGCGAGGTGAGGCAGCAGCGGGTCACCCAGGAGGACGCCCTGCGCGAGCAGACCAACATCGTCCAGCTCACCACGGCCGCACTCGCCCACGCCCGCACCGTGCAGGACGTCATCGACGCCCTCAAGGACACCCACGGCCTCACCCATCTGGGCGCCGCCAGTCTCGTCATGGGCCTGGTGGAGGCCGGCCGCATCCGGCTGGTCGCCGAGGGCCCCGCCGACAGCTTCGTCCCGGGTACCCGCGTCACCCGGATCGACGAGCAGTACCCGATGAGCGAGGCGGTACGGACGCTCAGCCCGCGCTTCATCGAGTCGCCGGAGGAGTTCGCCGAACGCTACCCGGTGCTGTGGCCGCACCTCACCGACCTGCACATCACCTCGGCCGCCTACCTGCCGCTCATCGTCCAGACCCGCCCGATCGGCGCCATGGGCCTGCTCTACAGCGACCGGCGCGGCTTCACCCCCGAGGAGCGCAACATCCTCGTCGCCCTGTGCAGCAGCATCGCCCAGAGCCTGCAGCGGGCCATGTTCTACGAGCAGGAGATGGACCTCGCGCAGGGACTGCAACAGGCCATGCTGCCCCGCACCATTCCCAGCGTGCCCGGCGCCGACATCGCCGTCCGCTATCGCGCGGCCGGCATCGGAGGCTCTCTGAGCCGGGACATCGGCGGCGACTGGTACGACCTGATCCCCCTGCCCAACGGCCGGGTGGGCGCCGTCATCGGCGACGTCCAGGGCCACGACACCCACGCCGCCGCCGTCATGGGCCAGCTGCGCATCGTGCTGCGGGCCTACGCCGCCGAGGGGCACCCGCCGGCCACCGTGATGGCCCGCGCCTCCGTCTTCCTGCACGAACTCGACACCGACCGCTCCGCGACCTGCCTCTACGCCGAGGCCGACCTGGCCACCGGTGTCCTCCAGGTGGTCCGGGCCGGCCACATCGACCCGCTGGTCCGCCGCACCGACGGCTCCTGCCGGCGCGTCTCCGTCGCGGGCGGGCTGCCGCTCGGCCTGTCCGCCGAGTTCGACAGGCTCGAGTACCCGGTCGGGACCATGGAGCTCGATCCCGGCGACGTGATGCTGCTGTGCACCGACGGCCTCGTCGAGCAGCCCGGCGCCGACCTCGACGACGGCATCGAGACGCTCGGCGCGCTCATCGCCACCGGCCCCGAGGACGTGCGCGACCTCGCCGACCGGCTCATCGACGTGGCCGAGGAACGCGGTGGTGACGACGACGTGGCCCTGCTCCTGCTGCGCCGCCGCCCACCGGACAGCCCGCGCTCCGGAGGACGGCTCCAGCAGCACGTGGCCCCCGGCGACCCCGAGGCCCTCGCCGAGGCCCGGCGCATGATCCGTGCCGGGGCCGGCGCCTGGGGCGCCGGGAACCGCGCCGACGAGATCGAACTGACCGCCGACGAGCTGATCACCAACGTGCTGATGCACACCGAGGGTGCGGCCGTCGTCACCCTCAGGGTGCTCACCGGCGCCGAACGGAGACTGCGCGTGGAGGTCACGGACTCCTCCAGCGCCCTGCCGCGCCGTCGCGAGGCGGGGGAGTCGGGCGTCTCCGGGCGGGGCCTGATGCTGGTCGAGACGCTCACCGACCTGTGGGGCGTGGAGGCGCGGGGCGGCGGCAAGTGCGTCTGGGGCGAGTTCGCGGTGAACACTCCCCCCGTCACGGACCACGGCCACGACACCGGGGACGGCACGGGAGGCGGTTCCCGCTGACCGGTCCGGCCCCGGGCGGCCGGTGTCGGCGGGTGCCGGTGGGGGCCGGTGGGGGCCGATGGGGGCCGATGGGTGCGGCGGTCGGTGGGCGTCAGCGGTCGGTGGGCGTCAACGTCACCAGGTGCTCGCCGTCCGAGGAGCGCAGCTCGTAGCGCATGATCTGCCCGGAGTGCAGGGTGGAGCCGCTCGTCATGCTGTTGGGCCGGGCGTCGTGGCGGGGCACGCTCCAGCTGGTCACGGTCTCCTCGGTACCGTCCTGCCCGACCACCACCAGCCGGCAGACGCGGGGACCCGCGCCGTCCTTGACCTTCAGCTCCAGCCGACTGCCCCAGTCCTCGTCCTCCGTGGTGATCTCCGCCCACACCCCGGACCGTTCGTCGGTGGCCGCGATGCTCTCGCGCGGCGGCCGGTCACCGCCGCTCGCCGTCACGGCGAGCACCGGCGCGGTCGTCGCGAGCACCACCGAGGCGGCCAGCGCGAACAGCAGCCGCCGGCGTTCCGCCCGCCGCCGGGCCGTCACCTGCGACAGCAACCGGTCCAGCATCCTCGGACCGGGCCTGGCCATCGGATGCGTCAGCGGCGGCGTGGAGCGCCGGTACAGCATCAACTGCCGTGTCGTCGCACCGAATCCGGTCACCTGTGCAGCGCAGCTGGGGCACTCCATGAGGTGGTCCTCGAAGCGGAACGCCTCCGCCTCGTCCAGCACGCCGAGCGCGTACGCCCCGACGTCGCGATGCCGTTCCAGGGACCTCATGCCGAATCCTCGTACCGTTGGGTATGGGTGGGGTTACTCCTTGCTCCCATCGGTACGCACCAGGCAGTCGATTCACTCAAGCCGCACACCGAATCGTGACCAAAGGATTCGGAGCCCTCGGGTCCACGGATTGGTCCGATTCACCGGAAGGCTAGAAAAGGTGGATGGCGAGGTGCCCGAGCGGCAGTCCGAGCTGCCACGCCGGTGTCCACACCTTCGGCCCCTCGTCCTCGCCGGCCCCCGCGCCGCCGCCCGGCACCGCGTTCAGATCCGGCGCGAGCAGTTCCGTCTCCCGCAGCCAGCGCCAGGCCGACCGGGCGAGTTCCAGATCGGGCCGCACCGTGCTCCGGCCGACGGCGAGGCTTTCCGCGGTCAGGTCCGCCAGGCGCCCCTGCACCCACTCCTGCCACGGCTGGTCGTACGCGGTCAGCGACAGCCAGGTCTCCAGATGGGTGACCACCCGGATGCCGGAGAGCTCGCCCTCGGCGTCGGACAGGAAGACGGTCAGTGCCAGCGCGTCCCGGCCGGCCCGGAACTCGAAGGACGTCGGCGGCATCAGGTCGCCGCTGCGCAGTAGTTCGTCGGCGATGTACTCGGCGTACAACCAGGCCATGGGGACGGTGAGTTCACCGTCCCCGAGGTCGTCGGTGCTCTCTTGCCCTCTGTGCGGCATCCCCTTCAGCCTTCCTCCGGTACGTGCGCGTCGCCCGACCCGGGCTCCCGGTCCGCACCACGGATGAGGACAGCCGATTACTCAACCGGGGCCGTCGGCAAGGCGCTTTACGAAGGTTTGACCCGGCTGTCGGTTTCACCGCAGGTCGGTGGCGTATCCCGGAAGCACCCGGCGCAGGGCCCGCAGCGCGTAGAACGCGCGGGACTTCACGGTACCGGGCGGGATGCCGAGGGCGGCCGCGGCCTCCGCCACGCTCGCCCCCTGGAAGTACACCAGCACCAGGACTTCACGGTGTTCGGGAGTGAGTGTCTTCACAGCCTTGCGGACGTCGAGCGCCGCCGCGGCCCGCTCGGCGTGGTCGGAGGTCACCCGCGCGTTCTCCAGTACCGCGTCGCCCACCTCGGCGGGCCGTGCCTGCCGTGCCCGCCGCGCGTCGATGGCGAGCCGCCGTCCCACCGTCATCAGCCAGGGCCGTACGGAGTCGAAGTCGTCGGCGCGCAGGGCCTCGGGATGCTGCCAGGCCCGTACCAGGGTCTCCTGCACGAGGTCCTCGGCACGCTGCCGGTCCCCGTCGCAGAGCCTCAGCAGCAGTGCGAAGAGGGGCCGGCCGTGCTCGCGTTGCAGGGCGGCGAGTTCGTGCTCGGCGGTGGTCCCGTTCGTGAGTGTGATTCCGGCCGTCATGGCGGTATGGCAGCGCACGGCGATCTCCGGGGACAGGGCGCGCGCAGGAGCGTGCGGCGGACGGTCGATCGCGTCGACGAACGGTTCGACGAACGGTCGAGGCGGCCGTTCGCGCACGCCGGACGGCTTAAAACAGCGTGTCGGAACAGTGATGAGCCAGAAGTTGATTCTTACCTGTTTGTCAGTAAATACAACAACGAAGAGCGTGACAGCGAAGAGATCCGTACCGGGGTGAAGCGATGATTGCACGCAGTAGACAGGTGGCTCTGGCCCTCACCGCCGTCCTCGCCGCGGGCGCCGCCTGCCAGGCCCGGGACCACCACCCACCGGAATCCGGCCATCCGGGTGCCTCGGCCGTGCGGGACCGCGGCTTCACCCTGGTCGCCTCGGGGGACGTGCTGCCGCACGACTCGGTCGTCGACCGCGCCCGCTTCGACGCCGGAGGGGCCGGCCACGACTTCCGTCCGATGCTCTCCGGGGTCCGCTCCGTCGTCGTCGGCGCGGATCTGGCGCTGTGCCACACGGGGATCGCGTACGGCGGCCACGGCGGCTCTCCCGGTTTCACATTCCCGCCCGAACTGGCCCAGGGCCTCGCCGCCACCGGCTACGACGGCTGCTCCACCGCCTCCGGCCACGCCCTGGACGAAGGCGTCGACGGCATCCGGCGCACTCTCGACGCCCTCGACGGCGCGGGCGTGCGGCACGCCGGGACGGCCCGCTCCGAACACGAGGCCCGTACGGCGACCGTGCTGCGCGCGGGCCGGGCCGAGGTCGCCCACCTCGCCTACACCTACGGCACCGGCGGTCTCCCGCTCCCGCCCGACCGGCCCTGGGCCGTCGCCCTGATCGACGAGGCCGGGATCCTCGCCGACGCCCGCGCGGCCAGGAGGGCGGGCGCCGACGTGGTCGTCGTCTCCCTGCACTGGGGCACCGAGTGGCAGGAGGCCCCCGACGGGCAGCAGACCGCCCTGGCCCGTTCGCTCACCGCCGCCCGCACCGGCGACCGGCCCGACATCGACCTGATCCTCGGCACCCGCACCCATGTCCCGCAGGCCTACGAGAAGGTCAACGGCACCTGGGTGGTCTACGGGACGGGCGATCAGATCTCCGGCGGGACGACCGGCTCCGGCGGTGTCCCGGACCCCCGCGGCAACCGGTCCACGCTGGGCCGCTTCACCTTCGCCCCGCCCGTGCGTCCGGACGGGCGCTGGGAGGTGACGAAGGCCGAGTTCGTCCCGCTCCTCTTCGACGTGGACGCCGGCCGCGTGGTCAACCTCGACCGGGCCCTCCGGAAGGGTGCCGAAGTCAGCTCCGTACGCGACCGGATCCGTGACGTGGTGCTGAGCCGGGGCGCGGCCGAGGACGGACTGGTCATGGGGGAGTAGACCGTCCCGCCGAGGCGGCGGTCAGTTCACGTCCACACCGTCGAACAGCGTCAGCATCTGCGCGAGGACCCGCACGCAGGTCCGTACGTCGGCGTCCGTGAGGTCGCCGCCGACCTCCCGCAGCACGGCGTGCTCCCGGGCGACGACGGCCGCGATCGCCGCCCGGCCCTCCTCGGTGAGCCGGATCAGCGAGGAGCGCCGGTGGGCGGGGTTGGGGATGCTCTCCACCAGGTCCCGCGCCACGGCGTCGTTGACCATGCGCTGCACGAACTGACGGCTGATCGTCTGCGCGCGGCCCATCTGGGGCACGGTCATCGGACCGTGCTTGTGCAGCAGGTCCAGCACGGCGCGTACGCCGACGGACAGGGCCTGCTCGCCCTGTGCTCCCTGTGGGCCCTGTTCCACGGCCCGCTGCACCCGCCGGTACAGCGGGCCGATCAGGTCGAACACCTCCATCAGGCGCGGGCCGAGTTCCTCGGGTGAAAGGGGCCTGTCGGTGCCGTTCCCAGTGTTGTTCACCCCCTCATCATGACACTGTGGTTGTCAAATTCCGCCGGAAGTGACACCTTGGTTGTCATGAATACGGTTGCGGAACTCCGCTGCTTCACCTCCTCCGACGGCGACCTCGCCTACCACGACAGCGGCACGGGAGACCCGGTCGTCCTGCTCCACTCCGGCTTCGTCGACCACCGGCTCTTCGCGGACCAGATCCCGGCCCTCGCCGCCCACCACCGGGTGATCGCCCCCGACGTGCGCGGCCACGGCTCCTCCGCCAACGCCACCCAGCCCTTCCGCTGGGCGGACGACCTCGCCGCCCTGCTGCGCCACCTCGACGCGGGGCCCGCGGTCCTGGTCGGCGTGTCGATGGGCGGAGCCATCGCGACCGACACCGTCCTCGAACACCCGGAGCTGGTCCGCGCGGTCGTCGTCTGCGGGGCGGCCACCAGCGAGTTCGAGTACACCGATCCGTGGTCCCGCCGAATCCAGGCCGAGTTCGCCCGCACCCTGGGCGCCGGGGACGTCGAGGGCTGGCTGAACGCCTTCGTGCGGGTCGCGCCGGGCGAGCACCGCGGCTCCGACGGCGTCGACCCGGACATCCCGCGCCGACTGCGGGAGATGGCGCTGCACACGATCTCCAAGCACACCCCGGACGAGAAGGACCTGCGCGTCCCCGTCACCGGCACCTGGGACCGCGTGCCGACGATCGACGTGCCGGTGCTCGCGGTCAACGGCTCGCTCGAACCCGCCGACCTGACCGCGGCGGCGGAACGTCTCGTCCACGAGGTGCGCGACGGCCGCGCCGCCACCGTCGAGGGCGCGGGACACTACGCGTGCATGGAACAGCCCGAGGTCTTCAACGCGATCCTCCTCGACTTCCTGCGCACCCTCTGACACCGCGGAACGTGGGGAACTCCGCGCGCGGGAAGGAGCCGGAGCCGTCCGCTTCGACCACGATCACCTCCGGTCCGCCGGTGCCCCGTTCGAGCCGTGTGGAGAGCTGTTCCGGCACGGTGCAGAGGCTGTCGAAACCCGGTGCCGGCGGGGGCTGGGCCGAGCGGGTGGAATCGTCCCGCCGGACCGGTGCCACCGAGAGGCGCCCGTTCCTCGGGGGGCGACTGATGAGTCATGCAGAAGGATCAGTTGCTCACCCGGCGCCGAGTGCTGCTCGCCGGCGCCGGCGCCGCCGTCGTGGGGGCGGCCGGCACGGCCGGGGTCCTCATGACGGGCGCCGGCACCGAGGCGGCAGGCCCCGCCCCGCCCGCCGCCGGAAGCCTGGCCGCCGGCCGCCCCCTCAAACCCTCCGCGTACCGCCTCAGGCCCCTCACCGGCTACGGCTCGCCGAGGAGCGTGCCCCGCAGGGCCCAGGTGCGGAGCGCACCCCTGCTGCGCCTGTCCGGACAGGGCCGTGCCATGGTGCTGACCTTCGACGACGGACCCGACCCCCGCTACACCCCGGACATCCTCGACACGCTCGCCGCGTACGACGTACGGGCGATGTTCTTCGTGTGCGGGGAAATGGCCTCCTACCACAAGGGCCTGCTGGCCCGTATGTCCGACGAGGGGCATGTCGTCGGCAACCACACCTGGTCCCACCCCCTGCTCACCACTCTCTCCCGGAGCGGGATCCGCTCCGAGATGGAACGCACCAGCGATGTCATCGAGGACGGGTACGGCGAGCGCCCCCAGTGGTTCCGCGCGCCCTACGGGGCCTGGAACCGCGCCGCGTTCCGGCTCGGCGCCGAACTCGGCATGGAGCCGCTCGCCTGGACCGTCGACACCCTCGACTGGACCTCCCCGGGCACCCGCGTCATCGTCGACCGGGTGAGGAACGGCGCCGCCCCCGGCGCCGTGGTGCTCTCGCACGACGCCGGGGGCGACCGGTCCCAGAGCGTGCGGGCGCTGCGTGAGTACCTGCCCGGACTGCTGGACTCCGGCTACCGGGTCACCGTGCCCCGCCGGCAGTACACCTGACACCGGACGGGCGCCCCGCCCGGCTCGGGCGGGGCCCGCTCAGCGGACCGCGGCCAGCCGGGCGAAGACGACGACGTTGCCGTCGTAACCGTTCTGCTGGGTGAAACCGCCTCCGCAGGTGATGACCCGCAATTCCGACGTGCCTTTCGAGTTGTAGACCCGGTCACCGGGAAAGTCGTTCTTCGCGAAGACCTCGACGCCGTAGATCTCGAAATCCGCGGTCTTCCCGTCCTTGCGCGCGATCTCCACGTGCTGGCCCTTCTGCAGCGCGCCGAGCCCGTAGAAGACGGCCGGCCCCTGGTGGTTGTCGACATGCCCGACCACGACCGCCGTGCCCTTCTCCCCGGGAGTGACGCCGCCGGTGAACCAGCCCGCCAGATTGGGGTCCTCGGGCGGTGGCGCGTCGATCCAGCCCTCCGCGTCCAGACCCACCGCCATGACCGGCGCGTCGACCTGGATCGTCGGAATCCTGACCCGGCCCGGCACCGAGTACGGCAGCGGTGCCACCGGGCTGCCCGCGGTGTCACCGGGCGCCCGGCTGCCGGTGGAGGCCGCCACGGCGGGTTGCGGCGGCCCCGCGTCGAACTCCCCCGAACCGTTCCGGATGAGCGCGAGGCCGGTGAGCAGAACCAGCGCTATCACGCCCCACGGAGCACGCTTCTTCCGCCGTGCCTCCTCTTCGATTTCCGCCGGCTCGAAAGCAGACATTCGCTTTTCCCCTCTCGACACGGCCGTCGCCGCGTCACTCGCGCATGGCAGAAACGCTAAGTGCCGCGCGCGTGACCGGCGACGGGAGAAAGGCGAACGGGTGGCGGTGCCGCCATCGGTGCGCCATCCGGGGTTCCGCCGAACGGAGATCTTCTGACACTCCGTGACCTGCGGTGATATCCGAATGCGTGAATGCGCGCGGACGATGTCTCACCGGTACGGACCATTGCCGAAATGCGCGCCGGGGCAGTGCAACTGAGGGTTTTGCCGGGAGGCGCTTTCTCGCCGATCGACCGGGGACCGGCCCCGGGGCGCCTTCCGCGGAGGATCACATGCGCAAGTCACGTGCCCTGGCGTCCGCGGGCGCCGCGGTCGCCGTCCTCGGGCTCGCCGCCCCGGTCGCCGTGGCGGACGGTGGCCGGGCCGCCGGCCCGTCCAACATCGTCGCCCTGCCCAGCGTCATCGCCCGCGGCGGCCAGTTGACCATCACCGTCGACGGCTGCCTCGACGGCGGCCACGCGACGTCCAACGCCTTCCCGCGGACCGAACTGAGGCCCCTCCACGGGGGAGGCGACACCGTGAAGGGCATCGCCACCGTCGACTTCGACGCGCGCGCCGGCTCGTACGACATCACCGTGCACTGCTCCGGCCGGAGCCTGACCCGGCCGGCCGCCTTCACCGTCCTCGGCGGGGTCCGCGGCGGCCTCGGCGGCAGCAGCACCGCCGGGGCGACCCCGACCGACATCGCCATCGGCGGCGGACTGGTGACCGCCGCGGTCGCCGCCGGCGGTGTCTTCTGGATGCGCCGCCGTGCCGAGAGGCAGATCTGAGTCCCAGCCCTCCCGGAGGCCGTTTCCCGCACGTGTGACTTCAGGGCTGTGCCCCGGATCCCGTCCGGGTCCGGGGCACAGCCCTGAAGTCGTGAGATCCCGCCGGACGGAGCCGTCCTCCGTGCCGTCGCGGCGGGAGCGACGCGTATCGCGTGCATGGCGAGTCCTCCGGGTCCCGAGGCGCGGCGGCGGACCTGTTCCGCCGGCGCCGGAAACGCGTCTCGACGTACGAAACACGCCTCGACGTGCGAAACGCTAGAAAGCCGCACCGGCTCGCGCGATCTCAGTCGCGCGAACGGGGTACCGCCGTGGGCCGCGCGGGGGAACCGCGTTACGGCGGCCGGGGGACGCGCACGGCGTGACGCACGTCCCCGCGGGGGGTGCCGTGGTGGGCGCCCCGTCAGCCTCCGGCGTGGGGGAACAGGAGAAGGAACGGATCGGCCGAAGCGGCGAGACCCCGGCTGAAGGGCGCGTCGAAGTCCCAGATCAGAAAGAGCAGGAAGGCGATCAGCGCGGAGAACAGTCCGGCGAGGACCAGTTCCCGGCCGGTGCGGCGGATCTGCAGCGCGAAGATCATTCCGATGGTGATGACGGCCCCGGCGATCAGCCCGAACCACACCACGCCCGGCATGGTCTCCCCGGTCGACTCCGCCCGCGCGGCGCGCGCCTGGTCGGCGGCGGACACCTGGTCGACGAGCGGCTGATAGGCCTGCGCCTCGAAGTCCGTCCGCGGTTCGTAGTCGGTGACGTCCCGGCGGACCCGGTCGAGGAGGTCCGTCCCGCGTTCGGTGACCCGGCCGTCGTCGGCCATGACACGCCACTCGGTGGTGACGACGTGTCCGACATAGGCGTTGACGTCCTCCCGAATGCGGTCACGGACGTCGGCCGGATAGATCCGCACCCGCTCCGAGATCTCGTGCAGAGCCACCGCCTCCGCCCGCACGTGCTCCTGCGCCGCGCCGCGGCCCTCCCAGACGCCGGCGATGGCCAGACCCAGGACGATGGCGTACACCACGCCGATCCACATCGTCATGTACTCGATGACGTCAGGGGTCTCGCTGGGGTCCTCGTCGTCGGCGGCCGTGCGGTGACGTACGAGAGTGATGGCGACCACCACGACGCAGACGGCCAGCATCGCGAGGGTGAGAACAAGCCATTCCGGCAAGAGGTGCCTCCACGGCGGGACGGGCCCTGTGCGGGCGTTCGGGTTCAGCGGGGCCGCAGCGCGGCGACGGCGACCACGGCGGGCGTGGTGATGAGCAGGACGAAGGTGAGGGGCGACGTGGCGCCGCCGGAAGGCCGTTTGACCGGGGGCGCCGCCCGGTACCGCGGGTAGCGCACGGGCGTCGCGGACGGAGACGGCGTGGGGGTGGCCGAGGGGGCCGGGGGAGGCGAGGGGCGCGGCGTGGGAGTGGGAGGAGTGGGCGTGGGGGCCGGACGGGCGGGCGGTGGCGCGGGGCGGGCCCGTCGCGGAGGTGGCGGAGGCGGTGGTTCGGGCTTCGCCGTGGGGGTGGGCTTCGGTGTCGGAGGAACCGGAGAAGGCGGCGGGGGCGGGGGAGCGGGGGGCGGCGGGGTCGGCGTGGGTTCGGGTGGCGGTGGAGGGGGCGTGGGTGTGGGGGTGGGCGGCGGCGGGGCGGGGGGTGAACAGGGCGGGGGCAGCGGCCAGGGCATGCTGCCGGCGACCGCCACCGCCTCCGTTCCCCCCGGGCCCGTCGAGGCGTAGGCGCAGGCGTCGGCCGTCGCCGCGCCAGGGGCGCCGACGAGTGCCCAGGCCAGCGTCGCCGTCGCCAGCGCGCGTGCGGCGAGCGCGGATCGGGTCGGTACGAGTCCTTGCACGACGGAGATCATGAGCCGGGGCGGCACGGGACACGCGCGGGCTCCGGATGAATAGCCCGATGGAGTTAAATCCGTCATCTTGCGATTGGTCCAGGCTGATCACCCTCCAGGAAAAGGCGTACTGGTGTGCGATACGGCAGGGCTGTGCGGGCGGATCGGGGCGGAAGTACGGGTTCCGGAAGAAATATGGGCCGCCGTTGAACACAGCAGGTGCCTTCATGCGTACTCCACGTCGAGCGGCGGCGCAGCAGGGCGCTGCAACACCCTTGCGATGATTCTGGAGTTGAGATGAAGACCTCCTGGCGGACCGCCTCACTGGTGGTGAGCGCCGCGGCGGTGCTGACACTGACGACGGCGTGCGGTCAGGACACCGCGCCGCCGGCCAGCAGTCAGAACGTCGGCGCCTCGGCCGTGCCCGGCGACCTCGGGGGCATCGACACGGGGGCCGGCGCAGAGGCGTCCGAGGCCCCCGTCGGCGGCGTGGGCACGCTGGGTGTCTCCACCAACGCCGAACTCGGCGAGCTGGTGACGGACGAACTCGGGCTCACGCTCTACCGCTTCGACCAGGACACCGCACAGCCCCCCAAGTCCAACTGTGAAGGCGACTGCGCCAAGACCTGGCCCCCGGTGCTCGCCGACGACGCCAAGGCCGGCAAGGGCATCGACGCGTCACTGCTGGGGGAAGTCACCCGGGCGGACGGTTCCAAGCAGCTCACCGTCGACGGCTGGCCCGCCTACCGCTACGTCAAGGACGTCAACGCCGGTGACGTCAAGGGCCAGGGCGTGGGCGGCAAGTGGTTCGGGCTGACCCCCGAGGGCAAGAAGGCGCAGGCGGCCGACCTGCCCGGTCTGTCCACCCGCAAGGACCCCGAGCTCGGTGAGATCGTCGTCGACAAGAACGGCATGACGGTCTACCGCTTCACGAAGGACGAGGCCTGGCCGAAGCCGGTCTCCGCCTGCACCGGCGCGTGCCTGGAGAAGTGGCCGGTGGTGGCGCCGGTCGACATCAACGACACCAAGGGCATCGTGAAGAAGAACTACATGAAGTTCACCCGCCCGGACAACGGTGCCGAGCAGCAGACGATCTACTGCTGGCCGATCTACACCTTCGCCGGCGACAAGGCCCCGGGTGACACCAACGGCCAGGGCGTCGGCGGCACCTGGTACGCCGTGCGCCCCGACGGGAAGCCGGTCGGCGCGCCGGAGAAGTAGCAGCCTCCCCAGGGCGTCGTCCACTTCGGCGCCGCCGGTCCCGGTCCGCCCCTCCGCGCCGCACGGAGGGGCGGACCGTTTTGCTGTGATTCACCGGAACTCGTGGAAATTTCGGCGGCCTTCTCCCCGCGTTTCACCGCACGTCGGAACTCTCCGGGACGCCGCAGGTACCTTTCGTGACGTTCTTTACGGGCGACAATGCGGTATGTGCCACTGGCAGTGACCGGGAACGGACGGTCAATTTCCGTTTGGGGTCGCTCCCTTGGCGGGCGATCAGTAGCCTCGGCTCGAACACCGGATCGCCTACGCTGTGGAGAGATACATGGAGCGTCCCGCCTGGGCCCCACGGAGCATCGACATCACGGTGCCCAGTGTTTCCCGGATGTACGACTACTACCTGGGCGGTTCGCACAACTTCGAGGTCGACCGGGAAGCAGCCCGCAGGGCCATGGAGTTCATGCCGGGACTGCCCAAGGTCATGCAGGCGAACAGGGCATTCCTGCGCCGGGCGGTACGGTTCGCGGTCGGCGAGGGCGTCACCCAGTTCCTGGACATCGGCTCCGGCATCCCGACGTTCGGCAACGTCCACGAGGTGGCACAGGCGGCCGCTCCCGGCACGCGGGTGGTCTACGTCGACCACGACCCGGTGGCCGTCGCGCACAGCCAGGCCGTCCTCGAGGGCGACGACGGCGCGGGCGTGGTCGCCGGGGACCTCCGAAAGCCCCAGGACATCCTGGCGAGTTCCGAGGTGGGGCGCCTGATCGACCTGGACCGGCCGGTGGCGCTGCTGCTCGTCGCCGTACTGCACTTCGTGGAGGACGCGGACGACCCGTACGCGGCGGTGGCCGAACTGCGTGAGGCCCTCGCGCCCGGCAGTATGCTGATCCTCACCCATGCCTCGTACGAGGGAATCCCCCTGCCTCCGGAGCGGGCCGGTGGCGCGGTGGACGTGTACAAGGACATCCGCAACCCGTTGATCATGCGCTCGCGTGAGGAGATCACGCGGTTCTTCGAGGGGTACGACATGGTGCAACCCGGACTGGTGCCGATGCCGCGGTGGCGGCCGGACACCGCACCGGAGGACGAGGATCCCTACGAGCTCTCCGGACTCGCGGGCGTGGGGCGTACCGCGTGAGCGCGGAGCCGGACGGGCCGGAGGACAGACTGCGCCGGTTCGCGACGATCTGGAGCCGGGCGGTCTTCCCGGTGACCTCGACGTCGTCGACCCGGCCCGAGTTCGAGAAGCAACTGCTGCCGCTGGCCCGGCGGTTGAGTGAAGCGCTGCTGGCCAGGGCCTTCGATCCGGACGCCGGTCAGGCGGTCGGAGCCGCCCTGATCCGGGTGCACTGCACCGACCCGGAGGCGCTCAGCCGGACCCTGGACTGCGTGGACGCCTACCTCGTCCTGTACTGCGGCGGGGACGGCGACCACGAGGACCTGCGGGCGCGCAGCGCCAGACTGCAACACGCCATGGCCGCCGGTTTCGCGCGGGCGCTGCGGAAGCGGACGCTGGCCGAGCAGGAGGCCGTCGCCCAGGCCGCGCTGAAGGCGCAGGGCGCGGTGGCGCAGGCCCTGCACGCCACCGAGGCCCGGTTCCGCGCGGTCTTCGAAGGCGCGGCGATAGGAATCGGCATCGCCGACCTCGACGGCAACGTCCTGCAGGTCAACGGCGCCCTGCGGCGCATGTTCGGCCTGTCCGAGCAGGGCCTGCGCAGCCGCAACGTCAGGGAGTGGACACACCCCGACGACGCCCCGCAGACCTGGAACCTCTACGACGAACTGGTCCGCGGCGACCGTGAGCACTACCACCTCGAGAAGGCGTTCCACCGGCCCGACGGAACGGTCCTGTGGACCAATCTGACGGTGTCCCTGCTGCGCGACGCCGACGGTGAACCGCAGTACCAGCTCGCCCTGATGGAGGACACCACCGAGCGGCGGCTGCTCAACCTCCGGCTGCGCTACGAGGCCACCCACGACGCGCTCACCGGTCTGCCCAACCGCACCTTCTTCTTCGAGCGGCTGGAGAAGGCGCTCAGCGCCGGCCCCGGACAGCGCTTCGGTCTGTGCTACCTCGACCTGGACGGCTTCAAGACCGTCAACGACAGTCTCGGACACGCGGCCGGCGACCGGCTGCTCGTCGAGGTCGCCGACCGGCTCCAGTCCTGTGCCACCGCGCCCGGCGAGATGGTCGCCCGGCTCGGCGGCGACGAGTTCGTGGCGCTGACCACGGGCCCCGACACCGAGCGCACGGTCGACGAACTCGCCACCCGCATCATGAGCGCGCTGCTCGCCCCCATCGGCGTCGACGGCCGCGACCTGACCGTGCGCGGCAGCATCGGCGTCGTCGAGGGGCCGGCCGGGGAACGCAGCCCGGCGGAGGTGCTGCGCAGCGCCGACATCACCATGTACCGGGCCAAGTCGGCGGGCGGCAACCGCTTCGAACTGGCCGATCCGGAGTCCGACGCCCGCGCCATCACCCGGCACGGACTCACCACGGCACTGCCCGCGGCCCTGGAACGGGGCGAGTTCTTCATCGAGTACCAGCCGCTGGTCCACCTCGGCGACGGCAGCGTCCGGGGCGCCGAGGCACTGGTGCGCTGGCTGCACCCGCAGCACGGTGTGCTGTCCCCGGACCGGTTCATCCCGCTCGCCGAGCACACCGGGCTGATCGTCCCGCTGGGCCGCTGGGTGCTCGAGCAGTCGGTGCGCCAGGCCCGCGCCTGGCAGGAGCGGCACGGCGGGGCGGAGGCGCTCGGCCCGCTGCGCATCAACGTGAACCTCTCGCCCTGCCAGCTCACCCACCCCGGCCTGGTCCAGGACACCGTCGACATCCTGGAGCGCACCGGTGTCGAGCCGGACGCACTGTGCCTGGAGGTGACCGAGTCGGCGCTGATCGGCGCGGACGACGACCTGCTGAAGCCGCTGCGGCGGCTGGCGGAGATGGGCGTGGACATCGCCCTGGACGACTTCGGCACCGGCTACTCCAACCTCGCCAACCTGCGCCGCCTCCCGGTGAGCATCCTCAAACTGGACCGTTCCTTCACCCAGAGCATGCAGCAGTACCCGGCCGACCCGGTCGACCTCAAGATCGTCCAGGGGATCGTCTCCCTGGCCCACAGCCTCGACCTCGCCGTCACGGTGGAGGGGGTGGAGACCGGAGCGCAGGCCGAGCAGCTCCGCGTACTGGGCTGCGACACGGCGCAGGGCTGGTACTACGCCCGCCCCGGACCTCCGGAACGCCTGCACGACCTGGCCCTGGCCGACGCGACGGGCTGACCCCGACGGCCGCGGCAGGCCGGTGGCCGAGCCCCGGACCCACCGCACCGGGCCCACCGCACCGGACCCCGGCTCGTGCTGCCCGGCGCGGGTTCGACGCGCAGCGGGTACCGCGGGTACCGCGGGTGCGCCCCGTGCGGAGCGGTACCGGGGCCGGGTGCCGGGTTGCGGCCGCGGGGCGGTGGGCTGCGGGACGGCACCCGGCCGGCGGGCTCACCGCTCCAGCAGCATCCGCTGCAGTTCCCGGGCCGCGCGCGGCGGCGCCACGTCGCTGCGGTGGGCCAGGGCGATGGTGCGGTGGAGGCCGGGACGGGCCAGGGGGGTGACCCGCAGGCCCTGCCCGGACCGCGCGGCGACCATGCGGGGCACCACGGCGACGCCCAGCCCCGCCCGCACGAAGCCCAGCACGGCGTCCATCTCCCCGCCCTCCACCGCGAAGTCCGGTTCGAAGCCCTCCGCGCGGCACGCGGCCACGGTCAGCTCCCGCAGGTCGTAGCCGTGCCGGAACATCACCAGCCGCTCGCCCTCCAGATCGGCGACGCGCACGGTGCGCCGGCCCCGGCCGGGCTGAGAGGCGTCGGGGGAGGACACCACCACCAGGTCCTCGCGCAGCAGCTCCACCGTGGTAAGGGCGGGGGAGGGGGTCGGCAGGGGCAGGACGACCAGGGCCAGGTCGAGCGCACCGCGGGCCAGCTCCCGCACCAGGTCGTGGGAGCCGCTCTCCTCGACCAGCAGCCGGACGCCCGGATAGCGGTCGTGGAAGGCGCGCAGCACGTCCGGCAGCAGACCGGTGCACAGGCTCGGCGTCGCCCCCAGCCGTACCCGGCCGCTGCGCAGCTGCACCAGCTCCTGCACCTCGTGCCGGGCCGTGTCGGCGTCGGCCAGGATGCGCCGCGCCAGCGGCAGCAGCGCCTCGCCGGCGTCGGTGAGCGTGATGTTGCCGCGCGCCCGCAGGAACAGGTCCGCCCCCAGCTCCCGCTCCAGCGTCTTGATCTGCTGCGAGAGGGAGGGCTGCGCGACATGGACCATTTCGGCGGCCCGGGTGAAGTGCCGGGTCTCGGCGACCGCCACGAAATACTGGAGCTGCTGGAACTGCATGGGACCACTGTAGACCTTCCATAGGTGAAGGCTATGGAAACGAGGCAGACCATGTCTTGGACCGATGGGGCTCTTCGGCCCTAGCGTCTTGTGGCATGGCTCTGGCAACGCGGACGGACCGACGGCCGTCCATGGCGCGCACCGTGTGGGACTCGACCGTCGGCAAGAAGACAGTGATGGCCGTCAGCGGCCTGATCATGCTGCTCTACCTGGTCGCCCACATGATCGGCAACCTGAAGATCTACTTCGGGGCCGCCGAGTTCAACGAGTACGCACACTGGCTGCGCACCCTGGGCGAGCCCCTCCTGCACCACGAGTGGGCGCTGTGGCTGGTCCGGGTCGTGCTCGTCGTCGCGGTCGTCGCCCACGCCGTCTCCGCGTACCAGCTCAGCCGCCGCGACATCAAGGCGCGCCCCAGCAAGTACGTCCACAAGAAGGCGCGGGCCAGTTACGCCACGCGCACCATGCGCTGGGGCGGGATCATCCTCGGCCTCTTCATCGTCTGGCACATCCTCGACCTGACCACCGGCACCGTGCACCCCGGCGGTTTCGAGACGGGCAAGCCCTACCAGAACGTCGTGGACACCTTCTCCACCTGGTACGGGAACGTCATCTACATCGTCGCGGTGCTCGCCCTCGGAATGCACGTCCGGCACGGCTTCTGGAGCGCCGCCCAGACCCTCGGCGTCGGCAGCCGCACCCGCGACCGCGTGCTCAAGGCCGCCGCCAACGTCCTCGCGCTGCTGCTCACGGTCGGCTTCGTCGCCGTCCCCGTGGGCGTCATGACCGGAGTGGTGAGCTGAAATGACCGCCTACGCTGTCTACACCGAGTACACGACCGGTGAGCCGGTCGCCGACACCAAGGCCCCGTCCGGGCCGATCCACGAGCGCTGGGACACCCGCCGCTTCGAGGCCAAGCTGGTCAACCCCGCCAACCGGCGCAAGCAGACCGTCATCGTCGTCGGGACCGGCCTGGCCGGCGGCGCGGCCGGGGCCACGCTCGCCGAACAGGGTTACCGCGTCATCCAGTTCTGCTACACGGACTCCCCGCGCCGGGCCCACTCCATCGCCGCGCAGGGCGGCATCAACGCGGCGAAGAACTACCGCAACGACGGCGACTCCGTCCACCGCCTCTTCTACGACACCGTCAAGGGCGGCGACTTCCGGGCCCGCGAGTCCAACGTCCACCGCCTCGCGCAGATCTCCGTGGAGATCATCGACCAGTGCGTGGCCCAGGGCGTGCCGTTCGCCCGCGAGTACGGCGGTCTGCTCGACACCCGCTCCTTCGGCGGCGTCCAGGTCTCCCGCACCTTCTACGCCCGCGGCCAGACGGGCCAGCAGCTCCTCCTCGGCGCCTACCAGGCGCTGTCCCGGCAGATCGCCGCCGGGAACGTGGAGATGCACCCGCGCACCGAGATGCTCGACCTCGTCGTCGTCGACGGGCGGGCGCGCGGGATCGTCGCCCGGGACCTGATCACCGGGAAGATCGAGACCTACTTCGCCGACGCCGTCGTCCTCGCGACCGGCGGCTACGGCAACGTCTTCTACCTGTCGACGAACGCCATGAACTCCAACGCGACCGCCGTCTGGCGGGCGCACCGGCGCGGCGC
Organism: Streptomyces sp. NPDC004051; assembly: GCF_053604275.1. Taxonomy (NCBI): domain Bacteria; kingdom Bacillati; phylum Actinomycetota; class Actinomycetes; order Kitasatosporales; family Streptomycetaceae; genus Streptomyces; species Streptomyces sp. NPDC004051. Next base: position 22,934 of record NZ_JBSGHG010000046.1, on the reverse strand, counting down.
GTACTTCGCCAACCCCTGCTTCACCCAGATCCACCCCACCTGCATCCCGCGCACCGGCGACCACCAGTCCAAGCTGACGCTGATGAGCGAGTCGCTGCGCAACGACGGCCGCATCTGGGTGCCGAAGGCGAAGGGCGACGACCGCCCGCCGAACGAGATCCCCGAGGACGAGCGCGACTACTACCTGGAGCGCATCTACCCGTCCTTCGGCAACCTCGTCCCCCGTGACATCGCCTCCCGCGCCGCGAAGAACGTCTGCGACGAGGGCCGGGGCGTCGGCCCCGGCGGCCAGGGCGTCTACCTGGACTTCGCCGACGCCATCGAGCGCATGGGGCGGGCGGCGGTGGAGGCCAAGTACGGCAACCTCTTCGACATGTACCAGCGGATCACCGACGAGGACCCGTACCGGGTGCCGATGCGGATCTACCCCGCGGTGCACTACACGATGGGCGGCCTGTGGGTCGACTACGACCTCCAGACCACCGTCCCCGGCCTGTTCGCCATCGGTGAGGCCAACTTCTCCGACCACGGCGCCAACCGCCTCGGCGCCTCCGCGCTGATGCAGGGACTGGCGGACGGCTACTTCGTCCTCCCCTCCACCATCAACGACTACCTCGCCCGCAACCCGCACAAGGACGAGGTCGACGCCGGCCACCCGGCGGTGCAGGAGGTGCTGGCCGAGACCGAGGACCGGCTCAACCTGCTGCTGTCCGTGGACGGCGACCGCACCCCCGACTCCTTCCACCGCGAACTCGGCGAACTCATGTGGGAGTTCTGCGGCATGGCCCGTACCGAGGCGGGCCTGCGCAAGGCGCTGGAACGCATCCCGCAGATCCGTGAGGAGTTCTGGCGGCGGATCAAGGTGCCCGGCACCGGCGAGGAGTTCAACCAGTCGCTGGAGCGGGCCAACCGCATCGTCGACTACCTGGAGCTCGCCGAGCTGATGTGCCTCGACGCGCTGCACCGCTCCGAGTCCTGCGGCGGCCACTTCCGCGAGGAGTCCCAGAGCCCCGAGGGCGAGGCGGCCCGCAAGGACGAGGAGTTCTCCTACGCGGCCGCCTGGGAGTTCACCGGCACCGGCGAAGCCCCCACCCTGCACAAGGAAGACCTGGTCTTCGAGTACGTCCACCCCACTCAGCGGAGCTACGCATGAAGCTCACCCTGCGCGTCTGGCGGCAGAAGAACGCCGATGCCGACGGCGCCATGTCCACGTACGAGGTGGACGGCATCTCGCCCGACATGTCCTTCCTGGAGATGCTCGACACCCTCAACGAGGAACTCACCCTCAAGGGCGAGGACCCCGTCGCCTTCGACCACGACTGCCGTGAGGGCATCTGCGGCGCCTGCTCGCTGGTCATCAACGGCGACGCCCACGGCCCCGAGCGCACTACCACCTGCCAGCTGCACATGCGGTCCTTCAAGGACGGCGACACCATCGACATCGAGCCGTGGCGGGCGTCGGCCTTCCCGGTGGTGAAGGACCTCGTGGTGGACCGGTCGGCGTTCGACCGGATCATCCAGGCCGGCGGCTACGTCAGCGTCCCCACCGGCTCCGCGCCCGAGGCGCACGCCACGCCGGTGCCGAAGCCGGACGCGGACTTCGCCTTCGAGCACGCCGAGTGCATCGGCTGCGGCGCCTGCGTCGCGGCCTGCCCGAACGGCGCGGCGATGCTCTTCACCTCGGCGAAGATCAACCATCTCAACGTGCTGCCGCAGGGCGCGCCCGAGCGTGAGACCCGGGTGCTCGACATGGTGGCGCAGATGGACGAGGAGGGGTTCGGCGGCTGCACCCTCGCCGGCGAGTGCGCCACCGCCTGCCCGAAGGGCATCCCGCTGACCTCCATCACCGGGATGAACAAGGAGTGGCTGCGGGCCACGCGCAAGGGAACCGGACGGTAGCCGCCGGGCGGGCAGGGGAGAACGTTCGCCAGGGGGCGGACGGGCGGGGCCGGGAGTGGTGCTCATCCCCGGTCCCGTCTGCCGTCCGGGTGACGCCCGGCATTCAGCATCCCCACATCCGCGCTCCCGGCTCAGGTCACGTGCACGCCAACCGGCACAGGCAGAAACAAGGGGAGTCCCCCTTTTTTTCCCGCTCCGGCGCGTGACCAGGAGAGAGCCATGACCGGCGTGCTGACCGCAGACCACCCCGCGAAGCCCGCGGCGCCCACCCGTTACACCGTCACCCTCGCCCGCGACGAGGAGGACGTGCGCGCCGCCCAGCGGCTGCGGCACGACGTCTTCGCCGGTGAGCTGGGCGCCCTGCTGTCCACCCCCCAGCCGGGCCTGGACGTCGACCCCTTCGACGCCTACTGCGACCACCTGCTCGTGCGCGAGGAGGTGAGCGGCCAGGTCGTCGGCACCTACCGGCTGCTGCCGCCGGAGCGTGCCGCGGTCGCCGGGCGCCTGTACGCCGAGAGCGAGTTCGACCTCGGCGCGCTCGACCCGATCCGGCCGGGCCTCGTCGAGGTCGGCCGCTCCTGCGTGCACCCCGACCACCGCGACGGCGCGGTCATCGGCCTCATCTGGGCCGGCATCGCCCGCTACATGGTCGACCGGGGGCACACATGGCTGGCGGGCTGCTGCTCCATACCGCTCGCCGACGGCGGCGCGCTCGCCTCCGCCGCCTGGGACCGGGTGCGGGGCGGGCACCTCGCCCCCGAGGAGTACCGCGTGCGCCCCCTGCTCCCGTGGCCGACGAACCCCGGGGCCCTCGCGGCGCCCGCGGCCCGCACCGAGTTGCCCGCCCTGCTGCGCGGCTACCTCCGGCTCGGCGCCTGGGTCTGCGGCGAGCCCGCGCACGACGTCGACTTCGGCGTCGCCGACCTGTACGTCCTGCTGCCGATGGACCGGGTGAACCCGCGCTACCTGCGGCACTTCCTCTCCCTCGTACCGGCCTGATGAGCGTCTGGCTGCCCGCCGCGCCCTGCACCCCGAGCGGCTGTGTGGAGCCGACGGGGGCCGCATCGGCCGTACCCAGGGCGGTGCTGCGGCTGACGGCGGTCGCCCTCCTGGTCCTCGCCGGGGCGGCGCTGCTGCCGGCCGGACGGTGGATCCCGGCAGGGCTGGTGGGCCGCTGGTGCCGGTGGACCGTGCGGGCCGCCGGGGTCCGGGTCCGGGTCACCGGCGCCGCCCCGCCCACCGGCGGGCTGCTCCTCGTCGCCAACCACATCTCCTGGCTCGACGTACCGCTGCTGAGCGCGGTCCGCCCGGCCCGGATGCTGGCCAAGACCGAGATACGGCGATGGCCGGTGGCCGGGCCGCTGGCCGGACGCGCCGGCGTCCTGTTCATCGACCGCGACCGTCTGCGCGCCCTGCCGGACACGGTCGCCCGGATCGCCGGGGCGCTGCGCGAGGGCGCGGCGGTCGCCGCCTTCCCCGAGGGCAGCACCTGGTGCGGCCGACGGCAGGGCTCCTTCCGCCGGGCCGTCTTCCAGGCGGCACTGGACGCCGGGGCCCCGGTCCAGCCGGTCCGCATCCACTACCGGAGCGCGCACGGGACGCCGGCCACCGCCGCGGCCTTCGTCGGCGACGACACCCTGCTCGCGTCCCTGTGGCGGGTGGTCTCGGCCCGCGGTCTGACCGCCGAGGTCGAGATACGGGCCGCGATCCCGCCGGGCACCCACGCCGACCGCCGCGCCCTGGCCGCCGCCGCGCAGCCGCCGGCCGGCGGCCCCGGGCGGGAACATCCGGTCGAGGACGTGCGGCGGGGGCACCAGAAGTGAGCGCTGCCGAAAATTAAGTGCGTTTTATCCCTTACGTGAAGTTTCCATGGTGTTGATGAGGACATCCGGACGGGAGTGACACCCTGAAAGGAGGGTGAGGCCAGATGATCACCCGCGATGAGGTCAAGATCCTCCTGGATCACCCCGTCTACGACGGCGAGGGCAACAAGATCGGTGAGGCCAAGCACGTCTTCTTCGACGACATGAGCGGCCGCCCCGAGTGGGTGAGCGTCAGGACGGGCATGTTCGGCTCCAACGAGTCGTTCATCCCCATCCGCGACGCCGAACTGGTGGAGGACCACCTCGAAGTCCCGTACCTCAAGGAGAAGGTCAAGGGCGCACCCGACGTCGACGTCGACGCACAGGGCCACCTGTCGGAGTCGGAGGAACACCGGCTGTACGAGTACTACGGCATCGACTGGAGCGGTGTGCTGCGCGACGACACCGAGCGCTCCGGCGAGGGCCGCGGCGACCGGCACCCCGGCATGGGCAAGGCGGGAACGGCCGGCGCGGCGGGTGCCGCCGGCGCGGCGGGCGCGGCCGGGACGGCGGGAACGACCGGAAAAGCCGGGATGCCGGGCAGGACGGGGACACCGGGTGCCGCTGGAACAGCCCGCACGGCGAACACGGCGGGCACGGCGACGGCCGGCGCCGCGGGAACGTCGGCGACGACCGGGAAGACCGGCCGGACCGCCGCACGCGGCGGGCCGGGCGCCGACTCCATGACGCGCATGGAGGAGGAGATGCACGTCCGCGTCGAGCGACGCGAGACCGGACGGGCCAGGCTGCGCAAGTACGTCGTGACGGAGGAGGTCGAGAAGATCGTGCCGGTGCGCCACGAGGAGGTGCACGTGGTGCGCGAGCCCATCACGGAGGCCGACCGCGCGGCCGCGCTCTCCGGCGCCGAGATCGGCGAGGCCGACTACGAGGTCATCCTGCACGAGGAGCGCCCCGTCGTGGAGACCCGGGCGGTGCCCGTGGAACGGGTACGGCTGACCATGGAGGAGCACACCGAGAACGAGACCGTGCGCGGCCGGGTCCGCAAGGAGCGCATCGAGAGCGAGGGAGTGCCGGACGACACCCTGCGGAGCGACGACACGACCCGGCGGGGTCGCGACGTTCCGCGGCGCGGCCGCGGCTGACCGGACCGAACCGCGTGCGCGCCGGTGAGGCGGCTCACCGGCTCACCGGCGCGCCGCGCCGCCGTCCGGATCCGGGTGCCGCGCGCCGCCGTCCGCCCCCGGAAGACCGGCGACGGCGGCGAGCCGCCGGTAGGAGTCCAGCAGGGCCGTACGGTCGTGGGTGCTGGTGGTGACCAGGACCTCCTGTGCGCCCGTCTCCTCCAGCACCCTCTCCAGTTCGTCGGCCACCTGCTCCTCGGTGCCGGCGATGTGGCCCCTGAGCCCGGACTCGTACAGGTCGCGCTCCTTGGCCGTCATGGAGAGCGCATCGACGCGCTCGGCGGGCGGCAGCGGCGGGAAGGTGCCGCGGGTGCGGGAGTGCGCCATCGACCAGGCCTCCGGAACCAGCAGCCGGCGGGCCTGTTCGGACGTGCCGGCCACGGCGACCGTGCCGGAGATCACCACGTACGGCTCGCTCGCCCACTCGGACGGGCGGAACCGCGCGCGGTAGTCGTCGATGCCGCGGCGCATCCGGTCGCGGCCGCGCAGGTCGCCGATGACCATCGGCAGGCCCGCGCGGGCGGCGATCGCCGCCCCCTCGCCCATGGCGAGCACGAACGGGGGCACGGCCAACCCCTCGGCCGGACGGGCGCGCACCCCGGTGGGGGAGGTGCCGCGGAACCAGCCGAGCAGCTCGTCGATCTGGGCGCCGAAGTCCTCGGCGTCGTCCCTGCCGCGGCCCAGAGCCCTGCGCACCCCGTCGGTGAAGCCGACCGAGCGGCCCAGGCCCATGTCCACCCGCCCCGGGAAGAGCGACTCCAGCACCCCGAACTGCTCCGCCACGACGAGCGGTTGATGGTTGGGCAGCATGACCCCGCCGGTGCCCACGCGGATCGTCCCGGTCGCCGCGGCGACGGCGGCGGCCAGCACCGTCGGCGCGGAACCGGCCACCCCGGGCACCCCGTGGTGCTCGGAGACCCAGAACCGGTGGTAGCCGAGCCGCTCCACCTCCCGCGCCAGCCGCACGGTGTCACGCAGCGCCTCGGGACCGGTGTGCCCCTCGCGGATGCGGGACCGGTCGAGGACGGAGAAGCGGGTACGGGCGATCAGCGGGGTCACACCTGGTTCAACACCCGGCCCGCCACCGCATTCCCCCGTCCGGGCCGGACGGTGCGACCGACGGCGGGAAGCACCCGCCGGACGGCCCCGCCCCGGGGCGGGGCCGTTCCCCTCCGGAGCGGGCTCAGTCCGTCTCGTCCAGGCGGAAGCCGACCTTCAGGCCCACCTGCCAGTGCGCGATCCGGCCCTCCTCGATCTGGCCGCGCACCTGGGTCACCTCGAACCAGTCCAGGTTGCGCAGGGTCTGGGAGGCGCGCTCGACACCGTTGCGAACGGCCTGGTCCACGCCGTCGGGCGAGGTGCCGACGATCTCCGTGACCCGGTAGGTGTGGTTCGACATGCGGTGCTCCTCTCGACGGCGGCTCCCACCGGTACGCGGGACGCCTCCTGATGCCACACGTCACTCCACCGTGCCTCAAGTCGTGGCGTACCGCGAGACGTCGGCCCTCCAGGCCCCCCGGCAGGTCAACGCGCCCTGCTCAGCGACAGCGCGAACCGTTCCTCCTCGTCCGTCCACCATCGGTCCAACTCCATTCCCGCTGCACCGAGTTCCTCCCGTACTCCCTCCTTGCGGAACTTCGCCGAGACCTCGGTGCGCAGTTCCTCGCCCGCGTCGAAGTCGACGGCGAGACCGAGCGCGGGGACCTTCACCGTCTGCGCCCCGCGCGAGCGCAGCCGCATCTCGATCCACTCGCGCCCGGCGTCCCACACGGCCACGTGGTCGAAGGCCGCCGGATCGAAGTCGGCGCCCAACTCCCGGTTGATCACGGTCAGGACGTTCTTGTTGAAGGCGGCCGTCACCCCGGCCGCGTCGTCGTACGCCCGGACCAGTGTCTTCTCGTCCTTGACCAGGTCCGTGCCCAGCAGCAGCGCGTCCCCCGGGGCGAGCAGTCCGCGGACGGAGGCCAGGAACGCGGCCCGCTCGGCGGGCAGCAGATTGCCGATCGTGCCCCCGAGGAACGCCACCAGGCGCGGCCCCGGGGTGTCGGGCAGCGTCATCCGGCCGGTGAAGTCGGCGATCAGCGCGTGCACCGCGAGGTCCGGCCGCTCGGCGACGAGCGCCTGCCCCGCCCGGGTCAGGGCGCTCTCGCTGACGTCGACGGGGACGTAGGTGTGCAGTGAGGTCAGGGCGTCGATCAGGTGACGGGTCTTCTCCGAGGAGCCGGAGCCCAGTTCGATCAGGGTGCGGGCGCCGGCCGCCGCGGCGATCTCACCGGAGCGGGCGAGCAGGATCTCGCGTTCGGCCCGCGTCGGGTAGTACTCGGGCAGCTCGGTGATCTCTTCGAACAGCTCACTGCCGTACGCGTCGTAGAACCACTTCGGCGGCAGCGTCCTCGGCCTGCCGCTCAGGCCCCGGAGGACGTCGGCGCGCAGGGCAGCGTCGGTGGCGTCCTCGGGCAGGGTGCGGGTGAGCAGGAACGGACTCACGTGCGGAGCTCCTTCAGGGGTGCCGATGGGTCGGTGGGCGCCAGGACCTCGTCCGGCTCCTCGATCGGGGTGAGCAGCACGTCGGTGCGGCTCGCCGCCAGCAGCGTGCGGTCGGGGACCTCGCACCAGTGCGGATCGTCGTCGTAGGGCTCCGAGGCGACGACGGTGCCGCCGCCCGGCCGGGCGAGGTACCACAAGGTGTCGCCCCACGCGGTCGCGGTGACCGTGTCGCCCTGGGTGAGCAGCAGGTTGAGCCGGGAGCCGGGGGCCGCCGCGGCGACCTCCAGCACGGTGTCGGCCAGCGCCTGCCCCTCGGGTTCCCCGGCCCGCAGCCGGGCGAGCACGAGGGCCCACACGAACGCGGAGTCGCTGCGGGCCTCCAGCGACAGCACGTCCTCGGCGGGCAGGGACCCGGCGAGCGGCGCGAGCGTGCCCGGCCAGCCCCGTACGGCGCCGTTGTGGCTGAACAGCCAGATCCCCGCGGCGAACGGGGCCGCCGCGGCCTCGCCGTCCGCGCCCGACAGGGTCGCGTCCCGTACGGCGGCGAGCAGCGCCGGGGTGCGGACGACCCGGGCGAGATCGGCGAACGACAGGTCCGCCCAGATGGGCCCGCCCCTGCGGTACCGGGCCGGCACCGGGTCCCCCGGCGCGTACCAGCCCACCCCGAAACCATCGGCGTTGACCGTTCCGTACCGCTGGCGCCGGGGCGCCCACGACTGGCGGTACAGCCCGTGCGGCGGGCCCACGAGGAGTCGGCCGAGCGGTTCCTCGGGCCCCACGTACGCGAGGTGACGACACATCAGGCGCTCTCCGATCGTGCCGTGCGGAAGCCGGAGAAGATCTGCCGCCGGACGGGGTGGTCCCAGTTGCGGAACGTGCCCCGGCAGGCCACCGCGTCCACCGCGAACGAACCGCCGCGCAGCACCTTGTACCCGGACCCGAAGAACACCTCCGAGTACTCCTTGTACGGGAACGCCCTGAACCCCGGGTACGGCAGGAAGTCGCTCGACGTCCACTCCCACACGTCGCCGATCAACTGGCGCACCCCGAGCGGCGACTCACCGGCCGGATAGCTCCCCGCGGGCGCGGGCCGCAGGTGCCGCTGGCCGAGGTTGGCGTGCTCCGGGCCGGGTTCGGCGTCGCCCCAGGGGTAGCGCGCCGAGCGGCCGCCGGCCGGGTCGTGGCGGGCGGCCTTCTCCCACTCGGCCTCGGTGGGCAGCCGGCGCCCGGCCCAGCGCGCGTACGCGTCGGCCTCGTACCAGCACACGTGCAGCACGGGCTCGTCGGGCGGCACGGCCTCGGTGACACCGAAGCGGCGCCGTAGCCACCGCCCCGTGCCGGGGGCGCCGTCCCGCTGCCAGAACAGCGGGGCGGTGACGGAGTTCCGGCGGATGTGGTCCCAGCCCCGGGCGGTCCACCAGCGCGGGTCGTTGTAGCCGCCGTCCTCGACGAACGCCTGGTAGGCGGCGTTGGTCACCGGGGTGGTGTCGATGTGGAACGGCGCCACCTCGCGCCGGTGCGCCGGGCGTTCGTTGTCCAGCGCCCACGGCTCGTCGGAGGTGCCCATGGTGAACGGGCCGCCGGGGACCAGCACTTCGGACGGGCCGGTGAACAGCGGCACCGGCTCCGGGTCCGGGGCGGTCAGCGCCTGCGGCCCCCTGCGCAACTGATGGGTGATCAGCATCGTCTCGTCGTGCTGCTGTTCGTGCTGCGCGATCATCCCGAAGGCGAAGCCCGCCTCGGTCAGCCGCTCGCCGTGGAACGCGGTGGCCTCCAGCACGTCCAGCGCCCGGCCGCGCACGTCCGCGACGTAGCGGCGGGCCTCCTCGGGAGGCAGCAGCGGCAGCCGCGGCCGCTCGGCACGCGGGTGCTCGAAGGCGTCGTAGACGCTGTCGATCTCGGGCCGTATCGCCTCCTGCCCGGCGACGGCCCGCAACAGCCACTGCTCCTCCTGGTTGCCGATGTGGGCGAGGTCCCACACCAGGGGCGACATCAGCGGCGAGTGCTGGGCGGTCAGCTCGGGTTCCTCGACACAGCCGGTCAGCAGGGTGGTCCGGTCGCGCGCGGTGATCAGCGCGGCGACCGCGCGCTCGCGCAGGGCTTCGGAGTCGGGGGCGGGGGCGGTCATGAGCGGGTGTCCTTCCCGTGCGGAGGCACTCCGTGCGTGTGCGGGTGCGTGCGCGCGCCGGACACGGCGGTGCCGTCGGCGCGGGCGGTGACGGCACCGCGCAGGGTGTCGAGCAGGTCGTCGGCGGGGCAGCGGCCCCGGGCGACATAGCGGTCCCGGTACCCCGCCACCGCGTCCACGACCCCGGTCGTGGCGCCCAGCCGGGGCAGCGCCCGCAGGGCCGCGGCGAAGCAGGCGGTGGCCACCTCGCGCAGCTCCGGATCGGCCAGGCCGCCGCGGGCCGCGTCCCGCCACAGCGGATTGTGCGGCGCAGGCATCCCGTGGGTCCGCTCGGCCAGCGGCTTCACCGCCCGGTAGGCGGTCTCGGCGGCCTCCGGATCGTCGAACAGCGCCGCCGTCACGGCCAGCGGCACGATCCAGCCGTCGTCACCGGGCTGGGCGTCGATCATCCGCAGCTCCAGGTGACCGCGCGGCCTGACCGGCGGGAACAGCGTCGTCACGTGGTAGTCGAGATCGTCCCGGGTCGGCGCCCTGGGCACCCTGGACCTGGTCCACTCACGGAAGGTCAGCCCCTTCGGCACGTCCCACGGGCCGCCGTCGCGCCGTACGCACATCACCGGCGCGTCCAGGACGTGGCGGGCCCAGGCCGCGCGCGGATCGGAGTCCAGCACGGGGCCGCCCGCGCGGCCGGTGCCGATCTGCGCCCAGCGCAGCTGCCGGGTGGACAGCCAGCCGGTCGGCCGGTGCCCGGCCAGCGGGGAGTTGGCGAACACGGCGACCAGGACCGCGCCGAGCTGGTGCGCCAGCCACCAGCGCCGCACATGGCCGAGGGGGCCGGGCTCCTCGTACCCGGCGTCCAGGCACACCTGCACGGACGCGGAGGTGCACATCATGGCGCGGCCGGCGGGGCCGGTGCGGTCCAGGCAGGCCTCCATGGCGTCGTAGCGCGGTTCGCGCAGGAACCGGCGTGGTGTGTGCCAGGGATCGTGGCCGAGACCGACGAGGGTGAGATCGTCCTCGCGCAGTACCGCGCGGACGGCGTCGAGGTCGGCGCGGACGGTGTCGACGCACTCCATGAGGGAGGCGGCGGGCGGCGAGCTGAGCTCCAGCTGGCCGCCGGGTTCGACGGTGAGCGCCGAACTCAGGGGCACGGTCCGCAGTGCGGCGTAGGCCGCTTCGAGTCGTTCGGATGTCACGGGGAGCTGCGGGGCGCGCAGCTCGTGGACGAGCCATTCCACCTCGACTCCGAGGCGGCGCGGCGGTCCGGTCTTGAAGCAGATGCCGCGGACCAGCGCATCCACCTCGGCTTCGGTGACGGCGGGACGTGGCCCGGTATGGCCACTTGCCGAATCGGACATGTGGGGATCCTCCTGAGATACCTCCATGTCGCCGGCCGGGGTCCTTCGGTCCCGTCCGGCTTCAACTCGTCCACCCAAAACCCTCGCGACGCTCGGCACAAGAGCGCCCGGTGGGGCGTCCCGGGTGCGGGAAAACCCCGTTGCGTCGCCTCACCAGCATCGCTCACGATGCTCGTACGGGCACGGCGGGGAGATCACGGGGAGCCGGTGGGGATGTCGGTGAGGGGATTCGCGGGGCGCGCGGTCACGGAGCGTACGGGGGTTGCGGCGTGAGCGCGCGTCTGCGCGGCATCGCGCGCGAGGCCGAGCAGATCGTGGCGGCCGGGACCCACCGCGCTCCGAGCGGCCGCGAGGTACGCCTCGCGGCGGCCTTCCGGGCCGCCCGGGACGGGACCCGGATGTACGGGCCGGAGCCGGTGCGGGCCCCGGAGGAGGCCCCGGAGCGGGTCTCCCCGGTCAGGACCCGGATCGAGGTCACCGGGGAGAGCGGCCTGGAGGCCGCGCGCCGGCTCGCGGGAGACGCGGGGCCGGACGAGCCGCGCCGGGAGCCGGGAGTGCTGAACTTCGCCTCCGCGATCCCCAAGCTCTCAGCTTCGTTCGAGCAGGGAGGCGCCCCCACCCCCGGCGGCGGCTACCTCAACGGCGCGCAGGCCCAGGAGGAGGCGCTGTGCCGGGCCTCCGCGCTCCACACCTGCCTGCTGCGGGCACCGGAGTACTACGACCACCACCGGACCCACCGTGACCCGTTCTACTCCGACCGGGTGATCCACTCACCCGCCGTGCCCGTCTTCCGCGACGACCGCGGCCGGCTCCTCGAGGAACCGTTCCGGGCGGGCTTCCTCACCTCGCCCGCGCCGAACACGGGCGTCATCCTCCGGACGGCGCCGGAGCGCGCGGGCGAGGTGCCCGGCGCCCTGGCCGTCCGGGCGAGCGGGTGCTGGAGACCGCCGTGGCGGTCGGCCACCGGCGGCTGGTGCCGGGCGCCTGGGGCTGCGGGGTCTTCCGCAACGACCCCGCGCGGCGGGTGGCGGCCGCGTTCCGGGCGCTGCTGGAGCCGGGCGGCCGGTTCGCGGGAGCCTTCGAGCACGTGGTCTTCGGGATCCCGGACCGCACGCGCGGGGGCGCGATCTGCGGGGCCTTCGACCGGACGTTCGCGGATCTGGCGGCGCACACCGCGGACACCGCGGATCCGGCGGAGGTCAGCTCCAGCCGTACCGCTCCCGCAACCGGTGACGCACCAGATTGAACCGCATCCGGTCCAGGGCGCAGGCCTCGCGGCGCATGCCGTCCTCGTGCAGCCGCAGCACCCGGTCGACGGCGACCCACGAATCCCGGCCCGACCGGTCCCACGGCCCGCTGCCGATCGGCACCCAGTCCCGGTCCCCGTCGCGCCGCCTGCTCGACAGCTGCACGGCGAGAACGGTTCCGGCCGCCTCACGGGCGACGACGAGCACCGGACGGTCCTTGCCCCGGCCGTCGTTCTCCTCGTAGGGAACCCAGGTCCAGACGATCTCCCCGGGATCGGGGTCACCGTCGTGCGCGGGCGAGTACTCCGTGCGCACCCGGCCCACCTCGCCGGGCCCGGCCTCGACGGTGGCGGTGGGGCCGAAGCGCCCCGGGGCTTCCTCAGTGCTGTACTCGGTCACAGGCGTACCGTACGGGATGCCCCCGGACCCGTGATCAACTGCCGTGCGGCACCGGGCCGGTGGCCCGGCGGTCTCAGGCGGTCGGCGCGGCGCCGTGCACGCCCAGGCCCGTGAGTTCCCGCCCCGAGACCATGCCGGCCTCGATCCGTACGAACACCCCGTCCCGCATCGGCATCCAGGTGTCGGGACCGTTCCGCAGCAGCCGCTCGTGCTCGGCGGGGTCGGTCACCACGGCGGCCCGGCCGGTGATCACCACGCTCCAGCCGGCCCGCAGCTCGGCCTGGAAGTCGTCGGCCTCGAAGGCCACCACGACACCGTCGATCGCGCGCACCAGGTCGGAGTCCCGCGAGGTGCACAGCAGCACGGAGGAGTCCGTGTCCAGGGAGAAGTTGACCGGGAGGACCGCAGGCAGCGCATGCCGGGTGTATACGACGCGCCCCACCGGCACCTTGGCCAGCAGGCGCAGGCACTCCTGGCGATCGAGTGCGCGGAAGCCATCGCTCTGGAACATCAGTCCATCGTCGGCGGCGGAAACCACCGGAGCTAGGGCCGGACGGCCCTGATGAGCCGCCGGTGCTTGAAAACGGTCCCGGCGGGTACCCCGGAGGCCGGTGGGGTCCGGCAGGGACGGCCGGGCCCTGCCGTGCGGCACCGTGGGGCGGTCGCTCCCCGCCGGGGACACTGAGCGTATGGCCCGCACCCCGGCCCCTTTCTGCTCTCCCGGTCCCCCCGCCTCCCCGCAGCCCGTGCCCGCCGAGCTCCGTCCCTATCTGGAGGAGCAGGTACGTCGCATCCGCACCGTCTGCGGTCCTCACCTGGTGAGCGTCCTCGCGATCGGTTCGATCGCCCTCGGCGACTACCTGCACGGGCGCAGTGACGTCGACGTCATGGTCGTGGTGGACCCGTCCCTGCCCGGCCGGGCACTGCACGAACTGGCCGGGACGCTCAGCCACTCCGCACTGCCGTGTCCCGCCGCCGGGCTGGAACTGGTCGTCCACGCCTCCGACACCGTGGCCGGGGCGGGGGAGGGCGGGGCCGGCTATCTGCTGGACCTCGACACCGGGGCGGAGCTGCCCGAGAAGGTGAGTTTCGACCCGGTGGAGTCCGCGGACTTCTGGTACGTCATCGACCGCTCCATCGCCTTGCGGGCCGGACGCCGGCTGTTCGGCAGGCCGGCCCGGGAGGTGATCGCCGAGCCGCCCCGCGCCGCACTGCTCACCGCGCTGCGGGCCTCCGTCCGCGAGCACGCCGACGGAGAGGGCCACCTGGCGGACAACAGGGTGCTCAACGGCTGCCGCACCCTGGTGTTCTGCCGCACCGGCCAGTGGCTCCCCAAACGCAGGGCGGCGGAGGCGGTCGTCGGCTCCGGGACCGCTTTCCGACCCCTCGTCGAGGCCGCGCTGCACAGTTTCGAACGCCCCCGCGGGGCCGCGCTCCCGCTGCCGGCCGCCGATGTCCGCCGCTTCCTGGAGCAGGTGGCCGCCCGCGTCGACGGGGCCATGGAGGCCCGTAGGCGGCGGGACCTCGAGGAGCACCTCGACGACGGCCGACCGGGCTGCCTATGATCCCCGTGCGGCATCGCGTGTCGGTCACCGGCAGGGTGAGGCATGGAGGCGCCGCGGATGCCCGTGGAGGCATTGAAACCGTGTCAGTCGAGTTCAACCACACCATCGTCCTGACCCGCGACCGGGAGAAGTCCGCCCGTTTCCTCGCCCGGATCCTGGGACTGGAGGTCGGCGAACCGGCCGGGATGTTCCTGCCGGTGACGACGGCCAACGGCGTCACGCTGGACTTCGCGACCATCGACGCCGACATTCCCGTGCAGCACTATGCCTTCCTCGTCTCCGAGGACGAGTTCGGCTCGGTCCTCGGCCGGCTCGTGGAGGCCGGGGTTCCCGTCCAGGCCGATCCGCACGGCCGGTACCCGCGCCGGATCAACCGCAATGACGGCGGGCGCGGCGTGTACTTCCGCGATCCGGCCGGACACGGTCTGGAAGTGATCACCCGCCCCTACGGCAGCGACCCGGCGTCGCCGCTGAACGGCGTCACGGAGGAGGTCCCCGGAGCGCTCTGAGCACCGGGCGGGCGGTGTGGCCCGGAGGGAGGGGAGGGCTCAGCGCCGGTACAGCCCCACCAGGGTGCCGTCGGCGATCCGGGTCCTGTCCACGACCTCGTGCACCTGCTCCGCGCGGGGCGCGTCGGGCAGCACACACGGCTCGGCGAGGGCGTAGAGCCGGAAGACGTAGTGGTGCGCGTCGTCCCCGGGCGGCGGATGCGGCCCGCCCCAGCCGCGCTCCCCGTAGCCGTTGACCAGCGCGGTGCCCCGCGGCGGACTCTGCCCCGCGCCGACGCCGCCGCTGTGCGGGTCGATGCCCACGACGATCCAGTGCACGAACGTCCCCGACGGCGCGTCGGGGTCCTCGCACAGCAGGACCAGCTCCGCCGCGTCGTCCGGCACGCCGCTCCAGGCCAGCGGCGGCGAGACGTTCGCCGCCTCGTACGCGTGCCGCCGGGCGATGAACGTGTGGTCGTCGAAGGCGTCACTGCCGATGTCGATACCGGTCATGCGCCCCGGGGTACCCCCTCGTCCCCCGGGCATGCGCTCCTGGACCGGCGCGGGAGGTTCGTCGGTGGAGCGTGCTTCGGACCGTCCGCGACGGGGTACGCGGGAGCCGCGCCGGGGGGAGCCGTCCCCGGTGCGGAGACCGGTGCGGAGAGGGGCGTCCGTCATGCTGTTCCGTGATCGACGGGAAGCCGGCCGGGAACTCGCCGAGAGGCTGCGCGGGATGCGGGGCGACGGCGCGCTGCCCGAGCCCGTGGTCCTCGCCCTGCCCCGCGGTGGCGTCCCCGTGGGCCACGAGATCGCCGAGGCGCTCGAGGCGCCGCTCGACGTGCTCGTCGTCCGGAAGATCGGCGCCCCCTTCCACCGGGAGGTGGGCGTCGGGGCGATGGCCGGTGACGAGGTGCCCCTGTTCGATCCGTCCACCCTGCGGGCGCTGGGCCTGAGCGAGACCGATCTGGATTCCGTGGTCGAGCGGGAGCGCGTCGAACTGCGACGCCGTGAACAGCTCTACCGCCAGGGCCGGCCCGCCCCCGAGCTGCGGGGACGTACCGTGATCGTCGTCGACGACGGTCTGGCGACCGGTTCCACGGCCCGCGCCGCGCTCCGGTTCGTACGGCGTCAGGCGCCCGCCCGGGTCGTGCTGGCCGTCCCGGTCGGTTCCCCGGAGAGCGTCGAACGGATGCGCGCCGAGGCCGACGAGGTGGTCTGCCCGCACCGGCCCGCCGGCTTCATGGCCGTGGGCGAGTGGTACGCGGACTTCGACCAGCTGACGGACGAGGACGTGCTGACGGCGCTGCACCGGCGCCAGGGGGCGGCCGGTCCGTAGGCGCGAAGCGGATGCCGCCGCCCGCTCGGACGACGCCGCCCGCTCGGACGACGGCACCCGTTCAGACGACGTCGTCCGCGCGCAGGGCGCCGATCTCGGCGGGGGAGTGGCCCAGTTCGGTGAGGATCGCCTCCGTGTGTTCGCCGACCGCCGGCACCGGGTCCATGCGGGGCGGCAGGCCCGCGAGGTCGGCCGGTGGAAGCAGGGCCTGAACGGTCGCTCCGGGCACGGCCACCTCGCGCCAGCGGTCGCGGGCGGCGAGGACCGGGTGGTCGAGGAAGGCGGCGACGTCGTTGACCCCGGCGCAGGCGATGCCGGCGGCCTCCAGCTCCTCCAGCAGCTCCTCGGCGCCGGAGCGGGCGCAGCGCTCGGCGATGACGGCGTTGAGCTCCTCGCGGTGCGCCACCCGGGCGGAACCGGTGGCGAAGCGGGGATCCTCGGCCAGCTCGGGGCGGCCCAGGAACTCCGTGCACAGGGCAGCCCACTCGCGCTCGTTCTGGACGGAGAACAGCACCTCGTGCCCGTCGGCGGCCGGGTACGTCCCGTACGGGGCGATCGTGGCGTGCTGGGTGCCCAGCCGCGGGGGCTGGGCGCCGCCGTGGCGGGTGTAGTAGGCGGGCTGGCCCATCCACTCGGCGAGCGCCTCGAACAGCGACACCTCCACGGGGTGGACGGTGCCGGTGGTCGCGCGGGTGTACAGCGCGGTGAGGACACCGCTGTACGCGTACATCCCGGCGGCGATGTCGGCCACCGAGATACCGGTCCGGGCGGTGCCGTCCGGAGTCCCGGTCAGCGACACCAGACCCGTCTGGCACTGCACCAGCAGGTCGTACGCCTTGCGGTCGGCCCAGGGACCACTCGTGCCGTAGCCGGAGATGGTGCAGGGGATCAGCCGGGGGTGGCGCCGGGCGAGTTCGTCGGCGCCCAGGCCGAGCCGGCCTGCCGCGCCCGGTGCCAGGTTCTGCACGAACACGTCGGCACCGGCGAGGAGCCGGTGCAGGATCTCCCGGCCCCGCGGATCCTTGAGGTTCAGCGTGAGGGAGTCCTTGGAGCGGTTGAGCCACACGAAGTAGCTGGAGTGACCGTGGACGGTGGTGTCGTAGCGACGGGCGAAGTCCCCCTCGCCCGGCCGCTCCACCTTGATCACACGGGCGCCGAGGTCGGCGAGCTGCCGGGTGGCGTACGGCGCGGCCACGGCCTGCTCCAGACTGACCACCGTGACCCCGGCCAGGGGATGTCTCTGCACGTCCACGCCCTCCGCTCACCTCCCCGATTAGTACGGCCGAGGCGAGCGGCCTGTCAACGGGCGCCCGTTCCACCTCGTCGCGCACGGGCTGGGCGTCGCCCTGATTCCGCGGCTGGCTCAGCTGACCCCGCACCTGCCGATCACCCGTGTGCGCTGCACGGGCAACCCGCACCGCAAACTGCTGACCTGCACGCGAGGAGGCGCCCACGCCCGCCCGGCGATCGAGGCCGCCCTGCGTGAACTACGGGAGCTGGCGCCGACGGCCGTCGCCCAGCACCGGCCGGGGTCGGGCAGCGGGCCGGGGCCGAGCGGCAGGGCGGGCGACCGGTGCCGCCGAGGCCCTGCGACCTGATCCGCCGGACGGGTCCCGGTCGCCCGTCGCGGCCTACCGCCGTCCGGGTGCCCCCGTGCGCAGCCCGTCCATGATGAGGTCCAGCAGCCGGGCGGCCTGTGGTCGCCAGTCCCCGGTGGGGTCGAGCTGCCAGAGGCCGCCGATCGCCAGAGTGAGGTCGTCCGCGCTCACCCCGGGCCGGATGGACCCGGCCTCCTCGCAGGCGCGCAACAGACGGTCGGCCGCATCGGTCACCGGGGTGTGGCCCGGCTTCGCCGGGCTGCCCGGAGCGCCGGTGGCCTGCCGGATGGCGTCGGCGAGTCCGGCCTTGGTCATGGCGAAGAGGGCGAGCCGGTCCATCCACTCGCGCAGCGCCCGGTCGGGTTCCCGGGTCTCCAGCAACCGGGCGGCGCTGTCGGCGACCTGGCACATCTCATGCCGGTAGATCTCCAGGACGAGCGCCTCACGGCTGGGGAAGTTCCGGTAGAGCGTGCCCTGCCCGACGCCCGCCTTCCTGGCGATCACACTCAGCGGGGTGTCGGCCGAGCGAGTCAGCTCGGCGAGGGCCACCTCCAGAATGCGCTCGCGGTTGCGCCGGGCGTCCGCACGCAACGGTGCCTGCGCGCGGGGAGACGCCTCGTTCTCCTGCCCCACTCGTCGGTCCTCCTCGGCGGGCGGCCGTGGCCGAAAGCCGTCCTTGTTAACCGGACAGCTGTCCGTTACGGTTTTTCGAGTAACGGACAGCCGTCCGCTTCGGCGCATCGTATCGGTGGCCGCGGACGGTGCGGGAGGACCGACCGGTATGCCGGTGCGCCCGGGGGCGGCCGGCGTCCCCGCATCCACCCCCCGGCACGGTTCCGTTCCTCTCCCGTGTGCCCGATGCCCTTCTCCGACCCTCTGACCGCTGTCCTGACTCGTCCGCCTTCCGGAGGACCCTGTTCGGTCTGCCCGGATCCGCGAAAGAAGGCTGTTCATGGCCCCCTCGACGTCCAGCACCGTCACTTTGAACATCAACGGCGAGAAGCACACCCTCTCCCTCGACCACCGCACCACCCTGCTCGACGCCCTGCGCGAGCGCCTCGATCTCACCGGCACCAAGAAAGGCTGCGACCAGGGACAGTGCGGTGCCTGCACCGTCCTGGTCGACGGGCGCCGGACCGTGTCCTGCCTGCAACTGGCCGTGGCGGCGCAGGAACGGGAGATCACCACCGTGGAGGGCGTCGCCGACGGGGAACGGCTGCACCCCGTGCAGCAGGCCTTCCTCGACCTGGACGGCTTCCAGTGCGGCTACTGCACGCCCGGCCAGATCTGCTCCGCCGTCGCCGTGATCGAGGAGCACGCCGCGGGCTGGCCCAGCGCCGTCACCGCCGACGTGCGGCCCGAGGCGGGACCACCACCCCTGAGCCCCCAGGAGATCCGCGAACGGATGAGCGGAAACCTCTGCCGCTGCGGCGCCTACGTGTCGATCGTCGAGGCGGTCGCCCGCGCGGCCGCCGAGCGCACCGGGCCCACCGCACCCGTCGAAGACCCGGACCGGACCCGGACCACGGACCGCGCCGGGGCCGAGGAGGCCGCCGCATGAGGGAGTTCGACTACCGTCGCGCCGAGGACGTCCCCGGCGCGGTCGCCCTGCTCGGCGCCGACCCCGACGCCCGTTACCTCGGCGGCGGAACCAATCTCGTCGACCTGATGAAGACCGGCGTCGAACGCCCCGCCCGGCTCGTCGACGTACGCGAACTTCCCCTGAACCGGATCGAGTCGACCGGTGACGGCGGGCTGCACATCGGCGCCACCGTCACCAACAGCGACCTCGCCGCCCATCCCGAGGTACGGCGCCGCTGGCCGGCGCTGACCCAGGCCGTGCTCGCCGGCGCCTCGGGACAGCTGCGCAACATGGCCACCGTCGGCGGAAATCTGCTCCAGCGCACTCGCTGCGGCTACTTCACCGACGTGACCCAGCCCTGCAACAAGCGGGACCCCGGCAGCGGTTGCCCCGCCGTCGAGGGCGAGCACCACAACCACGCCATCCTGGGCGCCTCCGAGCACTGCGTCGCCGTCCACCCCTCCGACATGGGCGTGGCGCTCACCGCCTTCGACGCCGTCGTCACCTACCGGACCGCCGACGGGCCGGGCGAGTTGCCCGTCACCGACTTCTACCTGCCGGTCGGCGACAGCCCGCACCGGGAGACGGCCCTGCCGCAGGGCGCCCTCGTCACCGGTGTCACGCTGCCGCCCGCACCGATTGCCGCCCACTCCCGCTACCGCAAGGTGCGCGAACGCGCCTCGTACGCTTTCGCGATCGGCTCGATCGCCGCCGCCCTCGACGTGAGCAACGGCGTCGTGCGCGAGGCGCGTCTCGCCTTCGGCGCGGTCGCGTCCCGGCCGTGGCGGGCCCGTGAGGCCGAACGCGTACTGACCGGGGCCCCGGCGGATGCCGACTGCTTCGCCGCGGCGGCCGACGCCGAACTCGCGGCGGCCCGGCCGCTGCCCGGCAACGCCTACAAGGTGACGCTCATGCGCAACCTCGTGGTGTCCGTCCTGTCCGAACTCGCCGAGGAGACCGCCCGATGACCACCACGACCGGCCGTGCGACGGTGACGGGCGCCGTCGGAACCGCCCACACCCGCGTGGAGGGCCGCGAGAAGGTGACCGGAGCCGCCCGCTACGCGGGCGAGATCCCCTTCGACGGACTGGCCCACGGCTGGCTGGTGCTGTCCACCATCGCCCGCGGCCGGATCAGGTCCGTCGAGACCGCTCCCGTCCTCGGCATGCCGGGCGTGCTCACCGTGCTGCACCACCGAAACGCCCCCCGCCTGGAGACCGACTACATCGGCCTGCTGGGCGTCCCGCCGGACCCGACCGCCGCCGTCTTCCAGAACGACCGTGTCCCGCACGCGGGCTGGCCCGTCGCGCTCGTCGTCGCCGAGACGTCCGAGCAGGCCCGGGAGGCCGCCGAAGCACTCGTCGTGACGTACGAACAGGAGCCGCACGACATCGCGTTCTCCGGAGACCGCCCGGACGCGTACCCGGTGGACGGGCACATGCCCGGGGTGACGGAGAAAGGCGATCTGGAGGCCGAACTCGCCGCGTCCGCCCACGTCCTGGACGTCGAGTACACCACTCCCGAAGAGCACCACAGCATGATGGAACCGCACGCGGCGACCGCCCTGTGGGACGGCGGACGGCTCGAGGTCGTCGACTCCAACCAGGGCACCACCTGGGTCGCCGACGAACTCCGCCGGATGTTCTCCCTCGACGCGTCCGCCGTGCGGGTGCGCTCCGAGCACGTCGGCGGCGGCTTCGGCAGCAAGGGCCCGCGCGCCCACCAGGTGTCCGCCGTCATGGCCGCCACCGCGCTGCGCCGCCCGGTCCGGGTGGTGCTGACCCGCCGTCAGATGTTCTCGCTCACCGGCTACCGCAGCCCCACCGTCCAGCGGATCAGGCTCGGCGCCGACGCCGACGGGCGGCTGCGCGCCCTGGAACACCGCTCGCTCAGCCAGACGTCGACGGTCTGGGAGTTCGTCGAGCCCAGCGCGGGCGTGGCACGGGTGATGTACGACGCCCCCGCCCACCGCACCGCGAACGAGGTGGTGCGCCTGGACGTGCCGTCGCCGTCCTGGATGCGCGCGCCGGGCGAGGCACCGGGCGCGTTCGCGCTCGAGGCGGCGCTCGACGAGCTCGCCGAGCAGTGCGGCGTCGACCCGATCGAGCTGCGCCTGCGCAACGAACCCGACCGCGGCCCGGTCTCCGGGCTGCCGTTCAGCGGCCGCAACCTCACCGCCTGCTTCCGGGAGGGTGCCCGCCGCTTCGGCTGGGCGGCCCGGGACCCGCGCCCGGGCGTGCGCCGGGAAGGGAACCTGCTGATCGGCACCGGTACCGCCGCGGCCTCCTTCCCCGCCGGCGCCGGCCCCTCCACGGCCGCGGTGACGGCGGAGCCGGACGGCACCTTCACCGTGCGGATCGCCGCGGCCGACATCGGCACCGGAGCCCGTACCGCGCTCACCCTGGTCGCCGCCGACGCGCTCCGGGTGGCGCCCGCGCGGATCCGGATGCGGATCGGTGACAGCGACTTCGGCCCCGCGATGATCGCCGGAGGTTCCACGGGCACCCGCTCCTGGGCCTGGGCGATCACCGTCGCGGCCGCCGAACTGCGGGAGCGGCTGGTGCCGGGTGCCGCCGTCCCGCCGGAGGGCGTGACCGTGCGCTCCGACACCACCGCGGCCCTCGGTGCGCTGGAGCAGAAGGAACGGCACTCCTTCGGCGCGCAGTTCGCCGAGGTCGCCGTGGACGTCACCACGGGCGAGGTACGGGTGCGCCGGATGCTCGGGGTGTTCGCCGCCGGGCGGATCGTCAACCCGCTCACCGCGCGCGGCCAACTCGTCGGCGGAATGGTCTGGGGCATCTCCATGGCGCTGCACGAGGAGGGGGTCCGTGACCGCTCCTCCGGCCGCCACTACGGCGGTGACCTCGCGAGTTATCACGTCGCCACCAACGCCGACGTGCCGGTCGTCGAGGCGGACTGGGTGGACGATCCGGACCCCGACGACCCGGTCGGCATCAAGGGGATCGGCGAGGTCGGCATCGTGGGAGCCGCGGCCGCCGTCGCCAACGCGGTCTGGCACGCGACCGGAGTGCGGCACCGTCGGCTTCCCATCCGGCCGGACCGGATCCTCACCGCGGGCGGGCCGCGTGTTTGACATCGCCGGTGAGCTGCACGAGTGGCTGGAGGAGGGCCGGGAGTTCTCCGTCGCCACCGTGGTGTCGGTGGGCGGCAGCGCACCGCGCGGCCCCGGCGCGGCGCTCGCCGTCGACAGCGCGGGCACGGTGATCGGCTCGGTCTCCGGCGGTTGCGTCGAGGGCGCGGTGTACGAGCTGTGCGTCCAGGCGCTCGCGGACGGCGTGACCAGGGGCGAACGGTTCGGGTACAGCGACGAGGACGCCTTCGCGGCGGGTCTGACCTGCGGCGGGAACATCGACATCATGGTCACCCCGGTCGATGCGCGCGCTCCTGCCCGCGAGGTGCTCCGAAAGGCCCTGTCCAGGGCCGCCCGCGGCGAGCCGGGAGCGCTCGTCCGGGTCGTCGAAGGCCCCGACGAGCAACTCGGCGGGGCACTCCTCGTGCACTCCGACGGGTCGTACGAGGGGGGTCTCGCCGGCCACCCGGATCTGGACCGGACGGCGGCGGCCGAGGCGCGGGCCCTGCTGGACGGCGGACGCACCGGCACCGTCGGCCTCTCGGCGGACGGATCGCACTGCCCCGGTGGTCTGACCCTGTTCGTGGAGTCGGCGGTCCCGCCGCCCCGGATGATCGTCTTCGGGGCGGTCGACTTCGCGGCGGCCCTGGTCCGGGCCGGCGCGTTCCTGGGCTACCGGGTCACGGTGTGCGACGCGCGTGCCGTCTTCGCCACCCGGGCCCGCTTCCCGGAGGCCGAGGAGATCGTCGTCG
>NZ_JBSGHG010000045.1:3380-58656 GCF_053604275.1 Streptomyces sp. NPDC004051 | reverse complement strand
ACACTCTTTCCCTACCCGCCGCTCTTCCGATCTGGCGTGGCCGTGCGACCCGGCCGGGGGCCGCCGGACAGGGGTTCCGGCGGCCCCCGGGCCGGAGACGGATGCCGTGCCGAAAACCGTGAGCAGTCGGCGGGCATGTGTCACGCAGACGCCCGCATGAGCAGTATCGGGACAGCAGTGGCCGAAGTGCTCACGCTTCGGTGCGGTGGACCGCCGCACCGGTCAGGAGACCCTCGTGAACGATTTTTCCCTCGGCACCGTGCTGATGTCCGTCGGAGCCGTGGCCACCGTGGCCGGAGCCCTCATGTACGTCCTTCCGGGCCCCGGCCTTCCCGTCCTGCTGGCAGGGCTGGCGCTCACGGCCGGCGGAGCCGCCGTACGGATCATCGGCGGCAGGTGAGACGGTCACTTCGCGCCGTGCGTGAGGCGGGCGGTCCAGGAGGCGGGGAGAGGGCGAGGCGCGGGCCGGCCATGACGGCGCGGTACTCGGCCGACTGAGCCTCCGCGTCCAGGAATCCGCGGCCTCCGTGGTGGGTGTCCGGCTCGACGGTGTCGAGCTGCGGTACGGCGCCCGCGGCGTACCGGCACGCCCGGCGCCTCTCGGCTCGCACCCGCCGGGAGTGAGGGCGACGTTCCCCGGTGGTCATCCGCCGGCACAGGGCGGAAACGCCGTCTTCCTATCTTCGGGACAGTCCCTCGCGGCATCCGTCCGCCGCGTCCCGGAGAGCAGTGGAGGCGTCATGACGGCTTCTGGCGGTCGCTGGATCCAGCACTGGGACCCCGAGGACGAGGACTTCTGGCACCGGACCGGGGAGAAGGTCGCCCGACGGAACCTCCTCTTCTCGGTGCTGTCCGAGCACATCGGGTTCTCGGTGTGGACGATGTGGTCGGTGCTGGTGCTCTTCATGGGCCCGGAGTACGGGCTGACCCCGGCCGACAAGTTCCTGCTGACGTCCCTGGTGACGCTGGTCGGCGCCGTGGTCCGGGTCCCGTACACCTTCGCCGTCGCGGTCTTCGGCGGGCGGAACTGGACGGTCGTCTCCGCCGCCCTGCTGCTCGTCCCCACGGTCGCCGCGTTCGCCGTGATGGAACCGGGGACGTCCTTCTCCACGTTCCTGCTGGTCGGCCTGCTGGCAGGCATCGGCGGCGGCAACTTCGCCTCCTCCATGACCAACATCAACGCCTTCTTCCCGCTGTGGAGGAAGGGCTGGGCGCTCGGCCTGAACGCCGGCGGCGGGAACCTCGGCGTCCCGGTGATCCAGCTCGCCGCCCTCGCGGTCATCGGGGCGGGCGGCGGACCGCGGGTGCTGCTCGGCCTCTACGTCCCGCTGATCGTCGCCGCCGCCGTGCTCGCCGGGCTCCACATGGACAACCTGGCCTCCGTGAGGAACGACACCGGTGCCGCCAAGGACGCCGTCCGGGAGCCGCACACCTGGATCATGTCCCTCCTCTACGTCGGCACCTTCGGCTCGTTCATCGGCTACAGCTTCGCCTTCGGGACGGTGCTCCAGAACGAGTTCGGCCGTACGCCGTTGCAGGCCGCGTACGTCACCTTCCTCGGCCCGCTGCTGGGCTCCCTGGCCCGCCCGGTGGGCGGACGGCTCGCCGACCGGTACGGCGGCTCACGGATCACGCTGTGGAACTTCGTCGGCATGGGCGCGGCGACCGGAGTGCTGATCGTCGCCTCCACACAGGAGTCCCTGGCACTGTTCACCGTCGCCTTCGTGGTGCTGTTCGTGCTCACCGGCCTCGGCAACGGCTCGACGTACAAGATGATCCCGGGCATCTTCCGGGCCGAGGCGCGGGCCCGGGGACTGAGGGGCGAGGCGGCGGTGGCGTACGGGCGTCGGCTGTCCGGGGCCGCCATGGGGCTGATCGGCGCGGTGGGCGCGCTCGGCGGGGTCGGCATCAACCTGGCCTTCCGCCAGTCCTACCTCTCCCACGGCTCCGGCTCCGGCACCGGCGCCTTCGTCGCCTTCCTGGCCTTCTACGCGGTCTGCCTGGCGGTCACCTGGGCCGTGTACCTCCGCCGCCCGGCGCGCCCGGCCGGCACGACGGCCGTGGCGGAGGAGCCGCGGGTCAGCCACGCCCGGGTGTGACGTAACACGGGGGACACGAAGCCGAACCGGGCCCGTCATGGAGCATGGGCAGAGTCGGTCGGCACGAGGCCGAGCCGCGTCTCACGCAGCACACCGACTCGAGTGCGGGACGAGAGTCCGGGAATCCGAGAATCCGAGAATGATGGACGACGAACAAGAGCAGTCACCGGAGCACGGGCCCCTCGCGGGCTTCACCGTCGGCGTGACCGCCGCGCGCCGGGCCGAGGATCTGGGCGCGCTGCTCCAGCGGCGGGGCGCCGCCGTGCTGCACGCCCCGGCCCTGCGGATCGTGCCGCTCGCCGACGACGGCGAGCTGCTGGCCGCGACCAAGGAGATCATCGAGCGGGCCCCGGACATCGCCGTCGCCACGACGGCGATCGGCTTCCGCGGCTGGGTCGAGGCCGCCGACGGCTGGGGGCTGGGCGAGGAGCTGCTGGCGAGGCTGCGCGGGGCGCGGATCCTGGCGCGCGGACCGAAGGTCAAGGGCGCGATCCGGGCGGCCGGGCTGACGGAGGAGTGGTCGCCGTCCTCGGAGTCGATGGCCGAGGTGCTCGACCGGCTGCTGGCGGAGGGCGTCGACGGACTGCGGATCGTCCTCCAGCTGCACGGCGAACCGCTGCCCGGGTTCGTGGAGTCGCTGCGGGCCCGGGGAGCGGAGGTGGTGGGGGTGCCGGTCTACCGGTGGATGCCGCCGGAGGACCTCGGTCCCGTCGACCGGCTGCTGGACGCGGCCGTCGCCCGGACCCTGGACGCGGTCACCTTCACCAGCGCGCCCGCCGTCGCGTCCCTGCTGTCCCGGGCCGAACAGCGCGGGATGCTCGACGAGGTCCTCGCCGCCCTGGGCCACGACGTCCTGCCCGCCTGCGTCGGCCCGGTCACCGCCCTGCCGCTGCAGGACCGGGGCATCGACACCGTCCACCCGGAACGCTTCCGCCTCGGCCCGCTGGTCCAGCTGCTCTGCCGGGAACTGCCCGGCCGGGCCCGCTCGTTGGCGGTCGCCGGGCACCGGCTGGAGATCCGGGGTCACGCGGTCGTGGTGGACGGCGAGCTGCGCCCCGTACCGCCCGCGGGGATGTCGCTGCTGCGGGAGCTGGCCCGCCGGCCCGGTTGGGTCGTCGCCCGCGCGGACCTGCTGCGCGCGCTGCCGGGCGCCGGGCGGGACGAACACGCGGTGGAGACCGCGATGGCCCGCCTGCGCACCGCCCTCGGCACGCCGGAACTGATCCGGACGGTCGTCAAACGCGGCTACCGCCTCGCCCTGGACCCGCACGCGGAGCCGGGGTACGCGGAACCGGAGTACGCCGAGGACTGAGGCCGGGGGGTTCCGGCCGGGGGAGCGGGCGGGCACTGTAGGAGGGAGCGGGTTTCCGGGACGGACTTCCCACTCGCTCCGCACCGGCCCCCACGCGGTCGGGGCGAACCCTAGGCGGTGACAGGCACATGGCACTGGGTACGGTCACGGCGCCCCACGAGCTGCGGTTCGACACCGGGCGGATCTGTCTGGATCTCCTCGCGACCGCGCATCCCGAGGAACGGCTCGGCTCCGTCGAGGTGGTGTGCGCCTGGATCACCGGTTCCGGACTCGTCCCGGCGGGCACCCCGCTGGCCCACGCCGACGGCTCCTGGCCGGCCGCCTTCCGCGAACTGCGCGGGCACCTCGCCCGCCTGGTGCGCGGCCGGCCGGCGCCCGGCACCCCGGCGTACGCCCGCGCGCTCGCCCGCGTCAACGACCTCGCCCGTGCCGCGCCCCCGGCGCCGCGGGCGGTTCCCGGTGACGACGGGGCGCTGGTGCGGCGGCTGGACGGGCCGCCCGGCAGCGCGGCCCTGCTCGCGGTGATCGCCCGGGACGCCGTGGACCTGCTCACCGACCCGCTCGCGCGCGCGAGCCTGCGGCAGTGCGAGGGCGACAACTGCCCGATCGTCTACCTGGACACCTCGCGCGGCCGCCGCAGGCGCTGGTGCTCCAGCGAGATCTGCGGAAACCGCGAACGGGTGGCCCGCCACCGCCGCAGGGCCGCCGCCCTGACCCGCACCTGACCCGCCCTCACCCCCGTCCCGGCCCTTTCGCGTCTTCCTCCCCCCAACTCCGCCGTCCCGTATGCGGCTTTCGCTCTCCACCCCGCGAAGTGACTTCGCTTACACCTCGTTTGACCCCCGCGCCGGGCGGGCAGCCCGGCCGGACCGGCCACTGTGGCGGGAATGTGAAGGAGAAGCGGGGGGAATGTGCTCCCATGTCCCGCTCTTCCCCCCGCTCCGCGGAAAACTCTCGCCCCGCGTTGAACACCCGGCCCACCCCGTCCGTACCGGTTGTCGAGCAAGCGACTGGGGGATCCCCCGGACACCGGAGGTGGGCGTGCGCAAGGATGCGGCCGTGGCCAATGAACGTGGAGCGAGGGCCCGACATCGCATGTCTGCGTCCTCATCGCCCTCATCATCGTCTTCGTCTTCGAGCGAACCTGACGAGGAGTTGATGCGTGCGCTGTACCGAGAACACGCGGGACCCTTGCTCGCCTATGTCCTGCGCCTGGTCGCCGGAGACCGGCAGCGCGCCGAGGACGTCGTGCAGGAGACGCTCATCCGTGCCTGGAAGAACGCCGGTCAGCTCAACCGAGCCACCGGTTCGGTACGCCCCTGGCTGGTGACGGTCGCCCGGCGCATCGTCATCGACGGCCACCGCAGCCGGCAGGCCCGGCCGCAGGAGGTCGATCCGTCGCCGCTGGAGGTCATCCCCGCGGAGGACGAGATCGACAAGGCGCTGTGGCTGATGACGCTGTCGGACGCACTCGACGACCTGACCCCGGCTCACCGGGAGGTGCTCGTCGAGACGTACTTCAAGGGACGTACGGTCAATGAGGCGGCCGAGACGCTGGGCATACCCAGCGGCACGGTCCGCTCCAGGGTCTTCTACGCCCTGCGTTCGATGAAGCTGGCACTGGAGGAGCGGGGGGTGACGGCGTGATGAACGGGTACGGGGGAAACCAGGGATTCGGCGCGGGTGGTTCGGGTATGTCTGGTGTCATGCAGGGATCACCGGTGCCGAACGAACATGAGACCGTCGGCGCCTACGCTCTCGGCATCCTCGACGATGCCGAGGCGACAGCGTTCGAGGCGCACCTCGCGAGCTGCGAGTGGTGCGCCCAGCAGCTCGACGAACTCGCCGGCATGGAGCCGATGCTGGCCGCCCTCGCGGACCTGCCCGGCACCGGCACACCGTCGCTCGGCGAGTCGCTGTCGGCCAAGCCGGCGCCGCGCGTGGTGGAGAAGCTGGTCGACGAGGTCGCCGAGCGCCGCGCCAAGAAGCGCCGCCGCAACTTCTACATGGTGGCCGCCGCCGGCGCCCTGATCGTCAGCGGCCCCTTCGTGGCCGTCGCGGCTAACGGCGGCAACGACGGCGGGGGCGGCGGGGGCAACGGCACCAGCCAGACCCTCTCCGCGAACCCCGCGCAGGACCTCTTCGAGCAGATCCCCGACAAGATCACGGCCACCGACCCGGGCACCAAGGTGTCCGTGACCCTGGCGCTGCAGAAGAAGGACTGGGGCACCGGCGTCGTCACGCAGCTGACGAACGTCAAGGGTCCCGAGAAGTGCGTGCTGATCGCCATCGGCAAGAACGGCGAGCGGGAAACCGTCACCACCTGGTCCGTCCCGGAATGGGGCTACGGCCTGGCGGACGCCAAGACGGACAAGGCCAAGCAGCCGCTCTACGTCCAGGGCGGAGCGTCGCTGGACCTCAACGACATCGACAAGTTCGAGGTCATCAACTTCGACGGCGAGAAGCTGGTCGAGGTGGACGCGTAGCCTCACGGGGCCCCCTTCGCGTACGGTTGACGGCTGCCCAGCACGTCAGAAGGGGGCCCGGTGGCCGCTCAGGCACAGCAGGAAACCGCGGTCGATCCGGTTCACGACTCCGTTCGCGACCGGGAGATCGATGCCGAACAGGTACATCTCGACCAGGTGTACCGACGGCTCGAGGAGAAGATCCACGAGGCCGAGTTCCTCATGCACGACGCCGCCCGGGGCGGTCAGGTCGGCACCCCCGGCGCACTCGCCGAACGGGACGCCCAGGTCTTCCGGGCCGGCGTCCACCTCAACCGGCTGAACAACGAGTTCGAGGACTTCCTCTTCGGCCGGATCGACCTGCTCCGGGGCAAGGACGGCAAGAAGGGACCCGACGGCGCCTACACCGCCGTCGAGCCCGCCGAGGGCGCCGTCCGCCCCGACAACACCGCCGACATCGCCGAGACCCTGCACATCGGCCGCATCGGTGTCCTCGACGAGGAGTACTCCCCGCTGGTCATCGACTGGCGGGCGCCCGCCGCCGCCCCCTTCTACCGGTCCACCCCGGTCGACCCGGGCCGGGTGGTGCGCCGGCGCGTCATCCGCTCCAAGGGCCGCCGGGTCCTCGGCGTCGAGGACGACCTGATGCGCCCCGAGCTGACGGCCTTCCTGGACGGCCGCGAGCTGCCCGCCGTCGGCGACGGCGCCCTGATGGCCGCGCTCGGCCAGGCCCGTACCCACAGCATGCGGGACATCGTGGCCTCCATCCAGGCCGAGCAGGACCTGGTGATCCGCGCCCCCGCCGCCTCCGTGACCTACGTCGAGGGCGGCCCCGGCACCGGCAAGACCGCCGTCGCCCTGCACCGCGCGGCCTACCTGCTCTACCAGGACCGGCGCCGGTACGCGGGCGGCATCCTGATCGTCTCGCCCACCCCGCTCCTGGTCGCCTACACCGAGGGCGTGCTGCCCTCCCTCGGCGAGGAGGGCCAGGTCGCCATCCGCGCCATCGGCTCCCTGACCGACGACGCGTCCGGCGCCACCCTGTACGACGCCCCGGCCGTGGCCCGCGCCAAGGGCTCGTACCGCATGCTCAAGGTGCTCAGGAAGGCCGCCCGCGGCGCGCTGGAGCACGGTGGCACGCCGACCCGGCTGCGGGTCGTCGCCTTCGGCCGGCGGATCGAACTGGAGGCCGACGAGCTGGCGGCCGTCCGCCACGCCGCCCTCGGCGGCACCGCGCCGGTGAACCTGCTGCGCCCCCGCGCCCGCAAGCTGCTGCTGGACGCGCTGTGGGAGCGCTCCGGCGCGGCCGGCCGGCACACCGACCCGGAGCTCGCCGCCGAACTGCGCTCCTCCTTCGACGAGGACGTCACCACCGAGGACGACTTCCTCGCCTTCTTCGACGCCTGGTGGCCCGAGCTGACCCCGGCCGCCGTGCTGGACGCCATGGCGGACGAGCGGCGCCTCGGCCGCTGGGCCCGGCGGATCCTCAACCCGGGCGAGGTCCGCCGGGTCGCCCGTTCGCTGCGCCGGGACGGCCGCTCGGTGCACGACATCGCCCTGCTCGACGAGCTCCAGGCCCTCCTCGGCGCCCCCGCCCGGCCCCGGCGCAGGCGCGAACTCGACCCCCTGGACCAGCTCACCGGCCTCGAGGAGCTGATGCCGGTGCGCGAGGAGTCGCAGCGCGAGCGGGCCGAACGCCTCGCCCAGGAGCGCACCGAGTACGCCCACGTGATCGTCGACGAGGCCCAGGACCTCACCCCGATGCAGTGGCGCATGGTCGGCCGGCGCGGCCGGCACGCCACCTGGACGATCGTCGGCGACCCCGCCCAGTCCTCCTGGTCCGACCCCGACGAGGCCGCCCAGGCCCGCGACGAGGCCCTCGGCAGCAGGCCCCGCCGCCGCTTCGAGCTCACCGTGAACTACCGCAACCCGGCCGAGATCGCCGGCCTCGCCGCCAAGGTGCTGGCGCTCGCCATGCCCGGCGCCGAGGCGCCGAGGGCGGTGCGCTCCACGGGCGTCGAGCCGCGCTTCGTCGTCGCGGAGGGCGCGCCGGGCGAGACCGTGCGCGCGGAGACGGCCCGGCTGCTGGAGCGGGTGGACGGCACGGTCGGAGTGGTCGTCGCCATGCAGCGCCGGGAAGAGGCGCGGCGCTGGCTCGACGGGCTGGGGGACCGCGCGGTGGCCCTCGGCAGCCTGGAGGCCAAGGGCCTGGAGTACGACGCGACGATCGTGGTCTCCCCGGCCGAGATCGCCGACGAGTCCCCGGCCGGCCTGCGCGTCCTGTACGTCGCCCTGACCCGGGCGACCCAGCAGCTCACCGTCGTCTCGACGGAACGGGACGAGCCGGACACCGCCGGGGTGCCGGACCTGCTCCGGGACTGAACCCGGAAAAAGGTTCCCGGGGGAATGGCCCCGCGCCATCCGTTTGTTAGCCTGGCAAGTGACACCGGCCCGATCCAAGCCCCCGGGCCCAACCTTCGTCGCTGCGAGCGACCACTTGCCGCGAGGCGAGCATGGCGGGTCGGTGTCACCGATCGACCGAGAGGCCCATGTCACTTCCGGGTGACATGGGCCTCCCGCGTCCCCGCTACCGTGCCGGCCGCGGACCGTCCCGCACAGCGGCTTACGCGCGCCCCCTGCCTCTCGTATGGTGGAACGGTCTTTCCGAAAGATGCCGCAGATACCCGCTTTCCGCGCGAACAAAACGTTCGCAATAGGAGGCGGCTACCGCGTACTCAGGGGTAGGTGCGACGATCGGACGGCACGAACAGCTACAGGTGAAAGCAGAGGAAGTCGGCCATGGCAACGGCGCCCAGCGTCTCCTACTCGATGACCATCCGGCTGGAGGTGCCGTCGAGCGGGACCTCCGTCTCCCAGCTCACCACCGCCGTGGAGTCCTCCGGCGGCACGGTCACCGGCCTCGACGTCACCGCGTCCGGGCACGAGCGGCTCCGGATCGACGTCACCATCGCGGCCACCTCCACCGCCCACGCCGACGAGATCGTGGAGAAGCTCCGCGACATCGAGGGCGTCACGCTGGGCAAGGTCTCGGACCGTACGTTCCTGATGCACCTCGGCGGCAAGATCGAGATGGCGTCCAAGCACCCCATCCGCAACCGTGACGACCTCTCCATGGTCTACACGCCGGGTGTGGCCCGCGTCTGCATGGCGATCGCCGAGAACCCCGAGGACGCCCGCCGCCTCACCATCAAGCGCAACTCCGTTGCGGTCGTGACGGACGGCTCCGCCGTGCTCGGCCTGGGCAACATCGGCCCCAAGGCCGCCCTGCCCGTGATGGAGGGCAAGGCCGCCCTGTTCAAGCGGTTCGCCGGCATCGACGCCTGGCCGATCTGCCTCGACACCCAGGACACCGACGCGATCGTCGAGATCGTCAAGGCCATCGCCCCGGGGTTCGCCGGCATCAACCTGGAGGACATCTCCGCGCCGCGCTGCTTCGAGATCGAGGCCCGGCTGCGCGAGGCCCTCGACATCCCCGTCTTCCACGACGACCAGCACGGCACCGCGATCGTCGTCCTGGCGGCCCTGACCAACGCGCTGCGGGTCACCGGCAAGACCATCGAGAACATCAGGGTCGTCATGTCCGGCGCCGGCGCGGCCGGCACGGCCATCCTGAAGCTGCTGCTCGCGGCCGGTGTGAAGAACGCCGTCGTGGCCGACATCCACGGCGTGGTGCACGCGGGCCGCGAGGACCTGGTGGACACCCCCGCCGACTCCCCGCTGCGCTGGATCGCCGACCACACCAACCCGGAGAACCTGACGGGCACCCTGAAGGAGGCCGTGCGCGGCGCGGACGTCTTCATCGGCGTCTCCGCCCCGAACGTCCTCGACGGCGCGGACATCGCCGCGATGGCCGAGGGCGCGGTCGTCTTCGCGCTCGCGAACCCCGACCCCGAGGTGGAACCGGCCGTCGCCCGCGAGACCGCGGCCGTGGTGGCCACCGGCCGCTCCGACTTCCCGAACCAGATCAACAACGTGCTGGTCTTCCCGGGCGTCTTCCGCGGCCTGCTGGACGCCCAGTCCCGCACCGTCAACACGGAGATGATGCTCGCCGCCGCGCAGGCCCTCGCCGACGTGGTCACCGAGGACGAGCTGAACCCGAACTACATCATCCCGAGCGTGTTCAACGACAGGGTCGCGGGCGCGGTCGCCGACGCCGTGCGGGAGGCGGCGAAGCTGACGCGGACCCCGGCCTCCGCCTCCTAGCGGCCCCCGGGCCGGGCCGCGCCGCTGTGACCATCACCACGACAGGTGTGCGACCGGCGCGTCGTGGAACCCTTGGTGTACGGCCGCGCTCTATCGTGGCGGCCGTACACCAAGGGTTCCGCCCCCGGCTCCCGCGCTCTGCTGCCGGAAGCGGACGCAGTGTCACCGACATCAGGCCGCCGCGTTCCCCGTATGACCCCCATGGGTGACTCCCACGGGTGTTCTCACGGTTCCCGCGGGTGCCGGATTGGCGTTACTGCCGCAGGTAGAGGCAGGATGCTGCACCAGGACAACGTCCAGGGGGCAGCACCTCCAGGGGCGTGCGGGCCCGACAGGACCCGGGTCCGGGCCCTCACCGAGGACCCTGGCAGCATCGGCTCGACCGTGCCCTGCGTGCGGCCCTGCCGCGTGGCACGCCTCAACGGCAAGAAGAACACGGGAGTAACAACATGAACCGCAGTGAGCTGGTGGCCGCGCTGGCCGACCGCGCCGAGGTGACCCGCAAGGACGCCGACGCCGTGCTGGCCGCGTTCGCCGACATCGTCGGCGACATCGTCTCCAAGGGGGACGAGAAGGTCACCATCCCCGGTTTCCTGACCTTCGAGCGCACCCACCGTGCCGCTCGCACCGCGCGCAACCCGCAGACCGGTGAGCCGATCCAGATCCCGGCCGGCTACAGCGTGAAGGTCTCCGCGGGCTCGAAGCTCAAGGAAGCCGCCAAGGGCAAGTGATCCTGCCGTTCGTACGTCCCGGGACGGCGTACGACGCACAGTGACGTCAAAAGGGCGGCCACCCGAACGGGTGGCCGCCCTTTCGGCAGGACCGGATCAAGCCGACCGAGGGCCTTGCCCCCGGCCGGTCGGGGGCCGGGGGCTCGGGGAGCGGGTCAGCCGAGGGCCTTGCCGGGGAGTTCGACCTTCGCCCCCAGCTCGACCAGCTTCTCCATGAAGTTCTCGTAGCCGCGGTTGATCAGGCCGATGCCGTGGACGCGGGACGTGCCCTGGGCGGCGAGGGCGGCGATCAGGTAGGAGAAGCCGCCGCGCAGGTCGGGGATGACCAGATCGGCGCCCTGGAGCCGGGTCGGGCCCGAGACGACGGCCGAGTGGAGGAAGTTGCGCTGGCCGAAACGGCAGTGCGAGCCGCCCAGGCACTCGCGGTAGAGCTGGATGTGCGCGCCCATCTGGTTGAGCGCCGAGGTGAAGCCGAGCCGGGACTCGTAGACCGTCTCGTGGACGATGGACAGCCCGGTCGCCTGCGTCAGGGCGACCACCAGCGGCTGCTGCCAGTCGGTCTGGAAACCCGGGTGGACGTCCGTCTCCAGCGCGATGGACTTGAGCTGGCCGCCGGGGTGCCAGAAGCGGATGCCCTCGTCGTCTATCTCGAAGGCGCCGCCCACCTTCCGGTAGGTGTTCAGGAACGTCATCATCGAGCGCTGCTGGGCGCCGCGGACGTAGATGTTGCCCTCGGTGGCCAGCGCCGCGGACGCCCAGGAGGCGGCCTCCAGGCGGTCGGGGAGGGCACGGTGGTTGTAGCCGCCGAGCTTGTCCACACCGGTGATGCGGATGGTCCGGTCGGTGTCCATCGCGATGATCGCGCCCATTTTCTGCAGGACGCAGATCAGGTCCTCGATCTCCGGCTCCACCGCCGCGTTGGACAGCTCGGTGACGCCCTCCGCGAGGACCGCCGTCAGCAGCACCTGCTCCGTCGTGCCGACGGACGGGTACGGCAGCTTGATCTTCGTGCCGCGCAGCCGCTGCGGGGCCTCCAGGTACTGGCCGTCCGCCCGCTTCTCGATGGTCGCGCCGAACTGCCGCAGCACGTCGAAGTGGAAGTCGATCGGCCGGCCGCCGATGTCGCAGCCGCCCAGACCGGGGATGAACGCGTGCCCGAGACGGTGCAGCAGCGGTCCGCAGAACAGGATCGGGATGCGCGAGGAACCCGCGTGGGCGTCGATGTCGGCGACGTTGGCGCTCTCCACCCGCGTCGGGTCGAGCACCAGTTCACCGGGCTCGTCGCCCGGACGCACCGTCACCCCGTGCAGCTGCAGCAGCCCGCGCACGACCCGGACGTCACGGATGTCCGGAACGTTGCCCAGTCGGCTCGGCTCGCTGCCCAGCAGGGCGGCGACCATGGCCTTCGGTACGAGGTTCTTCGCACCGCGGACCCGGATCTCACCCTCCAGCGGGGTTCCGCCGTGGACAAGCAGGACGTCTTCAGCTCCGTTGACGGTCATGAATCTCGCGTTCCGTGGAGGGGGGCAGGGGCCAGGAAGGCAAGCCTAGTCGTCCTCTCGCCGGGCGCTGTCAGCCCGTGTACGCTCCGGCCCCGCCCCACCGCCCCCACGACACGGGCAGTTCCCCGGCGGCCACTCGGGGTCACCGCCGTTCTGTGCGCCGGGGGTGCTCCCGTACGCCCGCCGGGCCCCCGGGCCCCCGGTCGCGGGCCGTTCGGGACACGGCTCGACCAGGCGGCTCCGCCGCCGCGCGGCCCGGTTCACCCGCGCACCCCCGATTGCCTCCCCACGGGAAGGGAAGATGCGGGATCATGTCTGGCATGACCGAGGTGTCCTCGCTCACAGGGCGGCTGCTCGTGGCCACTCCCGCCCTGGCGGACCCGAACTTCGACCGTGCGGTGGTGCTCCTCCTCGACCACGACGAGGAGGGTTCCCTGGGTGTCGTCCTCAACCGGCCGACCCCGGTGGACGTGGCGGACATCCTGGAGGGCTGGGGGGACCTGGCCGGCGAACCGGGGGTCGTCTTCCAGGGCGGCCCGGTGTCACTGGACTCGGCCCTAGGCGTCGCCGTCGTCCCCGGCGGGGCGGGGAACGGGGCCGCACCGCTGGGCTGGCGCCAGGTGCACGGCGCGATCGGGCTGGTCGACCTGGAGGCGCCGCCCGAGCTGCTCGCCTCCGCCCTCGGCTCGCTGCGCATCTTCGCCGGGTACGCGGGCTGGGGCCCCGGCCAGCTGGAGGAGGAACTGGCGGACGGCGCCTGGTACGTCGTCGAGTCGGAGCCCGGCGACGTCTCGTCCCCGTCGCCCGAGCGGCTCTGGCGCGAGGTGCTGCGCCGCCAACGGGGTGAGCTGGCGATGGTGGCCACGTATCCGGACGACCCTTCGCTCAACTGATGCGCGTGAGCTTCAGTACCCTTTGCCTTATGAGCACTCTTGAGCCCGAGCGCGGGACTGGTACGGGGACCCTCGTCGAGCCGACGCCGCAGACGTCCCACGGCGACGGCGACCACGAGCGCTACGCCCACTACGTCCAGAAGGACAAGATCATGGCGAGCGCACTCGACGGCACGCCCGTCGTGGCGCTGTGCGGCAAGGTGTGGGTGCCGGGCCGGGATCCCAAGAAGTACCCCGTCTGCCCCATGTGCAAGGAGATCTACGAGTCCATGAGCGGCGGCGACGACGAGGGCGGCAAGGGCGGCAAGGGCAAGGGCGGAAAGTAGCCCCCGCCCTCCCGCGAACCCTTTGCGGAGTCGTCCGGACCCGCACAGCCGTCCGGACGCGACCAGGGCCCCCCGGGTGCGTTTTGCGCGCCCTGGGGGCCTTTGCGCTGCCCGTGCGTTGCGCGGAGTGCTTCTGCCGGTCACAGAGTGGTCGAGACCTCTTGTGGGCCGGTTCACCCAGTACCTAACCTCCGTTGTTGTTGTGCACGGCGAAACCTTCATTGCGTATGTTGCAACGCCTCACCGGAGGAAGCAGTCCATGAAGTTGTCCGTCCGCCTGGTCGCTCTCGCGGCCGTCCTCGCCACCGCCGCCTGCGCGCCGCAGACTTCCTCGGGCTCCTCCTCCGCCGAGGACGAGAAGACCGGCACCTTACGCGTCTGGCTCTTCCAGGAAGTCAACAACGCGCCCAAGGAGGAGGTCGTCGAGTCCGTCGTCGCCGGATTCGAGAAGGCGCACGACGGCGCCGAGGTCACCGTCGAGTACATCCCGGTCGAGACCCGCGCCCAGCGCATCAAGGCCGCCTTCAACGACCCGAAGTCCGCGCCCGACCTCGTCGAGTACGGCAACACGGACACCGCCGGATACGTCAAGGACGGCGGACTCGCCGACGTCACCGAGGAGTTCGGCGACTGGGACGAGGCGAAGGACACCGATCCGACCGCCCGGCAGTCGGTCACCGTCGACGGCAGGGTCTACGGGGCGCCGTACTTCGTCGGCGTCCGCGCGCTCTACTACCGCACCGACGTCTTCGAGGAACTCGGGCTCGAGGCGCCCAGGTCACAGGCCGAACTGATCTCCACGGCCCGGAAGATCCGCGCCGCGAAGCCGGAGTTGTACGGCATCGCCGTCGGCGGCGCCTACACCTACGGAGCGATGCCCTTCATCTGGGCCCACGGCGGCGAGCTCGCCACCGGCAAGGGAGGCTCGTACGCCTCCGCGATCGACACCCCCGCCGCCCGCAAGGGCATCGAGGCGTACACCTCCCTCTTCG
Organism: Streptomyces sp. NPDC004051; assembly: GCF_053604275.1. Taxonomy (NCBI): domain Bacteria; kingdom Bacillati; phylum Actinomycetota; class Actinomycetes; order Kitasatosporales; family Streptomycetaceae; genus Streptomyces; species Streptomyces sp. NPDC004051. The sequence goes on along the minus strand of NZ_JBSGHG010000045.1, from coordinate 44,112 downwards.
GCGACGACAACTGCCCGGCCGCCAAGTGCGCCGGCATGGGCGGCAACGACACGGTGACCGCCTTCGCCGCGGGCAAGGCCGCCATGGCGATCGGCGGCGACTTCAGCCACGCGGCCGTCGAGGCCGGCAAGGTGAAGGGCCGGTACGCGGTCGTGCCGCTGCCGGGAGTACGGCCCGGTTCCATCGCCCCCGCTTTCGCGGGCGGGAACAACCTGGGGGTCCTGAAGTCGACTTCGCACCGCACCCTCGCCGTCGACCTGATGCGGCGGCTCGCCTCGAAGGAGGCGCAGGGCGAACTGTTCGACGCGATGGGCTTCCTGCCGACCTTCTCCGACGTGCGGCAGCAGGCGGCCGCGAAGGAGCCGTTCCTGAAGCCGTTCGTCGAGACCCTCGCCGCCGACACCAAGTTCGTGCCGGCCTCGCCGGCCTGGGCGCAGATCGACTCCTCGCTGGTGCTGCCGACGATGTTCCAGGAGGTCGTCAGCGGCAAGAAGGACGTGGACGCTGCCGCTGAGGACGCGGCGCGGAAGATGAACGAGGCGTTCGGCTCGGTGGGCTGAGCCGATGGCGGTACAGGACACGGTGGCCGTGCGGAAGCGCCCCGCGCTCCGCACGGCCCCCGCCCCCCACGAGCCGCGAGGCCCCCGGCGCCGCGGTAAGGGCCTCACCCCCTGGCTGTACCTGGCGCCGGCCCTCGTCGTCCTCGGGGGGCTGCTCGCCTATCCGGTCTACCAACTCGGCCTGATCTCGCTCTTCCACTACACCCAGGCACAGGTCAGCGGCGGCGAACCGACCACCTTCGAGGGGTTCGGCAACTACGCCGAGCTCTTCGCCGACGACCAGTTCTGGCAGGTGCTGCTGGCCACCGTGCTGTTCGCGGCGGCCTGCGTGGTGTCCACCCTGGCCGTCGGCTGCGCGCTCGCCGTGCTGCTCACCCGGGTGCGCGCCGTGCCCCGGCTCGCCCTGATGCTGGCCGCGCTCGGCGCCTGGGCGACCCCGGCCGTCACCGGCTCCACGGTGTGGCTGTTCCTCTTCGACGCCGACTTCGGCCCGGTGAACCGGGTGCTGGGCCTCGGCGACCACGCGTGGACGTACGGGCGGTACAGCGCCTTCTTCCTGGTCCTGCTCGAAGTGGTCTGGTGCTCCTTCCCGTTCGTGATGGTCACCGTCTACGCCGGCATCCGCGCCGTGCCCGCCGAGGTGCTGGAGGCCGCCGCCCTGGACGGCGCCTCGCAGTGGCGTATCTGGCGCTCGGTGCTCGCCCCGATGCTCCGGCCGATCCTGGTGGTCGTCACCATCCAGTCGGTGATCTGGGACTTCAAGGTCTTCACCCAGATCTACGTCATGACGGGCGGCGGCGGCATCGCCGGCCAGAACCTGGTCCTGAACGTCTACGCCTACCAGAAGGCGTTCGCCTCCTCGCAGTACAGCCTCGGCGCCGCGATCGGCGTGGTGATGCTGCTGATCCTGCTCGCCGTCACGCTGCTGTACCTGCGGCTGCTGCGCCGCCAGGGGGAGGAACTGTGAGCCTCGTGGGCCCGGGCGGGGCACGCCGGGGGAATCCCGTGCGCCGGTTCGTACGGCGTCCGTGGCGGCTCGCGGCCGAGGCGACGGCGCTGCTCGTGGCGGCGGTGGTGGCCTTCCCGCTCTACTGGATGGTGCTGGGCGCCTTCAAACCGGCCGGCGAGATCGAGTCGGACCGGCCCCGGCCGTGGACCCTGACACCCACCCTGGACTCCTTCCGACGGGTGTTCGGGCAACAGGAATTCGGCCGGTACTTCGTCAACAGCGTGGTCGTCGCGGTCACCGTGGTGATCGCCTCGGCGCTGATCGCCTTTCTCGCGGCGACCGCCGTGACGCGATTCAGGTTCCGTATGCGGACCACCCTGCTGATCATGTTTCTGGTGGCCCAGATGGTGCCCGTGGAGGCGCTGACGATTCCGCTGTTCTTCCTCATGCGGGACCTCGGTCAGTTGAACACGCTGTGGTCGCTGATCCTGCCGCACATCGCGTTCTCGCTGCCGTTCGCGATCTGGATGCTGCGGGGGTTCGTGAAAGCCGTTCCCGAGGCGCTGGAGGAGGCCGCGTACATCGACGGAGCGAGCCGCGCGCGGTTCCTGTGGCAGATCCTTTTCCCGCTCGTTCTGCCGGGGCTCGTGGCCACCAGTGTGTTTTCCTTCATCTCCACCTGGAACGACTTCCTGTTCGCCAAGTCCTTCATCATCAGCGACATCTCGCAGTCGACGCTGCCGATGGCCCTGCTGGTCTTCTACAAGCCGGACGAGCCGGACTGGGGCGGCGTGATGGCGGCGTCCACGGTGATGACGATCCCGGTGCTGGTCTTCTTCGTACTCGTACAGCGGCGCCTGGTCTCCGGACTGGGCGGAGCGGTGAAGGAGTGACATGAGCGAACTGATCCCGGCGCCCCGCAGCGTCGTCGCCGGTTCCGGCGAGGTGCGGCTGACGGCGCGCTCCCGGCTCCACGCCGGTCCCGGGACGGAGGGCGTCGGTCAATGGCTGCGCACCGTCCTCGGGCAGGCGACCGGCCTGCCGTTGCGCGAAGGGCGGAAAACCGGCAACCCCGACAGCCCCGACGAAGCGGAAGGCGACGGCATCGGGCTCCGGCTCGATTCCGGGCTCGGTCCCGAGGAGTACCGCCTGGTCAGCGACTCGACGGGCGTCCTGATCGAGGGCGGCGGCGCGGCCGGCGTCTTCCGGGGCGCCCAGACGCTGCGGCAGCTCCTCGGCCCCGACGCGTACCGCAGGGCCCCGATCGGCCGCGGCCGGGTGTGGGCGGTGCCGCACGTGACGATCGAGGATTCCCCCCGCTTCCGCTGGCGCGGACTCATGCTCGACGTCGCCCGGCACTTCATGCCCAAGGAAGGCGTGCTGCGCTATCTCGATCTGATGGCGGCGCACAAACTCAACGTCCTCCACTTTCATCTGACGGATGATCAGGGGTGGCGCATCGAGATCAAGCGGTATCCCAGGCTGACCGAGATCGGTTCCTGGCGGGCCCGGACGAAAATCGGGCACCGGGCGTCACCGCTGTGGGACGACACACCGCACGGTGGCCACTACACACAGGACGACATCCGCGAGATCGTCGCCTACGCCGCCGAGCGGCATATCAGCGTCGTACCGGAAATCGACGTGCCCGGGCACTCGCAGGCCGCCATCGCCGCGTATCCGGAACTCGGCAACACCGATGTCGTCGACACCGCCTCCCTGACCGTCTGGGACACCTGGGGGATCAATCCGAACGTACTCGCCCCCACCGACGACACCCTGCGTTTCTACGAAGGGGTGCTCGAGGAAGTCCTGGAACTGTTCCCCGCGGACGCCGGCCCCTCCACTTCCTTCACCCCCTTCTCGGGTTTCGTGCACCTCGGCGGCGACGAATGCCCCAAGGACCAGTGGCGTGCGTCGGCCGCCGCGCAGCAGCGGATCAGGGATCTCGGCCTGGCCGACGAGGACGCCCTCCAGTCCTGGTTCATCGGGCACTTCGCCGCCTGGCTCGCCGCGCGGGGGCGCCGGCTGATCGGCTGGGACGAGATCCTGGAGGGAGGGCTCGCCCCGGGCGCCGCCGTGTCGTCCTGGCGCGGCTACGCCGGCGGGATCGCCGCCGCCCGCGCGGGGCACGACGTGGTCATGTGCCCCGAGCAGCACGTCTACCTGGACCACCGGCAGGACGCGGGCCCCGACGAGCCGGTACCGATCGGGTACGTGCGCACCCTGGAGGACGTCTACCGGTTCGAGCCCGTGCCGCCGCGGCTGACGGCCGAGGAGGCCGGGCGGATCCTGGGCACCCAGGCCAACGCGTGGTCCGAGGTGATGGAGACCCAGGACCGGGTGGACTACCAGGTCTTCCCCCGGCTGGCCGCCTTCGCCGAGGTCGCCTGGAGCGCGCTGCCGGCCCCCGCGGAACGGGACTTCGCCGATTTCGAACGGCGAATGACCGCCCACCGCCGGCGCCTCGACGCCCTGGGCGTCGCCCACCGCCCGCCCACCGGGCCGCTCCCCTGGCAGCGGCGGCCCGGAGTGCTGGGCCGCCCCCTCGACGGCCCGCCCCCGAGCCGGTAGCGCGTACCCCGCACCGCCGGTGCGGGGTACGCGATTCGGCCATGCCCCGAAGTCGCCCCAACACCGAACGGATGGTGAAAAAAGGGCACAAGAGCTGCTGAAGGGTGCCGTCCGCCCGCATCGGCGATGTCCCGCCAAATCGGACCATGCCCGGGGTGGGGTGGGCGAATGCCTCCTGGCGGACCCCTGTCCTCGGCACCCGCGAAGATGTGCCAGAGTTGCCACGTCCGCCCTGTCAGGTCGTACCGTACGGCTGCGACAGGTGGGACCAGGTGGGGCCGCGGGAAGGGGCAGCCGGTTTTGAGCACGCACGCACCGCAGGCGGCGCAGGCCGTGACGCTGCCCACGACGCTGGACGAGGCGGTGGCGGCGCTCACCGCCATGCCCGCCGCCGTGCCCGTCGCGGGCGGTACGGATCTGATGGCCGCCGTCAACTCCGGGCAGCTCAGGCCCGCGGCGCTGGTCGGCCTCGGCAGGATCAGCGAGATCCGCGGCTGGCAGTACCAGGACGGCCACGCGCTGCTCGGCGCGGGCCTCACCCACGCTCGCATGGGCCGCCCCGACTTCGCCGCCCTCATCCCGGCGCTCGCCGCCTCCGCGCGTGCCGCCGGACCGCCGCACATCCGCAACGCGGGCACCCTGGGCGGCAACATCGCCTCCGCCGCCCCCACCGGTGACTCGCTGCCCGTACTGGCCGCGCTGGAGGCGACGCTGATCATCGCGGGCCCGGGCGGAGCCCGCCGGGAGATCCCGGTGTCGCACCTGCTGGCCGGGGTGGACATGCTGCGCGCCGGTGAACTCATCGGCTACGTGCGGGTGCCGCTGTTGCACGCCCCGCAGGTGTTCCTCAAGGCCACCGGCCGCACCGGCCCCGGCCGCGCGCTGGCCTCCGTCGCCCTGGTGCTCGACCCCGCCCGGCGCGGCGTCCGCTGCGCGGTGGGCGCCATAGCGCCGATGGCGCTGCGGCCCCTGGAGGCCGAGCAGTGGGTCGCCCAGCTGATCGACTGGGACAACAACCGCGCGCTCGTGCCGGAGGCGCTGCAGGCGTTCGGGGAGTACGTCGCCGCGGCCTGCATCCCCGACCCGGTCCCCGAGGAGGACGGCTCCGTCCCGCCGTTGCCCCCCGCGGTACTGCATCTGCGGCGCACCGTCGCCGCGCTGGCCCGACGAGCACTGGGGAGGGCGCTGTCGTGACCGACGACCAGCACGCGGAGGACACGTCCCGGGGCGGCGGCAGCCGCTGGGACCCGTTGCCCCAGGGCGACTACGACGACGGCGCCACGGCCTTCGTGAACCTCCCCGAGGGGGGCATCGACGCCCTGCTGGACTCGATGGAGAGCCCGCTCGCCGCGCCCGGCCACGGCTACGTGCCGCCGCCGATCACGGTCGCCCCCGCCACCACGGGCACCGACCCGGCGGGCACCGGCGGCTGGGCGGTGCCGGGCGCCGCCGTGCCGGGCGCGCCCGCCGACGGCGCCCAGTGGCACGTCCCGCACGACCCGCAGGCCGGCCCCTCCGGAGGGACGGCGGGGCAGGGCGGCCCCGAGGCGCGGGCCGCGCAGGGCCACAGCGGGCAGGACCGGTTCACCTACGACCCCGGGGCCTCCGGGCAGTGGGCCTTCGAGGAGCCGCCCGCCGCCGGGAACCCGGCACCGGGCTCCGACGTGACCGGGCAGTGGTCGATCCCCGTGGCCGAGGGCGACCTCCCGGACGAGTCCGGCGAGTTCACCACCTCCGCCCTGGCCGAACAGTGGGGCGCCACCCCGCCGGTCACCCCGCCCGCCACCCTTCCGGGCGGCGCCCCCGCGCCCTGGGCCGCGCAGTCCATCGGACAGCCGTGGGGACCGGGTGTGCCGGGCGTGGACCCGCACCACCCCGAGACCGGTTCCGAGCCCGGTCCCGGGACCGGCTCCGGCCGGGAGCAGGACGGCCCGGGACCCGGCCGGCCCGCGGAGGACGCCGCACGGCCCGCTCCCGGCCCCGGAGAGCCCGCCGGGACGGCGGAGTTCACCGGGCGTCCCGAAGCCCCGCACGGAGCCCAGGAGGCCCCGGAACGCCCCGCCGGTGACGACGCGTCCGCGCCGACCGCCGCCCCCGAGGCCGCACCGGACGCCCCGGAGGCGGCCGAGCACCCCGGACCCCCCGCGCCGGACGGCTCGCCGGCCGGACCCGAACCGCTCCCCGGCGCCGCCCACGACGACCACCCCCTCGCCACCTACGTGCTGAGCGTCAACGGCACCGACCGGCCCGTCAACGACGCCTGGATCGGCGAGTCGCTGCTCTACGTGCTGCGCGAGCGCCTCGGGCTCGCCGGCGCCAAGGACGGCTGCTCGCAGGGCGAGTGCGGGGCCTGCAACGTGCAGGTCGACGGTCGGCTCGTGGCGTCCTGCCTGGTCCCGGCCGTCACCACGGCCGGCAGCGAGGTCCGTACCGTCGAGGGACTCGCCCGGGACGGGCAGCCGTCGGACGTGCAGCGGGCACTCGCGCGGTGCGGCGCGGTGCAGTGCGGCTTCTGCGTACCGGGCATGGCGATGACCGTGCACGACCTGCTGGAGGGCAACCCGGCGCCCAGCCGGCTGGAGACCCGCCAGGCGCTGTGCGGCAACCTGTGCCGCTGCTCCGGCTACCGGGGCGTGGTGGAGGCGGTCCAGGAGGTCGTCGCCGAACGCGAGGCACACGCCGAGCACGCCGAACACGTAGAGCACACCGAGCACACCGAATCCGACCCGGGCACGGGCACGGACCCGGGCGAGCTCCGCATCCCGCACCAGGCCGGACCGGGCGCCGGCGGCGTCAACCCCGCCGCGTTCCCGCCCCCCGGACCGCACGACCGGCCCCACGGCCAGGACGGAGGCCAGGCGTGACCGACGAAGCCGCCACCGTGCAGGCCGCACGGGCCGCGGAGGACGCCCCCGGGGCGGAACCGGTCCCGCGCGGGCTGGGCACCTCCCTGCCGGCCGCCGACACCCGCGCCAAGACCGAGGGCACCTTCCCGTACGCCGCCGACCTGTGGGCCGAGGGCCTGCTGTGGGCGGCCGTGCTGCGCTCGCCCCACCCGCACGCGCGCATCCTGTCCATCGACACCACCCACGCACGCGAGATGCCCGGGGTGCGGGCCGTCGTCACCCACGAGGACGTCCCGGGCGAGCCGCTGTACGGCCGCGGCCGCGCCGACCGCCCGGTCTTCGCCTCCGACGTCGTGCGCCACCACGGCGAGGCCATCGCCGCCGTCGCCGCCGACCACCCGGACACCGCGCGGCTGGCCGCCGCGGCCGTCATCGTCGAGTACGAGGTGCTCGACCCGGTGATCGACCCCGAACAGGCCTTCGAGGCCGAGCCGTTGCACCCCGACGGCAACCTGATCCGGCACATCCCGCTGCGCCACGGCGACCCGGACGCGGTCGGCGACCTCGTCGTCGAGGGCCTGTACCGCATCGGCCGCCAGGACCCCGCCCCCATCGGCGCCGAGGCCGGACTCGCCGTACCCCGCCCCGACGGGGGCGTCGAGCTGTACCTGGCCTCCACCGACCCGCACGGCGACCGGGACACCGCCGCCGCCGCGTTCGGTCTGGAACCCGACCGCGTCAAGATCGTCGTCACCGGGGTGCCCGGCGCCATCGCCGACCGCGAGGACCAGAGCTTCCAGCTGCCGCTCGGCCTGCTGGCGCTGCGGACCGGCTGCCCGGTCAAACTCACCGCCACGCGCGAGGAGTCCTTCCTCGGTCACGCCCACCGGCACCCCACCCTGCTGCGCTACCGCCACCACGCCGACGCCGAGGGCAAGCTGGTGAAGGTCGAGGCGCAGATCCTGCTCGACGCGGGCGCCTACGCCGACACCTCCTCCGAGGCCCTGGCCGCCGCCGTCGCCTTCGCCTGCGGCCCCTACGTCGTCCCGAACGCCTTCATCGAGGGCTGGGCGGTCCGCACCAACAACCCGCCCTCCGGCCATGTGCGCGGCGAGGGCGCCCTGCAGGTGTGCGCCGCCCACGAGGCGCAGATGGACAAGCTGGCCAAGAAACTCGGCCTCGACCCGGCCGAACTGCGCCTGCGCAACGTCATGGCGACCGGTGACGTCCTGCCCACCGGCCAGACCGTGACCTGCCCCGCTCCGGTCGCCGAACTGCTCGAAGCGGTACAGGACTTCCCGCTGCCGCCGCTGCCCAAGGACACCCCCGCGGAGGAGTGGCTGCTGCCCGGCGGCCCCGAGGGCGCCGGGGAACCGGGCGCGGTGCGCCGCGGTGTGGGCTACGGCCTCGGCATGGTGCACATGCTCGGCGGCGAGGGCGCGGACGAGGTGTCCACGGCCACCGTGAAGGTTCAGGACGGCGTGGCGACGGTGCTGTGCGCGGCCGTCGAGACCGGCCAGGGCTTCACCACGCTGGCCCGGCAGATCGTCCAGGAGGTCCTCGGCGTCGACGAGGTGCGGGTGGCCCCCGTGGACACCGACCAGCCCCCGGCGGGCGCGGGCTGCCGCGGCCGGCACACCTGGGTGTCGGGCGGCGCGGTGGAGCGCGCGGCGAAGATGGTGCGCACCCAGCTCCTCCAGCCCCTGGCCCACACGTTCGGCATGTCCGCCGAGCTGCTCCAGATCACCGACGGCAGGATCACCTCGTACGACGGGGTGCTGTCGACGCCCGTCGCCGAGGCCCTGGCCGGCAAGGAACTGTGGGCCACCGCCCAGTGCCGTCCGCACCCCACGGAACCCCTGGACGACTCCGGCCAGGGCGACGCCTTCGTCGGGATGTCCTTCTGCGCGATCCGCGCGGTGGTCGACGTCGACATCGAGATCGGCTCGGTGCGGGTCGTGGAACTGGCCGTCGCCCAGGACGTGGGCCGGGTGCTGAACCCGGCCCAGCTGGCCGCCCGGATCGAGGCGGGGGTGACCCAGGGCGTGGGCGCCGCGCTCACCGAGAACCTGCGCACGCCCCGCGGCCTGATCCGCCACCCCGACCTCACCGGCTACGCCCTCCCGACCGCCCTGGACGCACCCGACATCCGGATCGTGAAGCTCGTGGAGGAGCGGGACGTGGTCGCGCCCTTCGGCGCGAAGGCGGTCAGCGCGGTGCCGGTGGTGACCGCCCCGGCGGCCATCGCCTCCGCCGTCCGGGCCGCCACCGGCCGCCCGGTCAACCGCCTGCCGATCCGCCCCCAGGCCGCGGTGGTGACCGGCGGCTGACGGCGGCCGCCGGAGAACGCGTCGCAGGTCGAAACGCGTTGCAGGGCGAAACGTGTCTCGGGCCGAAACGTGTTCCGGACCGATTCGCGGGCACAGGCAACGCACCGGGCCGTTCACGCGTCTTGTGGGGTGAGGGCGGCCGTGTCCGTGGGCGGCCGCCTGCCCGTCCGGCCGTCCGCCGGGCCGTCCGTCCTCTGTGGACCGGGGCGTTGTCAGTGGTGGCGCGTAGTGTTCCGAGCGGTGGGGGACGGCTGCCGACCCGAAGGCGCGGGGGCCCCTCCCGCCCGGGCGGGGCGGAGCACGGTACACGGGACTGAGCACACGAATGCGCGGGGGAGCCATGAGCACGACCGACACCGTTGTCACGGATGCCGCGGCAGCGATCACCCTGACCGACGACGCCCTCGACCCGTTCGTCACGCACGCGTCCACGCGCCGCTGGCTCACCGGTCCCGGACTCCCGTGCGACAGCGGCCTGTTCAGCTTCGCGCGGCTGCGGACCGAGGGCCTGCGCACCGTCGCCGGCTCGACGGACTCCGCGGATGGCACGGACGGCCGGCTCTCCGCGGAGCTGCGGGACCAGCTGGTCATCGGCGGGCTGCTCGGCCCGGCCGGCACGGAGACCGAGTCGGTCCTGCTGGACGGGGCCACCGGCGCGGTCTCGACGACGTACTTCTTCCACGACCGCCCCGACCGACCCGACCTGATGGACATGCGCCCGCTCGCCCCGTCACTGCCGACCCTGGTGCGGTTCGCCGCCGCGACGGACGAACTGGCGGGGCTGCGCGGCCAGTTCGCCGCGTACGCGGGCCGCTACGGCACGAAGGCGGTGGCCGAGGCCTCGCGGCAACTGCTCGCGGTGTTCGAGGAGGGCGCGGACGGCGAGCCGGCCCCGCTGTGGCGGATGGCCGCGCTGATCCGGCCGCTGGCCCTGGTGGCGGGCCCGGGCACGGCCTCGGGGCTCGCCCTGGACCTCCCGGTGCGGCTGCTGGACCGGGAGTTCGGCCGGGGCGGTGTGGTCCGCTTCGAGGAGGTCGACTTCCCCGCCACGCTGACGCACGAGCCGACCCGCCGCTTCCTGCGCGAGACGGGCCTGCCCGAGGACGGCTTCCTCTTCCAGCTGGACACCGACCTGCCGCTGCGCACCCTCACGGAGTACTACGCCGACGGCGAGGGCGGGTTCCCGCCCGCTCGCCTCCCCGCCCACGCCGACCGGCTCATACGCCTCGGCCACCTGATCGAGGACCACAGCCTGGTCGTCGACGGCGCCACCGGCGCGGTCCTGGACTGGAGCGAGCCGGACTCCGTCCTGTACCCGCTGAACACGGACATCTCGACCCTCGCCTTCACCCTCTGGCTGCTGCACCGCGAGCACGCCATCGACGAGGAGTCGGGCCACGCGCTGACCAGCGAGACGTACGACCAGCTGGCCATGACGATGATCCAGGTCCTGTCCGCCGTCGACCCCACGGGCACCACGACCGACGCGGACTGGCACTACTGGACGGAACTGTTCCAGGACGAAGCGGGCGGGGTGCTCTGAGGCGCGGGGGCGCCAGGAAGAGGGCGAAGTATCTCCGCGCCGTGGAAACCGCGGTGAGGAAACACCGCCGAAACTGCTGGACCGGTGGACCGGTGGGCCGGGGAAGAACAAAGGCCGCCCGATTTCCCGGGCGGCCCTCGTCCGACATCTGAACCCTGGGGTGTGGCCTGCCCTCGTTCGAGGGCTACCAGGGACGATTCCAGGGTCTTCGTCGCCCAGTGTACCTATGCTCGCCCCATCATGCGCAGCACACCGCCGACCGGCATCGAGCCACCCGACGACAAGACCGTCATCGAGCTGATCAGCCCCGACAGGCTGAATCCCTACCTGACCGCGTGCGCCGGCGACACCACCGCCGCGCTCGCGCTGTATCGGTGGAACAGCGATCTTGCCGCGGCCTTCTTCGAACCGCTGGGTCATCTGGAGATCATGCTGCGCAACGCGCTCGACGCCCGACTCGTCGCCCGCCAACAGCGTCGGGGCCGGACCGCGGAATGGTACGCCGACACGGCTGTCCCGCTCAGTGGCAAGGCCCGCAGCGACATCATCCAGGCCCAGCAGCGTGCCGGCAGAAACGGGACGGCCGTCCCGCGCGGAAAGGTCATCGCGGAGTTGAGTTTCGGGTTCTGGCGTTTCCTGCTGGCCCGCCAGTACACGGCCACCCTGTGGCCCGATCTGGCAGGCGCCTTCCCCCACGCTCCCAACCGCGCGCTGACCACGGTGGAGGATCCGGTGAAGCGGCTGCACAAGTTCCGTAACCGGATCGCCCACCACGAGGGCATCTGGCACCTGCCGCTCGAAGCCCGCCGTGACGACATCCAGACCGTGCTGGGCTTCATGGCGCCGACCGCGGCGGCCTGGGTTTCCGACGCGTCCCGCATCGACGACGTCCTCGCCCACCGGCCGTGACCCGCACGGCCGTCCAAGTCGATGCGGTGAGCAGGCTGAGGCCGTGGCGGGGATCGAACCCGCGTACCTCGCTTTGCAGGCGAGTCCCTGAGCCACTCGGGCACACGGCCGGGTCGGTGCGGACCGCTCCGGGAAGCGGTTCCGCGAACCGGATGTCATGACCGTAGGGCGGGCTTGCCGGGGGCTCAAGGGAACGCGGGGTGCCGCAACGGGACTGCCATGCTCCGTTCACGAACGGGCGGTGGGTCTTACGTCCGAGGTCCCGGTCAGGTCCCGACCCCCGACAGGGGTCAAAGCAGTCCGTGGACCTTACTCTGGCGGGCATGACCACCCCGAACCCGCGCGACACCGGTGTCGCCGACCCCGCTGAGCCCGTTGTTCCCGTCCCGACCCTCGCACCCGACCCCGACGCGACCGTACTGAGCCGCCCCTACCGGGCGCTGAGCATCGGGATCGTCTCCGTGGTGCTGCTGATCGCCTTCGAGGCGACCGCGGTGGGTACGGCGATGCCGGTGGCGGCGCGGGAGCTGGACGGGGTGTCCCTGTACGCGTTCGCGTTCTCGGGGTACTTCACGACGAGCCTGTTCGGCATGGTGCTCTCCGGCCAGTGGTCGGACCGGCGCGGCCCGCTCGCGCCGCTGACCTGGGGCATCGCCTCCTTCGCCGTCGGCCTGCTGCTCTCCGGGACGGCGGGCGCGATGTGGCCGTTCATCCTCGGGCGGGCCGTGCAGGGGCTCGGCGGCGGGCTGGTGATCGTCGCGCTGTACGTCGTGGTCGGGCGGGCCTACCCGGAGCGGCTGCGACCGGCGATCATGGCCGCGTTCGCGGCGAGCTGGGTCGTGCCGTCGATCGTCGGCCCGCTGGCCTCCGGCACGGTGACCGAACACCTCGGCTGGCGGTGGGTGTTCCTCGGCATCCCGGTGCTGGTGGTGTTCCCGCTGGCCCTGGCGCTGCCGCAGATACGCCGACTGGCCTCCGGCCCGGTGCACGACGGCGCGGAGGCGCCGGCCTCCTTCGACCGCCGCCGCATCCGGCTCGCCCTGGCGATCTCCCTCGGCGCCGGACTGCTCCAGTACGCCGCCCAGGACCTGCGCTGGCTCTCCCTGCTGCCCGCCGCGGCGGGCGTGGCGCTGCTCGTCCCCGCGGTGCTGGGGCTGCTCCCGCACGGCACCTGGCGGGCGGCCCGCGGACTGCCCTCGGTGGTGCTGCTGCGCGGCGTCGCCGCCGGGTCCTTCATCGCCGCGGAGTCCTTCGTCCCGCTGATGCTGGTCACCCAGCGGGGACTCAGCCCCACACTCGCCGGGTTCTCGCTCGCGGCGGGCGGCGTGACCTGGGCACTGGGCTCCTGGCTCCAGTCGCGGCCGCGGCTGGAGCCGTACCGGGAGCGGCTGATGACCCTCGGGATGCTGCTGGTGGCGGCGTCCATCGCGGGGGCCCCGAGCGTGCTGATCCCCGCGGTGCCCGCCTGGGCGACGGCCGTCGCCTGGGCCTTCGGCTGCCTCGGGATGGGCCTGGTGATCTCCTCCACCAGCGTGCTGCTGCTCCAGCTCTCCGCCCCCGAGGAGGCCGGCGCCAACTCCGCCGCGCTCCAGATCTCCGACGGCCTCTCCAACGTCCTCCTGCTGGCCATGGGCGGCGCCGCCTTCGCCGCCCTCGGCGGCGGCATGGTGGCCCACGGGGCGACCCAGACCACCGGCTCCCACCCGGCCGCCTTCGCCGCGGTGTTCCTCCCGATGGCGGCGGTGGCCCTGGCCGGCGTGTGGGTGACGACGCGGCTGCGGCGGTTGTGACGTCGGTCCCACCCGGGAGCGGCCCGGCACGGTCCGCGTCATCGGGGTGCCGGGGCGCGGATATGGTGGCCCGGTCGTCATCGGCGGCCGTGCCGCCCGAACCAGCCCCCGTCCCCCACGGAGACCGTGACTACCACCGCCGCTTCCGCCTCGCACCACCTGTCCCCCGCCTTTCCCGGCCGTGCCCCCTGGGGAACCGCCGGGAAACTGCGCGCCTGGCAGCAGGGGGCGATGGAGAAGTACCTCCAGGAACAGCCGCGCGACTTCCTGGCGGTCGCCACCCCGGGCGCCGGAAAGACGACCTTCGCGCTGACGCTGGCCTCCTGGCTGCTGCACCACCACGTCGTGCAGCAGGTGACCGTCGTGGCGCCCACCGAGCACCTGAAGAAGCAGTGGGCCGAGGCCGCCGCGCGGATAGGCATCAAACTGGACCCCGAGTACAGCGCGGGTCCGCTCGGCAAGGACTACCACGGCGTCGCCATCACCTACGCCGGTGTCGGGGTCCGCCCCATGCTGCACCGCAACCGGGTCGAGCAGCGCAAGACCCTGGTCATCCTCGACGAGATCCACCACGCCGGTGACAGCAAGTCCTGGGGCGAGGCGTGCCTGGAGGCGTTCGAGCCGGCCACCCGCAGGCTCGCGCTCACCGGTACGCCGTTCCGGTCCGACACCAACCCCATCCCGTTCGTGGCGTACGAGGAGGGCGACGACGGCATCCGCCGGTCGGCCGCCGACTACACCTACGGCTACGGTTCCGCGCTCCGCGACAACGTCGTCCGTCCCGTCATCTTCCTCTCCTACAGCGGCAACATGCGCTGGCGCACCAAGGCCGGCGACGAGGTCGAGGCCCGCCTCGGCGAGCCCATGACCAAGGACGCGATCAGCCAGGCCTGGCGCACCGCCCTCGACCCGCGCGGCGAGTGGATGCCGTCCGTGCTGCGTGCCGCGGACCAGCGGCTGACCGAGGTCAGGAAGTCCGTCCCGGACGCCGGGGCCCTCGTCATCGCCACCGACCAGGACTCCGCCCGCGCCTACGCCAAGCTGATCCGCGAGATCACCGGCAGCAAGCCCACCGTCGTCCTGTCCGACGACACCGGCGCCTCGAAACGGATCGACGACTTCAGCGGCAACGACGACCGCTGGATGGTCGCCGTCCGCATGGTGTCCGAGGGCGTCGACGTGCCGCGCCTGGCGGTCGGCGTGTACGCCACCACCATCTCCACCCCGCTGTTCTTCGCCCAGGCCGTCGGCCGTTTCGTGCGGTCCCGGCGGCGCGGCGAGACCGCGTCCGTGTTCCTGCCGACCATCCCGAACCTGCTGGAGTTCGCGAACGAGATGGAACGCGAACGCGACCACGTCCTCGACCGGCCCAAGAAGGAGGGCGAGGAGGACCCGTACGCCGAGTCCGAGAAGGAGATGGACGAGGCGAACCGGGAGCAGGACGAGGACACCGGCGAGGACATGCTGCCCTTCGAGGCGCTGGAGTCCGACGCGGTCTTCGACCGGGTCACCTACAACGGCGCCGACTTCGGCATGCAGGCCCACCCCGGCAGCGAGGAGGAGCAGGACTACCTCGGCATCCCGGGGCTCCTCGAACCCGACCAGGTGGAACTGCTGCTGCAGAAGCGGCAGGCCCGGCAGATCGCGCACAGCCGCAAGAAGCCGGACAGCGAGGCCGACCTGCTCGAACTGCCCGCCGAGCGGCGCCCCGTGGTCTCCCACAAGGAGATGATGGAACTGCGCCGCCAGCTCAACAACATGGTCGGCGCCTACGTCCACCAGAGCGGCAAACCGCACGGCGTCATCCACACCGAGCTGCGCCGCACCTGCGGCGGACCGCCCGCCGCGGAGGCCACCCCGGGACAGCTGCGCCAGCGGATCGCCAAGGTGCAGGAGTGGGCCACCCGCATGCGGTGATCCGGTCCGCCGACGCACATCCGGTGGTCCAATCGGGACAAAAAGCGCCAGTTCAGGGGTGAGGGTGCCCGGATTCTGGACAACGCCTTCCGCTGATCGGACCGGCTCGCTACTGTCCGGCTACGCACACGCCCCGTGGCAGCGCCGCCGCGGAGCGCAGCCGTGAAGCGACCGTGCCCGGAACATGGCCGGGCCGCCGGCCGATCGGCGGCCTCTGAAGCGCGTTGCCGACGGGACTCGGTGACGCACACGCCGCGAGGGGGCCGCCGACCTCACCACGAAGGAGTGGGCGTCGTGACCGCGGAGACCTCTCAGACGCTCGACCGGGGACTGCGGGTCCTCAAGCTGCTGGCCGACACGGACCACGGCCTGACCGTCACCGAGCTTTCCCACAGACTGGGCGTGAACCGGACCGTCGTGTACCGGTTGCTCGCCACACTGGAACAGCACGCGCTGGTACGCCGTGACCTCGGCGGCCGGGCCCGGGTCGGGCTCGGCGTGCTGCGGCTGGGCCACCAGGTGCACCCGCTGGTACGGGAGGCGGCGATGCCGGCCCTCCGGTCGCTGGCGGAGGACATCGGCGCGACCGCGCACCTGACCCTGGTCGACGGCGCGGACGCGCTGGCCGTGGCGGTGGTGGAACCCTCGTGGACGGACTACCACGTCGCCTACCGCGCCGGGTTCCGGCACCCGCTGGAACGGAGCGCCGCCGGCAAGGCGATCCTCTCGGCCCGCCTGCAACGGTCCGAGGAACCCGGATACGTCCTCACCCACGGCGAACTGGAGGCCGGGGCGTGCGGAGCGGCGGCGCCCCTGCTGGGAGTCACCGGGGTCGAGGGCAGCGTCGGCGTGGTGATGCTGGCCGACGTGGTGCCCGAACGGGTCGGCCCCCGGGTCGTGGACGCCGCCCGCGAGGTCGCGGAGGCCCTGAGCTGACGGCCGGCGGGGGAGGCGGGGTGAAGGCGTCGCGTTAGATTGATCCCGTGCTCTCTCGCCTCACACGTCCCCAGGCCCTGGCCGTCTGCGCCGCCCCCGCCGTCGCCCTGCTGGCCACGGCGGTCCTCGCACCGCTGCCGTTCTCGGTGGCGCAGCCGGGGCTGACGGCCGACGTGCTCGGCGAGAACAAGGGCACGCAGGTCATCACCGTCTCCGGCGCCGAGACCCGCGAGACCACCGGCCAGCTGCGGATGACGACGATCGAGGCGACCTCCCCGGACACCCGGGTCGACCTCCCCGACGTGATCGACGGCTGGTTCGGCACCGACCAGGCGGTCATGCCCCGCGACTCGGTCTACCCCTCCGGGGGCGACGTCAAGGAGATCGAGCGCTACAACGAGAAGCAGATGAAGCAGTCGCAGGACGAGGCGACCCGGGCCGCGCTGGGCTACCTGGACCTGGACGGCAAGGGCGTCGAGGTCGAGCTGAAGCTCGCCGACGTCGGCGGCCCCAGCGCCGGCCTGCTCTTCTCCCTCGGCATCGTCGACAAGCTGAACGGCGACGGCAGCGGCGGCGACCTCACCGGCGGCCGGATCATCGCCGGTACGGGGACCATCGACGCCGACGGCACGGTCGGCGCCGTGGGCGGAGTGCCGCTGAAGACGCAGGCCGCCCGGCGGGACGGCGCGACCGTCTTCCTGGTGCCCGAGGCGGAGTGCGCCCAGGCCCGGACCGAACTCCCGAAGGGGCTGCGCCTGATCCCGGTCACCACCCTCGGGGGCGCCGTGGACGCCCTGGTCTCCCTGCAGAAGGGCACCGGCAAGGTCCCCAGCTGCTGACCGGGCGCCGCCGCCGTCCCCGCACCGCCGCTACCTCCTCCTGACGAAGCCCTCGTCCACCATCCAGTCCAGCGTCACCTGGCGGGGGTCTTCACCTGCTGGTCCTCGAAGTCGGTTAAGTGAGCGTAACCATGTGTGAGTGAGTGTCGTTGCCAGGGTGTGAATCTGACGGAATGGGCGAAGGCGCAGGGCGTGCATCCGCAGACCGCGTATCGCTGGTTCCGTGAGGGGACCCTGCCGGTACCGGCTCAGCGGGTCGGGCCACGCACGATCCTGGTGAACATCGACGCGAACACCACGCCCGAGGCCATCGGAGGTCTGGGCCTATATGCCCGCGTGTCCTCGCACGGTCAGAGGACCGATCTGGAACGCCAGGTCGCTCGGCTGTCGGCGTGGGCGGCGAAGACCGGTCACCGAGTCGTTCGTGTCGAGGCGGAGATCGCTTCCGGGATGAACGGCTGCCGTTCCAAGGCCCGGCGTCTGCTGGCCGACCCGGACGTGACCTGCGTGGTGGTGGAGCACAAGGACCGGCTCGGCCGGATGAACGTCGAGCTTGTCGAGGCTGCCTTGTCCGCGACGGGCCGTCGCCTGCTGGTGCTGGACGACGGCGAGGTCGAAGACGACCTGGTGCGGGACATGGTGGAGGTGCTGACGTCGTTCTGTGCCCGGTTGTACGGGCGCAGGTCGGCAAAGAACCGCGCCCGCAAGGCACTGGAGGCCGCCGAACATGGCTGACCTCCGCCCGATCGCCGCGCCATTCGTCGCTCTCGGCCCGTCCGGCGTGGCGGTTCGTGACCACCTCAAGTACCTCACGCCCGAGGACGAGAAGGTGCTCAGGCTGGTGGGCGTGCACCTCGGATCGCTCGCGTCGAAAGACCTCAAAGCCCGCTGCATGGACGGACTTGAACACTCCACCGACACATGGGCGGCGCGGAAGCGGGAGCTGACGGCCCAGTCGTCCTCGCGGTGGGCGGGAAGTATCACCAAGGCCACACACGACCAATGGGCACTGGCCCGGCGCGGACAGACAGCGCACCTTCAATCTCTCGAAGCCGGCGTCCGGACGATCCGGCACCGCCTGTCGCTCCCGGTCGGCGAGAAGGGTGGCAAGCGCGTTCCGGGCGGCTACCGCTCCGCCCACGAATGGTTTCACAAGACGCGCCGCCTTCATGTCCTCGAAGACCGACTCGACAAGGTCCGCGCCGACCGTGACAACGGCGTCGTACACGTGACGCGGGGCGGCAAACGCCTGCTCGACACCCGCCACCACCTCGACGAGGCGCAGCTCACCGGGACCGAATGGCGCGAACGCTGGGAGGCGGAGCGCCGGTTCCTCGCCGCTGACGGGGAGTCCGGCAAGAGGTTCGGGAACGAGACGATCCGTATCTCGCCCGACGGCGAAGTGTCGATCAGGCTCCCGGCCCCGCTCACCGACCTGGCGAATGCCAGGCACGGCCGGTACGTACTCGCCGCGAAGGTGCGCTTCCCTCACCGGGGCGAGGAGTGGGCCGACCGTGTGGAAGCGAACCGGGCGGTTGCCTACCGCATCCACTACGACGTGCGGCGTGGGCGCTGGTATGTGACGGCCTCCTGGCAGATCCCGCCGACGAAGACCGTCCCGATGGAAGCAGCCCTCGCCCACGGCGTGATCGGTGTGGACACCAACGCCGATCACCTGGCCGCGTGGCGCCTCGATGCCCATGGGAACCCGATCGGCCGTCCCCGCCGGTTCGGCTACGAGCTGTCCGGCAGCGCGGACCATCGTGACGCCCAGGTGCGGCACGCCCTG
This sequence comes from Streptomyces sp. NPDC004051, assembly GCF_053604275.1. NCBI lineage: Bacteria > Bacillati > Actinomycetota > Actinomycetes > Kitasatosporales > Streptomycetaceae > Streptomyces > Streptomyces sp. NPDC004051. The sequence goes on along the minus strand of NZ_JBSGHG010000045.1, from coordinate 25,130 downwards.
TCACGGCTACTGAACTGGGCGAAGTCCTGCGGTGTCACAGCCATCGCGGTCGAAGACCTCGACTTCACGGCGGAGAAGACCCGCGAGAAGCACGGCCGCCGACGCCGCTTCAGACAGATGATCTCGGGCATACCCACCGGCAGGCTACGTGCCCGGCTGACCTCGATGGCCGACCAGACCGGCATCGCGATCATCGCCATCGATCCGGCGTACACCTCGAAGTGGGGCGCTCAACACTGGCAGAAGCCGATGGCCACCCTCACTCGTAAGACCACCCGTCACGATGCCGCGAGCATCGCGATCGGACGACGCGCCCAAGGGCATCCGATCCGGCGACGGACGACACCGCCCCGTGCACACCAGAGCGATGCGCACGGGCATCGGACCGTCCAGGCCCGACCGGCGGTCCCTGGGCGTGAGGGACCCCGCCCCCGCATCCCCGGACCACGGACACGATCCGTGCCGCCGGACGCGGCGAGAACGCGGGCGACCAGGACACCCAAAACCGTTCGGGGTGTCCGCAGTGACCAGGTATGGGTCCAAGACTCACTCCTGCTCACTGATTAGGAACGGTCCTCCCCGTCCACGTCCACCTTGGCGTTCAGGGTCCGTGCCACGTCGTTGTCCAGCCTCGCCGTGACCGGGTCGAGGACCTCCGCGATCGCCGACCACTCCTTGAGCGTGTCGGTGTTGACCGTCGGTGCCGCGTTGTAGTCGGGGAAGAACTTCTTGTCGTCCTCCGTCACCACCAGGTTCATGGACCTGATGCGGCCGTCGGTGGTGAAGACCTCGCCGTAGGTGCAGGCGCCCTTGGCCGTCTGGGTGTAGATGATCCCGGTGTCCATCTCCGTGATGTTCCCCGCGCCCACGTTCATGTGCCCGTCTCCAGCCCCCGTGGCCGCAGCAGCAGTTCGGCCAGCGAGGCCAGCCAGTCCACCAGCAGGGCCAGGGCGACGGTGAGGATCGAGCCCAGCACCAGTACCGGCATCCGCTGGCTGGTGATGCCGGTGGTGATCAGCACGCCCAGACCGCCGCCCCCGCCGAATGTCGCGAGGGTGGCCGTGCCGACGTTCAGAACGAGTGCCGTACGCATCCCGGCGAGGATGAGGGGGACGGCCAGGGGTAGCTCCCCCCGGGTCGGCACGCCCGGCGGGGACACGCCGATGCCGCGCGTCGCCTCCAGCAGCGCCGGGTCGTTGGCCCGCAGACCCGCGATGGTGTTGGAGAGCACCGGCAGCACGGCGTAGGCGACGATGCCGACGAGGGCGGCCCTGCGGCCGACCCCCAGCCAGATCACCAGCAGCGCGAGCAGACCGATCGCGGGCGTCGCCCGGCCCATGTCGGCGAACGTCATCGCGGCCGGGGCGGCCCTGCGGAACCTGGGCCGGGTCAGCAGGATGCCCAGCGGGATCGCGATGATCAGTACGAAGAACGTCGAGATCACGGTCAGCTCGATGTGCTGCCAGAGCGCCTTGGACACCTGCCCGTCGGACAGCGCGTTCTCGGACAGCGTGTCCAGATCGGCCTGGACGAACCACAGCCAGGTCGCGAGCAGCAGGGCGACCAGCATCATGGGCAGGAACGTCAGATGCCGCCAGGTCACCCGGGGCGCACTCACGGACGAGACTCCGGACTCCGGGGGCCCCGGCCCCGCACCGCGCGTGGCCCCGCCCCCACCCCTGCCTCCGTTCCCGCCCCTGCCGTTGCCCTCGCCGTCCCCCCGGTCGTCGCTCCGGCCGTCTTCGTCCTGGTCGTAAGCCTGGCCCTTGTTCCGGAAGGCGAGCCCCCTGACCTCGTACTCGCCGTCGGGCCGCCGCTGCGGAGAGGCGCTCACGCGTTCACCTCCTCGTTTACGCCCTCCTGCTCGGCGTGCGTCCGGTCGCTCCGCATACTTTTCGGTTCGTGCTGGGCCTCCATCGCCTTCAGCCGGTCGGCCTCCAGCAGTTCGTGCACGGAGTTCATCAGCGTCTCCACATCGACGACGCCCTCGTACGTGCCGCGCCCTCCGGTGACCACCACTCGTCCGAGCTGTCGGTGAGGACGGCCTCCAGCGCGTCCCGCAGGGCCGCGTCCCGGGCCACCGCGTCGTGCACCGGGGTGCCCGCGCGGGCCGGCGAGCCCTTGGCCCGCATCAGGTCGCCGCGCCGGAGCCACTTGTAGGGGCGGCCCCGCCGGTCGAGTAGCAGGATCTCGTTCGAGCGGCTGGAACGGAGCACGGTGAAGATCTGCTGGAGCGGGTCGTCGACGGTCACCGTCGGACAGTCGGTGATCCCCACGTCCCGCACCCGGGTGAGGTTCAGCCGCTTCAGCGCCGCCCCGGGGGCCCCTGTCGTCGGTGGCTCAGACACGGATCCCCCTGGAGATGGTCAGCCGTCCGAGCAGGACGTACGCGGCGTCGAAGAGCAGCGCGAGGACGATGATCCCGAGGGTGCCCGCGAGGACCTGGTTGAGCGCGTTCTCGCTGCCCAGCGAGGCGATGCCGCGGAAGATCAGGTTCCCGAGGCCGGGACCGGAGGCGTAGGCGGCGATGGCGGCGATGCCCATCAGCATCTGTGTGGAGACCCGGATCCCGGTGAGGATCGGCGGCCAGGCCAGCGGCAGTTCGACCCGTACCAGCCGGGCCGTCCGCGACATGCCGATGCCCGTGGCCGCGTCCACCAGCGACGGGTCGACCCCGCGCAGGCCGACGATCGCGTTGCGCACGATCGGCAGCAGCCCGTACAGCGTCAGCGCGATCACCGTCGGCGGCACCCCGAGCCCCACCAGCGGGATCAACAGGCCGATCATGGCCAGCGACGGGATGGTCAGCAGGGTCGAGGTGGTGGTCGTGGCCAGGTCGCCCGCCCAGCCGCTGCGGTACGTCACGACCCCGATCAGCACCCCGAGCACGGTCGCCGCCACCATGCACTGGAAGACGACACTGGCGTGCTGGTACGCGTCGACGAGCAGCTGCTGATGGCGGTTGCCCAGGTACTCCCAGAAGTTCACGTCCGCTCACCCCAGCTCGGCCAGGCCCGTCCGGTCAGTCCGGTGCGCTCCGGCCGCCCCTCGGCGGCTCGTGGAGCGCCGCCTGCTCCACCAGGGGGATGATCCGCAGCGGAACGGGGTTCTCCATCACGATCGCCGTGGCGGCCCGGACGATCCCATCAAAACCGACGACCCGGTCGATCACCCGTTGGAGATCGGCGTTGGAACGGGCCACGAGCCGGCACAGCATGTCCCCGCTGCCGGTGGTGGTGTGCAGCTCGAGCACCTCCGGCACGCTCGCCAAGTGCTCCCGGACATCGGGCCCTTGACCCTGCCGGATCTCCAGCGTCGCGAACGCCGTGACCGGATAGCCGAGGGCCGCCGGGTCCACCTGGGGGCCGAACCCGCGGATGACTCCGTTCGACTGAAGCCGGTCCAGCCGCGCCTGCACCGTCCCCCGCGCCACCCCGAGCCGCCGGGACATCTCCAGCACGCCGATCCGCGGCTCCCGTGCCAGCAGCAGGATGATCCGCCCGTCCAGATGATCGATCGCCATACCGGCCTCCTCGATGGTCATCCTGTACAGAAAGCCCGCGCGGGCGGGCGTACAGCTGAACACATTGCCCAGTGAACGGGCAAACTATTGCGCACCTTGCAGGGCTGGCCCACCCTGCACCTATGACGCAGACCACACACCTCACTCCCGACGCGACCGCCCGGCAGGCCGACCCCTTCCCGGTCAAGGGAATGGACGCGGTCGTCTTCGCCGTGGGCAACGCCAAGCAGGCGGCGCACTACTACTCCACCGCCTTCGGCATGAAGCTGGTCGCCTACTCCGGACCGGAGAACGGCAGCCGCGAGACCGCGAGCTACGTCCTGGAGAGCGGCTCCGCCCGCTTCGTCCTCACCTCGGTGGTCAAGCAGTCCACCGAGTGGGGCGCCTTCCTCGCCGACCACGTGGCCGCGCACGGCGACGGCGTCGTCGACCTCGCCATCGAGGTCCCGGACGCGCGCGCCGCGTACGCCTACGCCGTCGAGCACGGCGCCCGCTCCCTCGCCGAGCCGTACGAGATGAAGGACGAGCACGGCACCGTCGTCCTCGCCGCGATCGCCACCTACGGCGAGACCCGCCACACGCTGGTCGAGCGCACCGGCTACGACGGTCCCTACCTGCCCGGTTACGTCGCCGCCGACCCGATCGTCGAACCGCCGGCCCAGCGCTTCTTCCAGGCCGTCGACCACTGCGTGGGCAACGTGGAGCTCGGCCGGATGAACGAGTGGGTCGCGTTCTACAACAAGGTCATGGGCTTCACGAACATGAAGGAGTTCGTGGGCGACGACATCGCCACCGAGTACAGCGCGCTGATGTCGAAGGTGGTCGCCGACGGCACGCTCAAGGTCAAGTTCCCGATCAACGAGCCCGCCGTCGCCAAGAAGAAGTCCCAGATCGACGAGTACCTGGAGTTCTACGGCGGCGCCGGCGTCCAGCACATCGCGCTCAACACCAACGACATCGTGCAGACGGTCCGGCAGATGCGCGCGGCCGGTGTGCGGTTCCTGGACACCCCGGACTCGTACTACGACACCCTCGGCGAGTGGGTCGGCGACACCCGGGTGCCCGTCGAGACCCTGCGCGAGCTGAAGATCCTCGCCGACCGGGACGAGGACGGCTATCTGCTGCAGATCTTTACCAAGCCGGTCCAGGACCGGCCGACCGTGTTCTTCGAGATCATCGAACGGCACGGCTCCATGGGCTTCGGCAAGGGCAACTTCAAGGCCCTGTTCGAGGCGATCGAGCGGGAGCAGGAGCGCCGCGGCAACCTGTGACCGGCCGGTTCGGCCGGCGGGGCGCCGGACGCGGGACCCCCGCATCCGACGCCCCACCGGCCGACCCCGCCTCAGCCCGCTTCAGCCTCTTCGGCTCCCGTGAGCTCTTCGGCTGCCCCGGCCCTTTCGGCCGTCTCGGGCGTCTCGGCCCTCTCGGTTCTCTCGGCCTCTTCGGCCGCCCTGGCCCTTTCGGCCCTCTCGGCTTCCTCCGCCCTCTCGGCTTCCTTCGCCCTCGCAGCTCTCTCGGCCTGCTCGGCCGCCCTGGCCCTTTCGGCGTGCTCGGCCTTCCTCGCTTGCTCGGCCTTCCTGGCTTCCTCGGTTTCCTTGGCCCTCTCGGCTTCCTGGGCCCTTTCGGCCTCCCTGGCCCTCTCCGCCCTCTCCTCTCTCTCCGCCCTTTCGGCCCTCTCCGCCTGCTCGGCCTCCTCGGCCCTTCTGGCTTCCCTGGCCTCTTCGGCCCTCTCGGCCTCCTCCGCCCAGGCGGGCGGTCCGTCGACGGGCGGTTCGCCCAGCCGCTCCAGTGCCGCCCGGGCCAGTGGCACCCGGAGCGGGGAGAAGTACGGGTTGAGCGCCATCGCCTCCCGCAGATGCCGCCGCGCCGGCCCGTGCATGTCCAGCTGCCCCTCGATCATGCCCCGGTGGAAGAGGTGCGGGGCGGTGCGCACCCCGCCCTTCGTCACCTCCGTCGCCCGCACCGCGTACTCCAGCGCCTCCTCGTACCTCCCCGACCGGTGCAGCGCCCAGCCCAGCGCGTCGGCCACCTCCGCCGACGGCTGCCGCTTCCACTCCGCCCGCAGCAGCCGCACCGCGGTCCCGGGGTCCCCGTGGTCGGCTTCGAGCCGCCCGAGGACCAGGTCCTCGTCGACCCCGTGCGCGGCGGCCGCCCGCGCCCGCTCGCGCAGCAGGTCGTACTGGTCCCGGGCCGCCTGCCGCATCCCCAGCGACGCGTACAACTCGCCCAGTTCCAGCGCGTACTCCGGCCGCGGCTGCCGCGCCAGCGCCGCCCGGTAGGCGTCGATCGCCTCCGTGGTCCGGCCGAGCGCGGCCAGCGCCCTGCCCTGCCCCGCCTGCGCCGCCCGCTGGTCCGGGTCGATCCGCAGCGCCTCCCGGAAGTGCCGCAGCGCGTCCTCCCGGTCGCCGCGTTCCCAGGCCAGCTGCCCGGCCCGCTCCAGATACCCGGCCCGCTCGGCGGGTTCCCCGGCGGCCGCGGCGGCGTCGGACAGCTGGGCCGCCGCGTCCTCCCGGCGGCCCTTGTCCCGGTGCAGGGCCGCCGCCCGGGCCATCACGACCGGTCCGGACCGCAGTGCCTCCAGCCGGTCCAGCATCTTCTCCGCCGCCCCGTTGTCGCCGAGCCCGGCATACGCCTCGATCAGCGGCGGATACGTCGTCCACCGCTCCGGCTCCAGCCTCAGCGCCCGCTCGCCCCACTCGCGGGCGGCGGGGTAGTCGCGGCGGGCGTTCGCCAGCACCGCCATCCCGCGCAGCGCCCCGGCGTTGGCCTTCGCCCGCACCCGCAGCGAGGTGCGCAGCGCCTTCTCGGCCCGCGGGTAGTGCGCGGGGTCCGCGAGCCGCCGCCCCTGCTCCACCCGGGCCGTCCCGAGCACCGTCCAGGCCTCCGCGTCCTGCGGATGCTTCTCCAGATGCCGCTGCCGCTCCGCGATCAGGCTCTCCAGCTCGGGCAGCGACGCCGGCACGCCGCTGGCGACCGCCGCCAGGGCCGGCGCCCCCGGCGCCGGTTCCACAGGCCCGTCCGCCCCGTTCCCCCACGGCAGCAGCACCAGCACCCCGCCGATCACGGCGCACCCGGCGACCGAGCCGAGCAGCATCCGGCGGTTCACCCGCCGACGGGTGCCGCCGTGCGCAGGGGCCGCGTCCGGCTCGCGGGTCTCTCGTGGCTTGTCGTCCATGGCGCACACTGTGCGTCACATCATCTGCCGATACGACGAACCACACCCCGGCTCACCACGGCTTACCACCGGGTGCCGTACGCGGGGTTCACACCGATGGCCCCGGGTGTCACGCTGTGATCGTGAGCCGTATCGAAGCGCGACGCGATGAAGACACGGTGCCGGCCGACAGCCTCGTCGACCGCCTGCTCGGCGGCCTGCCGCCCGGAGCGGTGCTCACCGACCCCGACATCACGGCCTCCTACGCCAACGACATGGCGAGCTTCTGCCCGGCCGGCAGCCCGGCGGTGGTCGTCCTGCCCCGCACGGTCGAACAGGTCCAGCACGTCATGCGCACCGCCACCGCGCTGCGCGTCCCGGTCGTCCCGCAGGGCGCCCGCACCGGCCTGTCCGGCGCCGCCAACGCGACCGACGGGTGCATCGTGCTCTCCCTGACCAGGATGGACGCCATCCTGGAGATCAACCCCGTCGACCGGATCGCCGTCGTCGAACCCGGCGTCGTCAACGCCACCCTCTCCCGGGCCGTCGGCGAGCACGGCCTCTCCTACCCGCCCGACCCCTCCAGTTGGGAGACGTGCACCATCGGCGGCAACATCGGCACCGCCTCCGGCGGGCTGTGCTGCGTGAAGTACGGGGTCACCGCCGAGTACGTGCTCGGCCTCGACGTGGTCCTCGCCGACGGCCGCCTGATGTCCACCGGCCGCCGCACCGCCAAGGGCGTCGCCGGGTACGACCTGACCCGCCTGTTCGTCGGTTCCGAGGGCTCCCTCGGCATCGTCGTGCGCGCGATCCTCGCCCTGCGGCCCGAACCGCCCGAGCAGCTCGTCCTGGCCGCCGAGTTCGCCTCCTCCGCCGCCGCCTGCGACGCGGTGTGCCGCATCATGGCCGGCGGGCACGTCCCCTCCCTCCTCGAACTCATGGACCGCACCACGGTCAAGGCCGTCAACGACATGGCCCGCATGGGCCTCCCCGAGAGCACCGAGGCCCTGCTGCTCGCGGCCTTCGACACCGCCGACCCCACCGCCGACCTCGCCGCCCTCGGCGCGCTCTGCGAGGCCGCCGGAGCCACCCAGGTCGTACCGGCCGACGACACCGCCGAGTCCGAACTGCTGCTCAAGGCCCGGCGGCTGTCCCTGCCCGCGCTGGAGGCGGTCAAGGGCACCACGATGATCGACGACGTGTGCGTGCCCCGCTCCCGGCTCGCCGAACTCATCGACGGCGTCGAACGGATCTCCGAGAAGTACCGGCTCACCATCGGAGTCGTCGCCCACGCGGGGGACGGCAACACCCATCCGACGGTCTGCTTCGACGCCCGGGACGCCGAGGAGTCGCGCCGCGCCCGCGAGTCCTTCGACGAGATCATGGCCCTCGGCCTGGAACTCGGCGGCACCATCACCGGCGAGCACGGCGTCGGCGTCCTGAAGAGGGAGTGGCTGGCACGCGAGATCGGCCCGGTGGGCCTGGAGATGCAGCGGGCCGTCAAACGGACCTTCGACCCGCTGAACCTCCTGAACCCGGGCAAGCTCTTCTGAACAGCCGCTGTCCGCACCGTCCTTCCCTGCCGCACCGGTACGAAAGGTTTTTCGTCGCTTTACCAGATCGGTGCCCGAAAGGGGTGGCTCCGGCCGGACGGGCGGTGGTGCCTGCGCCCGTCTGATAGATGTGGTGCCCCCGACCCACCCCCGAGCAGATACGGGACGACGGACATGAGCGCCCCCACCCCGGCCCCCGGCGACGACACGCCGCGCGAAGGCTATTACCCGGACCCGTCCATTCCCGGATACGTCCGGTACTGGAACGGTGCCGCCTGGGTGCCGGGCACGAGCCGTCCGGCACCGGAGGGCGGCGGCGCGCCCCTCGCGCCGGCGTCGTCCGCCGGTACCGCCCCGGCGGTGCCCCCCGTCGAGGAGACCGGCCCGCACTTCTTCGACGAGGACCCGGCCGACGAACCGTCCCCTTTCCCGGCTCCCTCCCCGGCCGAGTCCCAGCACGGCAGCCGGCCCGAGCCCGCCTCCGCCTGGGGTGCCGACCGCTCCCGCCAGTCGGGCTTCGGCGGCGACCAGGACCGCCGGGTCTCCTGGGGCGCGGACCCGAGAGTGCCGCACGCCGCCCCCGCTCCGGACGCCGGTGGGACGCCCGTGGACGACCGGTCCGCGTTCCGTCCGCCGACGGCTCAGCCGCCCGCCGCACCCGCCGCCTCTTCGGGGTCCGCACCTTCCTCCGGCGGTGCCCCGGCGGACGAGGGCACCGTGACCTTCCGCGCCGTCGGCCCGCGCAAGGGTTCCTCCGGGGGGCCCGGTTTCGGGGCCGGGAAGGCCGCCGCCGCGCGTGCCGCCCGCGCCGCCGCCCAGGCGGAGAGGGGGAGTCCGGCCGCCGCCGCCCCGGGGGTCCCTCCACAGGCCGCCGCTCCGGCTCCCGCTCCCAGCCCCACCCCCGCTGCCGCTCAGGCCCCGGCAGCCGGGCCGCTGTCGAGCGGTCCCGGCGGGGGGCAGTCCTCCTGGGCGCAGCAGGCGCACCGGCGTGCGGACGGGGGCGAGCAGCCGCCCGCGCCGTGGAAGCCACCGGTCGAGGACGTGTTCCAGGCCGCCGCCAGACGCCGGGCCTCGGCCCGGCCGGCCGGACTCGGCAAGCGGCTGGCCGCGCGGCTGCTGGACACGGTCCTGCTCGGCGGGGTCACCGCGGTGGCCGCCGTGCCGCTCGGCATCGCGGCGGCGGATCACCTCACAGCGAAGATCGACGCGGCCAAACTGTCCGGCGAGACCGTCACGGTGTGGCTGCTCGACGGCACCACGTCGGTCTACCTCGGCATCGTCCTCGCGGTGCTCCTGGTCGGCGGCGTCCTCTACGAGGTGCTGCCCACCGTCAAATGGGGCCGCACCCTGGGCAAGAAGCTGCTGGGGCTCGAGGTACGGGACATCGAGGGCCACGAGACACCGGAGTGGGGCGCGGCCCTGCGCCGTTGGCTGGTCTACAGCATCCCCGGACTGCTCGTCATCGGTGTGGTGGGCGTCCTGTGGTGTCTGTTCGACAAGCCGTGGCGGCAGTGCTGGCACGACAAGGTCGCGCACACGTTCGTCGCGGGCTAGGGCTTTTTCCGCCGGAATCCTTCCGCCGGAACGCTTCCGACGGTCGTCCCGGCGCCGGTACTCCGGACGGCGGCTCGCCGGATGCGGCGCCGGGGGGTTCGCGGTCGACTCGGGCCATGAGCACCGAACCGCCCCCCGGCTCCGGTCAGCAGCCGCCGGACGACGACCCGTTCAAGAAGCAGCCCCCGCCGCCGCACCAGGGCGAGGGCGGCGGCTCGTACGAGGGCGGCGGCCCGTACGGCGAGGGCGGCGGAGGTCCGTACGGCGGTGGCAGCCCCTACGGGCCCGGTCCCACCGACCCCCTCGCGGGAATGCCGCCGCTCGCCGACAGCGGCAGGCGCACCCTCGCCCGCATCATCGACATGATCCTCGTGGGCATCGTCCTCTGGCTGCTCACCTGGCCCTTCGGGGTGAGCCAGTACAGCGTGAACGGCGACCAGCTCAACGCGGGGAAGTCCTTCGCCCAGTCCCTCATCGCCGCGGTCCTCTACACCGGCTACGACACCTTCATGACGGCCCGCACGGGGCAGACCCTCGGTAAGAAGTGGCTGAAACTGAGGGTGGCCGACCTGTCCGACGGCGCGACCCCGTCCACGCAGACGTCGCTGATCCGTGCCGCCGTGCTCTGGCTGCCGTTCGCGTTCTGCTGCGCCTGCGTCTGGACCGTGATCGCGGGCGGCTGGAGCTTCTTCGACCGACCCTACAAGCAGGGCCTGCACGACAAGGCGGCCAAGACGGTCGTGGTGAGCACGGGGTGACGCCGGGCCGGCTCGAGGCCGGCTCGGCACTCCGTCAGGAGGCAGCCCGCTCCCGCACCGCCTCGCGGGTCCGCGCGGCCGCCGGTGACGGCACGGTCACCCGTGCCGGCGGCTGCGGCGCGGACCGCGCCACCGGGGCGGGACGGGTGCGCCCGGAGAGCGGCACCGTCATGGCCACCAGCAGGCCGAGGGCGAGCGCCACGACGGCGACGAGCGCGATACCCGCGCCCGAACTCGTCTGGAACAACAGCAGCATGGTGAGGGTGGAGAAGACCACGGTGCACGAACCGTAGGCGAGCTGAGCGACAGTCGGACGGGGCATGGCCATCGTGTCCTCGGAGGTCGGGGGCTGTCGGCCTGGCTTTCCACCGGCTCAACGGTGTGCCGCCAAGCGACTCTAACGGCGAGAGTGCCCGAGCGGAACGCAGAGTAAGCGTGACCTGACCGACAGGTCCGGTGCACAGGGGGCGCACGGAGTCATGCCGTCCGCACGACCGTGCCCGGCGGGCCCGCGAAGCCGGCCGTCCCTCCGCATAATGCAGTTGACCTGTTCAAGTCAAGATCTGTTTTTTCTGCTGAACCTTTAGTCAAATGTGGTCACTTGACTACACGCGTTGATCACGTGTGCGCGACCATCCATCACCCGGACCCGCTTTCGCGCGCACGAACGCGGGAGGGGATCTCAAGTGACCAGTAGACCCTGGACGTTCAGAGCGGCCGCGACGGGCGTGGCGCTCGCGGCGGTCACCGCCACCTGCTCTGCGTTCACCGTGGCCCAGGCCGACACGGCCGACCGGGCCGACCGGCCCGCCACCGTGGACCGACAGGACCCGGCGGAGCACCAGCACGTGGAGCACGACCTCGCGGGACCGCTCTCCAAGACGCAGGCGGCACAGCGCGAAGAAGCCCTGAACCAGGTCATATCAGGCCAGGCGTCGGTCAAGAACCGGGACGGTTCGAAGGTCGTCGAACTCAAGGGCAAGGGCAAGAAGGGCACCGGCAAGTACGTCGAGCTCGGCCGGGAGAAGACCGACAGGATCTTCACGATCCTGGTCGAGTTCGGCGACAGGGTCGACAGCCGTTACGGCGGCACCCCCGGCCCGCTGCACAACGAGATAGCCGAGCCGGACCGCCGCGTGGACAACTCCACCGCGTGGCAGGCGGACTACGACCGGAAGCACTTCGAGGACATGTACTTCGGCACCGGCAAGGGTGTCGAGTCGGTCAAGACGTACTTCGAGAAGCAGTCCTCGGGCCGCTACTCGGTCGAGGGCGCGGTCTCCGACTGGGTCAAGGTCCCCTACAACGAGGCCCGTTACGGCTCCAACCAGTGCGTCCCCGACAACTGCGCCTGGTTCGTGGTGCAGGACGGAGTCAACGCCTGGGTCGACGACCAGAAGGCGGCCGGCCGGACCGGCGCCGAGATCAGGGCCGATCTCGCCGAGTACGACCAGTGGGACCGCTACGACCACGACGGCGACGGCGACTTCAACGAGCCCGACGGCTACATCGACCACTTCCAGATCGTGCACGCCGGTGAGGACGAGTCCGCCGGCGGCGGCGCCCAGGGCGAGGACGCGATCTGGGCCCACCGCTGGTACGCCTTCGGCACCGACGCCGGCGCCACCGGACCCGAGCAGAACAAGCTCGGCGGCACCCAGATCGGCGACACCGGCGTCTGGGTCGGCGACTACACCATCCAGCCGGAGAACGGCGGACTCGGCGTCTTCGCCCACGAGTACGGCCACGACCTCGGCCTGCCGGACCACTACGACACCGCGGGCGGCGAGAACTCCACCGGTTTCTGGACCCTGATGTCCTCCGGTTCCTGGCTCGGCACCGGCAAGAACGAGATCGGCGACCTGCCCGGCGACATGACCGCCTGGGACAAGCTCCAACTGGGCTGGCTGGACTACGACACGGCCAGGGCCGCGACGAAGTCGAAGCACAAGCTGGGCCCCGCCGAGTACAACACCCGCGACAAGCAGGCCCTCGTGGTCGAGCTGCCCGAGAAGGCGGTCACCACCGAGGTCGTCGTCCCGGCCGAGGGCGAGACCCAGTGGTGGAGCGGCAGCGGTGACGACCTGAGGAACACGCTGACCCGTTCCGTGGACCTCACCGGCAAGGCGTCGGCCGAGCTGACCCTCGATGGCTGGTACGAGATCGAGTCCGACTACGACTTCCTCTACGCCGAGGTCTCCACCGACGGCGGCGCCAACTGGACCGCCCTGGACGGCACGGTCGACGGCCGGCCGATCCCGCGCGACGGCAGCGACAAGCCGGCCCTGCACGGCACGGTCGACGGCTACCAGCCGCTGGCGTACCCGCTGGACGCCTACGCCGGCCGGCGGATCGACCTGCGCTTCCGCTACCAGACCGACGGCGGCCTGGCGATGAAGGGCTTCGCGGCCGACCGGATCTCGGTCACCGCGGACGGCGCCGCCCTGTTCACGGACGACGCGGAGACCGCGGACGCCGCCTGGACGGCGAAGGGCTTCTCCCGCATCGGCGCGTCCTTCACCAAGGACTACGCGCAGTACTACATCGCCGAGAACCGCCAGTACGTGTCGTACGACAAGACGTTGAAGGCCGGCCCGTACAACTTCGGCTTCGCGGACAGCCGTCCGGACTGGGTGGAGCACTTCCCTTACCAGAACGGCCTGTTGATCTGGAAGTGGGACACCTCCCAGGTCGACAACAACACCAGCCGCCACCCGGGCAGGGGCCTGATCCTGCCGGTCGACTCGCACCCGACCGCGCTGAAGTGGTCCGACGGCACGCTGATGCGCAACCGCATCCAGACCTACGACGCCCCGTTCAGCACGTTCCGCACGGACGGCATCACGCTGCACAAGAACGGCGTCGCGACCAAGATCCGCTCCTCGAAGGGGGTGCCGGTCTTCAACGACCGGACCCACACCTACTACGACGAGACGAACCCGACCGGCGGTGTCCGGATCACTGACACCAACACCAAGATCAAGATCGTCAAGGAGTCCGGAAACGGCTCGACGATCCACCTCGAGGTGGGCCGAGCGACCAGGTAAACAGCGTTTTCGCAGGTCAGAGCGTGATCGGCGGCGGCCCCCTGGCGGGTTGCCGCCGATCCGTGTTTAGGTGCGTCCTGTGGCTTTCTTATTGACACCTGGTCCCACGGGGGTATGACATCCATGGCCGCAGGAGGTTTCTGCAAGCTGCCGAACGGCACCGTGGTGGTGGCGCTGAACCTGCCCAGCCCCGCCGCCGGCCCCGCCGGCTCGGTGCGCTTCCTCGTGCACGCGGGCAACCGGGCGCGCGCCCTGACCAGGCTGCGCAACCTGGGTCTGCGCGCCGTCTACCTGCGGGGCAACGCGGCCCCGCCGAGCCCCGACGAGATCACCGCGGTGCTGCACCATCCCGACGGGCTGATCTGGCGCACGGCGCCCGGCAGCGGCGTCCTGGCCGGCACCGCGCCGGCCGTGGAGCTGTGGCATCCGATCAGGGCGCTGCTCAGAAGCCCCGCGGCCCCCGCCTGACCCGGCGGTCGCGCGGTCGCCGCACGGTCACCGCGCGACCACCGCACGCCTACTGCACGACCGGCTTCCCCGAGAGCTCCACACCCGCTCCGCGCAGCTCCTCGAGCGCCCGCTCGGTGGTCTGCGCGGCCACCCCGGCGGTGAGGTCGAGCAGGACCCGGGCGCGGAAGCCCTCGCGGACGGCGTCCAGCGCGGTCGCGCGCACGCAGTGGTCGGTGGCGATGCCCACCACGTCCACCTCGTCGATCTGCCGCTCCCGCAGCCAGTCGGCCAGCGTCACACCGTTCTCGTCGGTCCCCTCGAAGCCGCTGTACGCCGCCGAGTACGCCCCCTTGTCGAAGACGGCGTCGACCGCTCCGGAGCCGACCACGGGGGCGAAGTTCGGGTGGAAGGCGGCGCCCTCCGTCCCGGCGACGCAGTGCGCGGGCCAGGAGCTGACGTAGTCGGGGCGGTCGGCGAAGTGGCCGCCGGGGGCGATGTGGTGGTCGCGGGTGGCCACCACGTGCCGGTAGCCGGCCGGGGCGGGGGCCTGCGCGATCAGCTCGGTGATGGCGGCGGCCACGTCGGCGCCACCGGTGACGGCGAGGCTGCCCCCCTCGCAGAAGTCGTTCTGCACGTCGACGACGATCAAGGCGCGGCGCATGGTCGGAGTCCTCCGGCTGTGGGGTCGGGCGGGGAGCGGACCCGGCCGGTGAGGCTCCGGGCCCGCGGAACACGGGATCAAACGCAGGATCAAACGCAGAATCGAATGTGGAACGGTGTGGACAGGGGTGCGGCACGAAGGGCCGGGGTCCCGGCCGGGGAGCCGTGCGCGCGGTGGGTGCGGCGGGTGCGGCGGGACACGCGGTTCTAGCTACCCGAGCCCTCGTGCGCGTACTCCGTGGGAATGACGGGTTCCCCCCGGGAGAGCTGGGTCGCGGAGAGCGGCAGGTTGGCGCGGGCCGCCCGGTGCCGCTCGCGGAGCACGTCCAGCGGCTCGCGCGCGGTCCCGGTCACCTCGCCGCCCTTGACCAGTTCCACCAGCAGCTGCCGGTCGGCCAGGGCGTCGGGCACCCGTCCGGTGCCGACCACCTCGGCCTCGGCGACGCCGTACTCGTCCAGCCGCCGCGCGGCCCACTTGCGGCCGCCGACGGAGGTCTTGCCGCCGGTGGACCTCTTCGCCACCGGCACCAGCGGCGCCTCGGGGTCGGCGGACTCGGCGCGGGCGACCAGCTTGTAGACCATGGAGGCCGTCGGGTGCCCGGAGCCGGTCACCAGCTGGGTGCCGACGCCGTACGCGTCCACCGGCGCGGCGGCCAGGGAGGCGATGGCGTACTCGTCCAGGTCGGAGGTCACCAGGATCCTCGTACCGGTGGCGCCCAGCTCGTCCAGCTGCTGCCGCACCCGGTGCGCCACCAGCAGCAGGTCGCCGGAGTCGATCCGTACGGCGCCCAGCTCCGGCCCGGCGACCTCGACGGCCGCGCGGACCGCCTCGGCCACGTCGTAGGTGTCCACCAGCAGCGTCGTACCGCCGCCGAGGGAGTCGACCTGCGCCCGGAAGGCGTCCCGCTCGGTGTCGTGCAGCAGAGTGAAGGCGTGTGCGGAGGTGCCCACGGTCGGGATGTTGTAGCGGAAGCCGGCCGCCAGGTCCGAGGTGGAGGTGAAGCCGCCGAGGTACGCGGCCCGGGAGGCGGCCACCGCGGCCAGCTCGTGGGTGCGCCGGGCGCCCATCTCGATCAGCGGCCGGTCCCCGGCGGCGGAGGTCATCCGGGAGGCCGCCGCGGCGATCGCCGAGTCGTGGTTGAGGATCGACAGGATCACGGTCTCCAGCAGCACGCACTCCGCGAAGCTGCCCTCCACCCGCATGATCGGCGAGCCCGGGAAGTACACCTCGCCCTCCGGGTAGCCCCAGATGTCCCCGGAGAAGCGGTAGTCGGCCAGCCAGTCGAGGGTCCGCCCGTCGACGACGTCCTTCTCGCGCAGGAAGTCGAGGACGGCCCCGTCGAAACGGAAGTTCTCCACCGCGTCCAGGACCCGCCCGGTACCGGCCACCACGCCGTAGCGGCGGCCGTCCGGCAGGCGCCGGGTGAAGACCTCGAACACGCTGCGCCGGTCGGCGGTGCCGCCGTTCAGGGCGGCCTGCAGCATCGTCAGCTCGTAGTGGTCGGTGAAGAGCGCCGTCGACGGCACCGTCACCGGCAGCCCAAGGTCCGCTGTGTTCATACGACGAATGCTACCCCCATTTCGTCACTCTGACGATTTCTGTCCCGTCGCAGACCGGCCGGAGTCGGTCCGGGGCCGGTCCGGGATCGGTCCGAGGTCGGCCCCGGAGGGAATTCCGGGTGAAACCAGGACGTATGACGGCCCGCGCGGGCCGGTTTGTGCTCCTGACGCCTTCCGGTGGCAGCATGGGCACTGTGACGTCACCCGCACCCCTGGAGATCGAACGCACCGAGCCGGCGGAAGAGGCCTTCGCCGTACCCGAGCCCGACGTCCCCTGGATCACCATCGTCCACAACGACCCGGTCAACCTCATGAGCTATGTGACGTACGTCTTCCAGACGTACTTCGGCTACTCCAAGGACAAGGCCACCAAGCTCATGCTCGACGTCCACCACAAGGGCCGGGCGGTCGTCTCCAGCGGCACGCGCGAGGAAATGGAACGCGACGTCCAGGCCATGCACGGCTACGGCCTGTGGGCCACCCTCCAGCAGGACCGGAAGTGACCCCGCCGGACCCGACCCGCCCCCGCCCGCGTGACCGGAAGTAGCGAATCGCCTCCATGTCAGGACACTTCGAACCGCTCCCCGACGGCGGCGCGGCCGTCGCCCTCGACGACGTCGAGATCTCCATCATCCGCTCCCTGGCCGTGCAGCTCATGGAGCTCCTCGGCCCCGGTCCGGCCGAGGACGTCCCCGAGGACCCGTTCGCCGGACTCTTCGCCGAGGGCCCGAGCGAGCCGCCCACCGACCCGGTGCTGCGCCGGCTCTTCCCGGACGCCTACGGCGACCCCGAGGAACCCGCCTCCCTCAAGGACACCGAGGAGCAGCGGGCGCACTCCGCGGAGTTCCGCCGCTTCACCGAGAACGACCTGCGGGCCGGCAAGCGCGACAACGCCCTCGCGGTGATCCGCTCCCTGGACGAGCTCACCGCGGCCGGTGAGGGCGGGGCGGTGCTGAAGCTCTCGGCCGCGGAGTCCCGGCGGTGGCTCGGCGCGCTGAACGACCTGCGCCTGGCGATCGGCTCCCGGCTGGAGATCGACGACGAGGACGACACCGAGCTCCTCTTCCGCCTCCCGGACGAGGACCCGCGCAAGCCCATGGTGATGGCGTACCTGTGGCTCGGCGGCCTTCAGGAAACCCTCGTCGCGACCCTCATGCCGTAGGCGCGCCGCGCCCGTCGAGGTGCGGCGCCACACTTTCGGCGGAGCGACGCCGCCCATGCCGTGCAACTGGTCGGTATGTTCGGAAAAGTCCGCTGACGTGTTCGCTCAGAGAACACTCAAGCCCACGTGATGATCCTGTCAAGGCTTCCGCCTCCTATGCGCTTCCCGAGTGACGTTCGCCCGTTTCCTCCTGTGATGTACGCCACGAATCGCTGCTGATCAGTGGTGCGGCCGTGATAAATCTGCACGACCGCCCGGTGAACACCACCTGTACGTCCGCCGGGTGCGCCACCGAGCCGGCCACCGCCGGCCAGGCACGAGCGGACCCGCTCAGCTCCATCAGTCCGGGGGGGACCGAGACCCGACCCGGGGCCCACCAGCGGCCCGGATCGGCATGGAGAAAGGCGCACGACACATGGCCTCACCGCAGGTCGACACGGAGTCCGTATCCGGCGAAGGGTACGAGCGCGGACTCAACGGCCGCCAGGTCCAGATGATCGCCATCGGCGGCGCCATCGGCGTCGGTCTCTTCCTGGGAGCCGGGGCGAACATCGCCAAGGCCGGGCCCAGCCTGATCGTCATGTACGCCCTCGCGGGCGTGATCATCTTCTTCATCATGCGGGCGCTCGGCGAGCTCCTGCTCTACCGCCCGGTCTCGGGTTCCTTCGCCGAGTACTCGCGGGAGTTCCTCGGCCCGTTCTTCGGCTACTTCACCGGCTGGACGTACTGGCTGATGTGGATCGTCATCGGTATGGCCGAACTCACGGCCGCCGCGATCTACATCAACTACTGGTTCCCGCAGATCCCGCAGTGGGTCACCGCCCTGGTCTTCCTGATCCTCCTCTTCGGGGCCAACCTCATCTCGGTGAAGCTGTTCGGCGAGATCGAGTTCTGGTTCTCGATGGTCAAGGTCACCGCCATCATCGGCATGATCGTGATCGGGCTGGGCGTGCTCACCTTCGGCTTCAGCGCTGCCGGGGACACCGCCGCCGTCTCCAACCTCTGGGCCTTCGACGGCTTCTTCCCCAAGGGCGTCGGATCGTCCCTGATGACCCTGCAGGGCGTCATGTTCGCCTACCTCGCCATCGAACTCGTCGGCGTCACCGCCGGCGAGTCCAAGAACCCGGAGAAGACGCTCCCCAAGGCGATCAACACCCTCCCCTGGCGGATCGCCCTGTTCTACGTCGGCGCCCTCACCGTCATCCTGTGCGTGGTGAAGTGGACCGAGTTCTCCGCCGACGCCAGCCCCTTCGTCAAGGCGTTCGCGGTCATCGGCATCCCGGCCGGTGCCGGCATCGTCAACTTCGTCGTCCTGACCGCCGCCCTGTCCTCGTGCAACTCCGGGATGTACTCCACGGGCCGCATGCTGCGCAGCCTCGCGGAGAACGGCGAGGCCCCGCGGATCTACCAGCGGCTGTCCTCCACCAAGACCCCGGCGCTCGGCATCGCCACCTCGGTGGTCTTCATGGGCATCGGCGTCGTCCTGAACTACGTCGTCCCGGAGAAGGCGTTCGGCTACGTCACCTCCATCGCCACGGCGGCCGGCATCTGGACCTGGCTGATGATCCTGATCAGCCACATCCTCTACCGCCGCAAGGTGGTCGCGGGCCGGCTGCCCGCCTCCCCCTTCCCGGCGCCCGGCGGCTCGGTGTGCTCCTACATCGCCATCGTGTTCCTGCTCTTCGTCACCGCCCTCATCGCGCTCGACGCGGAAGCCAGGATCTGCCTCTACGTGATGGCCGGCTGGGCCCTCGTCCTGGGGACCGGCTGGATGGTCCTCAAGAGCCGCAACCCGCGGATCACCGGGGGCCGCGAACCGGAGTTCGAGAAGATCGGCGGCTAGCGCCGGACATCCCGGGCAACCGGGCGCCCCGCACCCCTCACGTCCGGCATCCGGGCCGTCCCGTACCACCCTTCGGTACGGGACGGCCCGTCTGCTTATCCTGAGGCTCATGCTGACCATTACCCGGGCTCTGCACGACCAGATCGTCGCCCACGCGCACAAGGACCACCCCGACGAGGCGTGCGGTGTGGTGGCGGGCCCCGTGGGCTCGGGCCGCCCCGAGCGTTTCATCCCCATGCTGAACGCGGCCCGCTCGCCCACGTTCTACGAGTTCGACTCGAAGGACCTGCTCAAGCTGTACCGCGAGATGGACGACAACGACGAGGAACCGGTGATCGTCTACCACTCGCACACCGCGACCGAGGCCCACCCCTCCCGCACCGACATCGACCTCGCCAGCGAGCCCGGCGCCCACTACGTCCTGGTCTCCACCGCCGACCTCGACGGCCTCGGCGAGTTCCAGTTCCGCTCGTTCCGCATCGTGAACGGCGAGGTCACCGAGGAGGAAGTCAAGATCGTCGAGGCGTACTGACGCCCCGATCTGCGCATTCCCACATCCCGGTCGTCAACCATCCGAAGCATGAGACGGCACTCGGTTCCCGTCATCGGGAATCGATACGATGAACTCATGGTTCTCCACGACGTGAGCGACAAGACGCCGGGCAAGCTGCTCGTGGCGCGGCTGCACGTCGACCTGTGCAGACTCGCCAGTGCCATCTGTTGACACCGAGCTTCCGCCGAACGGCCCGTGAGCCCCGGCGACCCCACCGCGTGGGCACGCTCACGCACCCCTGCGCCGCCGCGCGCCCGCCGACCAGACGACACAACCGACAGGAGCCCTCTGTTATGGCCATCGAGGTCCGTATCCCGACCATCCTCCGCCAGTACACCGACGGCCAGAAGGCGGTGGAGGGCACCGGGGAGACTCTCACCGACCTCTTCGCCGACCTCGAGACCCGGCACACGGGCATCAGGGCCCGCCTCGTCGACGACAGCAACGGCGACCAGCTGCGCCGCTTCGTCAACGTGTACCTCAACGACGAGGACGTCCGCTTCCTGGACGGCATCAACACCAAGCTGTCCGACGGCGACAGCGTCACGATCCTGCCGGCCGTGGCCGGCGGCGCGGCCTGATCCCGGATGCGTTACGACTCGCCGCTGGCCGCGGTGGGCAACACCCCCCTGGTGGGCCTGCCGCGGCTGTCGCCGTCCGCCGACGTCCGTATCTGGGCGAAGCTCGAGGACCGCAACCCGACCGGCTCGATCAAGGACCGCCCGGCCCTGTTCATGATCGAGCAGGCGGAGAAGGACGGCCGGCTCACCCCGGGCTGCACCATCCTGGAGCCGACGTCCGGCAACACGGGCATCTCCCTGGCGATGGCCGCCAAGCTCAAGGGCTACCGCATGGTGTGCGTGATGCCCGAGAACACCTCCCAGGAGCGCCGCGAGCTGCTCGCCATGTGGGGTGCGGAGATCATCTCCTCCCCGGCCGCGGGCGGCTCCAACACCGCCGTACGGGTGGCCAAGGAGATCTCCGCCGAACACCCGGACTGGGTGATGCTCTACCAGTACGGGAACCCCGACAACGCGGGCGCCCACTACGCGACCACCGGCCCGGAGATCCTCGCCGACCTCCCCTCGATCACCCACTTCGTGGCCGGCCTCGGCACCACCGGCACCCTCATGGGCGTCGGCCGCTACCTGCGCGAGCACAAGCCGGACGTGAAGATCGTCGCCGCCGAACCGCGCTACGACGACCTGGTCTACGGACTGCGCAACCTCGACGAGGGCTTCGTCCCCGAGCTGTACGACGCCTCCGTCCTCACCACCCGCTTCTCGGTCGGCTCCGCCGACGCGGTCACCCGTACCCGTGAACTCCTCCAGCAGGAAGGCATCTTCGCCGGGGTCTCCACCGGTGCCGCCCTGCACGCCGCGATCGGCGTCGCGAACAAGGCACTCAAGGCGGGGGAGTCCGCCGACGTCGCCTTCGTCGTCGCCGACGGCGGCTGGAAGTACCTGTCGACCGGCGTCTACACCGCCGCCACGACGGAGGAAGCCATCGACACGCTCCAGGGCCAGCTCTGGGCGTGACCCGCACGAGAACAGCACGAAGGGGCCGAAGACTTACTCCGGCCCCTTCGGCGTTTTCGGGGGTTCTGAGAGCTCCGGGGGCTTCGAGGGCTTCGAAAGCTCCAGGGACTCCGGGAGTTCTGAAGGTTCCAGGGGGCCGGGGGTGCTGAAGGGATCGGGGGTCCCAGGGGTCCCAGGGGTCCCGGGGGTTCCAGGGGGTTCCAGGGGGCCGGGGTTCTGAAGGTCTCGGTGGTCCCAGAGGTCCCAGAGGTGCCGGGAATCTCGGGAGGTTCTGGGGGTTCCAGAGGTCTTGGGGGGTCGGTGGTCCCAGAGGTCCCAGAGGTGCCGGGAATCTCGGGAGGTTCTGGGGGTTCCAGAGGTCTTGGGGGGTCGGTGGTCCCAGAGGTCCCAGAGGT